>NHGT02000029.1 GCA_002170005.2 bacterium TMED144 | reverse complement strand
GCGGGAGTTTCTTCCTCAGCGGGAGTTTCTTCCTCAGCGGGAGTTTCTTCCTCAGCGGGAGTTTCTTCCTCAGCGGGAGTTAATTTTTTCTTTGATTTTTTGGCTAAAGACTCTTTCTCTAATTTTCTTGAGATTTTCTTATCTTGATCATCAGCCCATTTCTTCATTTCTTTCTCAATTGTCTTATCATCAAGGCCTTGTTTTATTAAATGCCATTTATATGCTAAGCCAGATCTTTTCATTAGGCCATGGAGCGCTTCTGATGGTTGAGCACCTTGATTTAACCAATGTAAAATTCTATCATGATTTAGACTGTAGGGTTTATCATGTTGAACAGGATTAAACCATCCTAACTCTTCAATCGCAGCGCCATCGCGTTTTTTTCTTGAGTCAATAACCACAACCCTGTAAAATGGTCTGTTTCGTCTTCCAATTCTTTTTAATCGTATTTTTGTTGACACTTAATCAATTCTCCTATAGAAATAATTTTATCTATTATTTATTTTAATTATTTAAAATTTATTTAATATAATAGCCTAGAAATTTAAATTAAAAACTATTTTTATTCAATCAAAGATTAGTAAAATTTATAATTGTGAAATATGAAATAATTGATACGAAAAAAAGTGATCTTTCAAAAATCTTATCGCTTAATCAAAAAGCAATGCCAGCTGTAAGCTTTATGGATGAAAAATCCTTATATTATTTTTACAGTGTGTCTGAATATTTTAAATTAATTAAGTGCGAAAATAAAAATAAAATTTATGGTTTCTTGATTGGCTTAACAGATAATCTAAACTATAAAAGTGAAAACTACTTATGGTTTTCAAAAAGATATAGCTCATTTATGTATGTTGACAGAATTGTGATACACGAGAAAAGCATTGGCTTAGGATTTGGAACGATGTTATATAACGATTTGATAGATTATTCTAAAGGTAAATTTAAAAATATTATTTGTGAATACAACATTAAACCAATGAACTCAATCTCAAAAAAATTTCATGAAAAGTTTGGATTTAAAAGAGTTGGAAGTCAAAAAACTGAAGAGGGCACAAAAGAAGTTTTGATGATGGAATACTCACTTTAAGTACTTTAGGGTTTATATCTTTTTTGTGCTTTCAATAGATAAATGTCAGCCTTTTCTGTTTTTCCATCTTGTGATAAAGAAACTATTCTAATAGCCTCTAATATTGGAATAGATCCATTATCGTAATTTGAATAAAATGCATCCATTGCATCAGCAATAATGTCAACATTGTAGCCGATTTTTTTCGATCTATGTTCATCAAGAATTTCATAAAACCTTTCAATAAAATAGGGCTCTACCCAATTAGGGTCTTGATTGTATTGTTTTTTTACCTCTTGTTTGTGATGATACTTAACTTTAGCGCTAGCAGAATAAACTCCATTAATAAACGCAGTTTTCTCATTTTTTTTTAGTGAAGCCCAATAAGTTGATGGGGAATTATTTTGAGCTTTTAATTCAAAAGACAAATATAGAATCAACGATGCTAAAATTATTTTCATTCTAAAGCAATTCGTCAAATTGGTTAATTATTGGAACTCTACGCCCAATGCCAAATGCTTTACTAGTAACTCTCAATGAAGGTGCTGCTTGTCTTCTTTTAAATTCATTAACTCTTAATCTTTTAGATATATCATGTATTACAGATTCTTCATATCCCATCTCAATTAACTCCGTTGGAGATTTTGATTGTTCAATTAATTTCGCAACCAATGGACTGATCATCTCATAATCAAAAGGATCTATTTGATTGTGTCTAAGTTCTGCAGAGGGCGCTTTAGTCAATATACTATTGGGTATTACTTCACTTTTGTATTTCAGGTTAATCCATTTTGAAATTGCATATACTTCAGATTTAGATAAGTCAGAAATAACAGATAAACCGCCGTTCATATCACCATATAAGGTGCAATAACCCAAGGCCATTTCAGTTTTGTTGCCAGTAGACAATACAAGCCAGCCAAATTTATTAGATAATGACATCAATAAATTTCCTCTTATTCTTGATTGTATATTCTCTTCCGCAATCCCAACTTCAGTGCCTTCAAAAAAAGGATTTAAAGATTTTTCAAAAGAAAAAACAAGTTCGTTAATTGGAATAACTTGAAAATCAATATTTAAATTATTCGCTAATTTTTTTGAATCTTTCATGCTTAAATCACTTGAATATTTTGATGGCATAAAAACACAATGGACATTAGAGTATCCAAGAGCCTCCTTGGCAATTACTGCGGTTAGCGCTGAATCTATCCCCCCGCTTAAACCGATGACTGCTTCTTCATGGTAAGATTTTTCAAAATAATCACGAACACCCAAAACCAAAGCTTTGAATAGCTCTTCCTCTTTTGGTAGTGACTTAATTTTTACTTTGTTTGCCTGATTTAAATCAAACAATACCAAATCCTCTTCAAATGCTTTGCCAACATTTAAAATGTCATTTTTATTATTAATTGCTAAAGATTGGCCATCGAAAATTATCTCATCTTGAGCTCCAACCAGATTGCAATAAACATAAGTTATGTTGTACTGCTTTACTTTAGATTTAATTAGTTCAACTCTGTCTTGAAACTTATTGTAAGTATATGGTGATGCTGATATGTTTATAATGCAGTCTACTTCTAAATCATTCATTTCTCTTATCAAATCTCTATTGTATTGATAGTCCCAAAGATCTTCACATATTTGAAAACCAATTTTGTAAATTTTCTTGTCTATTTGTAAAGACATTGTGCAAGGTTTATCACCCGGAGTAAAATATCTTGCTTCATCAAAAACATCATAGGTAGGTAGAAGAATTTTTTTATAAATTTTTTCAATAGACTTATTAGCTATTAAAAATAGAGAATTGTATAAATTATTTTTTTCAAAAAATGTGCTCCCAAAAATTGTAGGAATTTCAAAATTCGCTGTGAGATCAACAGTGGCTTTATGTGCTTGTTCAATAAATTTCTTTCTCAAAAGTAGATCCTGAGGGGGGTAGCCAAGCAAAGATAGCTCAGGAAAAATAATAAGCTGAGCTCCTGATTTTTTTGCTTTTTCATACCAAATTAAATGTTTCTCTTTATTTTTATTTATCGATCCTACGGTTGGATTAATTTGACAGATTGCTACTTTCATTTATGGTTCGAGCCTGTACATAGTTCTAGGGTAGGGAATTGTTTCCCTGATATGTTTTGTACCAGAAATCCATGCAACTGTCCTTTCAATTCCAAGTCCAAATCCCGAATGTGGTACGGAACCAAATTTTCTTAAATCAAGATACCATTTGAAATGTTCAATTGGGAGATTGTGCTCTTTGATTCTATTTATAAGAACCTCGAAGTTGTCCTCTCTTTGCCCTCCGCCAACTATCTCTCCATAACCTTCTGGTGCAATCATATCAACACCTAACGCTAAATTTAAATTTTTTGGATCTCGCTTCATATAAAATGCCTTTGATTCTGCTGGCCATCTATGAACCATTACCGGTTTTTGATACTGGTTTGATATCATGGTTTCATCAGTGGCTCCAAAATCTGAACCATATTTGAAATCTACATTATTATTTTTCAAAATTTCTACTGCATCATCATATGTTATTCTCGGGAATGGCAATGTTATACTTTCTAGTTTTTTTATATCTCTTTCAAGCGTCTCAAGTTCATTTCTACAGTGCTCAAGGCAGTGCTTAACAACATATTCCACATGCTTTTCAGCCCAATCCATGTTTTGCTCTAAATCACAAAATGCCATTTCGGGCTCCACCATCCAAAATTCAGTTAAGTGTCTCCTAGTTTTGGATTTTTCCGCTCTAAAAGTTGGTCCAAAAACGTAAATATTGCCAAATGCCATCGCACTGGATTCACCATACAGTTGTCCACTCTGGGTTAAATATGCAGATCTATCAAAATAATCTAATTCAAAGAGAGTGCTTGTACCTTCAACTGAGTTTGCTGTTAGTATTGGGGAATCTACAAGAATAAAGCCATTATTATCGTAAAAGTCTCTTGTAGCTTTTATTACCTGATGTCTAATCTTTAATATTGCATTTTGTTTTTTTGACCTAAGCCACAAGTGTCGATTTGTCATTAAAAAATCAGTCCCATGATCTTTTTTTGAAATTGGATATTCATTTGAAAGTTGATGAACAATTATTTTAGACACTGATAACTCAACTCCTCCTACTGATCTTGGCTCTTTTCTAACCTTACCAAAAACTGAAACTGAGGATTCTTGTGTTAATGTTTCTTCCAACTTAAATACCTCATCATCAACATCATTTTTGACCGTAACACATTGCAAATAGCCTGATCCATCGCGCAATATTAGAAACCATATTTTTCCAATCGATCTTATATTGTATACCCATCCACTTATCTTAACATTTTCATCAAGATAATTAGTTAATTCAGATATTCTTATTTTCAATTTTTAATTCCTTTTTCTTACCAGGTTGTCATTATCTCATTTAGTATATCTTCAGCTATTTTTTCAATTGCAATTTTTGTTGCAAACTGACGGGGATCGCCAAATTCATTATCGTCCTCCCCATCAATCAAACCATCACCATCATTATCTATGCCATCAGAACTTATATCACCAGATAAACCATAAGCTCCCCAGCCACTAAATGTTCTTTTTAATAAATTTTTTTCATTCTTTACATCAAACCATTCTAAACTCATTTGAACTGTAAATCTATACTCTGTTACTGCCTCTTCTTTTGTAAAAGTATAAGGTGCATCAGTTATCCTAATAATCTTACCTCTTAAGATTGAAGTTGCATCTTCTTCATCAGTAATTTTTAAGATATTTTCTTTTAAAAAAATATTTAATAGATTTTCAGTGACAGATTCGCTGATACCAAATTCCGATGTCTGATTTTCAACAATAGGAATGGCTATAGAGTTTATATGTGGTGGTATGCTACCAGCTAAAGAATAATATCTACAAGATAATAATAAAGAAAAAATAAAATATTTAAAATTTTTCAATTTTTATTTTCCTGTCTAGACCATATTGGTCAATCTTTCTGTATAAAGTTCTCTCACTAATTTCAAGAGATTTAGCAGTGGCCCTTCTATTGTTCTTATAGAATTTTAAAGTTCTTTCAATAGCTTCTTTTTCTAAGTCTTCCATAGTTATATCACCAATTGATCGATTTTTTATAAATTGATCATCCTCCTGATCAATCTTTAAGTTATCAATTTTGCTTGATTTATTATGACTGTATTCACTTTCAAAAGATGGTAATAGCTTTAGATCAGAAATATTTTGCGATGTTAATGCTTGTTTGATGAATTCAACATCTTGTTTTAGGAGGAACAATTGCCTTAATATTAGCTCCCTTTCAGCATAGTCATTAGAATGGTATGATAAAACTGGGAGGGATTTATTTTCCTTGCCAGGTTTGGAAATATTTAAATGCATTTTAATCATGTCAGGGCTAATTCTTTGCCCTTTTTCAAGAACTAAAATACTCTCAACAAAATTTTTTAATTCCCTAATATTGCCATTCCATTCTTGCTTTTTAAGTATCTTTATAGCTTCAGGCATAAATCCTCTGTAAGAAATATCATTAGAACGAGTAAATTCAAGTGCAAATCGCTCAACTAGTAAACTTATGTCTTCCAAGCGATCTCTAAGGGCGGGTGAATTAATAGTTACAGTTTTGAGTCTGTAAAATAAATCTTTTCTAAAAAGTTTTTTATCAACTAGGTCAGAAAGATCTTTGTTTGTAGCGGCAATTATTCTTACATCTGTTTTCATATGATTGGATTCTCCAACTGGAGTAAACTCGCCATTTTCAATTACTCTTAAAAGCTTGACCTGTGTATCAATTGGAGTCTCACCGATTTCATCTAAAAAAATTGTACCTTTATTTGCAGTTTCAAAATAACCTTTTCTATCACCCCTAGCATCGGTGTAAGCTCCTTTTTTATGGCCAAACAATTCGCTTTCAATGATTCCTTCAGGTATGGCCCCACAATTGACTGTTATTAGCTTTTGGTTTGATCGTTTGCTAGCTAGGTGCAAAGCTTTTGCAATTTTTTCTTTTCCAGTGCCTGATTCTCCAGTAACTAAAACAGAAATATTTACAGGCGCAACTTGGAGAATCATTTCTAAAACCTGACTAATGGCATCAGAATTTCCAACAATTCCAGTTTTTTGCTGTAAAAGATTTATATCCATTTAAACTATACCTATTGCTTCTTTTTCTAAAAGCGATATTTCATCTCTGAGTTTTGCAGCTTTTTCAAATTGATAATTTTCTGCTGCATTTAGCATTTCTTCTCGCATCATTTCAATTGCAAGTTTTTTATCCATTAAAGTAAAATTGTCCTGTTTGCTATTTTTTATTTTGCTAGATAATTTATCATAATCTGAATCTTTTTCTTTATCAGGCATCAAGCTGCTATCTATTGATTTATTGACAGTTGAAGGAATAATATCATTTTCTAAATTAAATCTCTCCTGAATGTCTCTTCTCCTAGAAGATTCATCTATAAGATATTGCATTGCATCAGAAGTTTTATCTGCATACAAAATTACTTTACCCTTTATATTTCGCGCTGCTCTACCAGCTACCTGCATTAGAGAACTTTTAGAGCGCAAAAAACCTTCTTTGTCAGCATCAATTACTGCTACTAATGAAACTTCTGGTAAATCAAGCCCTTCTCTTAGGAGGTTTATACCAACCAGAACATCAAATTCACCCAATCTTAAATCTCGCAGAATCTGAACTCTCTCTAAAGTGTCAATTTCACTATGTAAATACCTCACTTTTAAATTAACACCTCTTAAGTAATCAGTTAAATCTTCAGACATCCTTTTAGTTAGTGTAGTAATTAAGACTCTTTCTTTAGTTTTAACTCTGATTTTAATTTCGTTGATCAAATCATCAATTTGACCATCAGATTTTCGAACCTCTACAATTGGATCAAGCAAGCCAGTTGGCCTAATTAACTGTTCAACAACAACACCTTCAGCTAGCTCAAGCTCCCTGTTTGAGGGTGTTGCTGAAACATAAAGTAGTTGATTCTGAGTTTCAAAAAACTCATTTATTTTCATAGGTCTATTATCTAAAGCACTGGGAAGTCTAAACCCATGCTCAACAAGGTTTACTTTTCTAGCTCTATCTCCATTGTACATAGCCTGAATTTGCGGCAATGAAACATGGGATTCATCGATAATTGTAATAAAATCATTTGGAAAAAAATCTATAAGCGTATAAGGTCTTTCTCCGGGCTTCCTTCCTGAGAAATATCTGGAATAATTTTCAATTCCAGAACAATAACCTACCTCCATCATCATTTCTATATCAAAATTCGTCCTCTGCTCAAGCCTCTGAGCCTCTAAAAGTTTATCATTTTTCTTCAATTCTTCTAGTCTTGCGACTAAATCTCTACTGATTTCTTTAACTACTCTATTGATTGTATTTTGATCTGTGACAAAATGTTTCCCAGGGTAAATGATTTCATTTTCATGATCGCTTAGTATTTCTCCAGTGAGTGGATAGAACCTGTAAATTTTCTCTAATTCAGAACCAAAAAATTCCAAACGCACCCCAACATCATCATATGCCAAAAAAATATCAACAACATCACCTCTAACTCTAAAATTACTTCTTTCGAAGGATAAATCATTTCTAGAATAATGAATATTTACTAGTTCTTTAAAAAACCTTTTTCTATCTATATTCATGCCTTTTTTTAAAACAATAACTTTATCCTTATAATCATCCGGAGAGCCAATACCATATATGCATGAAACAGAACTAACGACAATAACATCTTTTCTACTAAGTAGAGAGCTTGTAGCCTTTAATCTTAAAATATCAATTTCTTCATTGATTGACATATCCTTTTCAATAAAAGTATCCGTAACTGGTAGATAAGCTTCAGGTTGATAATAATCATAATAACTAATAAAATATTCAACCGCATTGTTAGGAAACAATTGTTTGAACTCACCATAAAGTTGAGCTGCTAAGGTCTTGTTGTGCGAAATAATAAGAGTTGGTTTTTGAACCTTTTCAATGACATTTGCCATTGTAAAGGTTTTTCCAGATCCAGTAATTCCTAATAAAACTTGATGCTCATCTCCATTGACGATACCATTTGATAATTGCTCTATTGCGACTGGCTGATCACCTGAAGGTGAGTATTCTGAATTCACAATAAAATCTGACATAGTGACAAATTTAAGAGGAAAAGTATATTCTAATCAATGGCAGAGTTTTAAAAATTAATTAACAATATTTCCAATAAGTTCAAATTCAGTTGCATTGTCTATTTTAACATTTACAAAGGCTCCTTTTTCAGCAGAGTCTTTAATATGAACTATGTTATCAACTTCCGGAGAATCAAACTCAGTCCTACCAACAGATGTATTTATTCCGCTTTTATCAACAATTACTTTAATAATATTTCCAATCATTTTCTTATTTTTCTTTAGGCTTATTTCAGCCTGCAAATCAAGCAATTGGCCTTTTCTTTCATGTTTAACTTCAATAGGAATATTGTCCTCAAGATTCTCAGCTAAAGTACCTTCTTCTTCGGAATATGTGAAGACACCAAGTCTGTCAAACTGATTCTCATTTATAAAATCATATAATTCTTTAAATTCATCATCACCCTCACCAGGATAGCCAACAATAACAGTCGATCTTATATTAATTCCAGGAATATTTTTCTTTAAAAGCTCAATTCTTTTATTGATGCCATTACTGTCAAGTCCTCTTCTCATTGATTTTAATATTTTATCAGAACCATGCTGTATAGGTATATCAATATATCTACAAAAATTACTTGAATTTGCTAATGCATCTATGATTTTTAATGATAAATGGGCTGGGTGTGCATAGTGCAACCTAAACCAATCAATTCCAGATTTGTCAAGCTCTTGAACTAGATTTGCGAGTGATGATTTAGGTTTTAAATCCCACCCATAAGATGTAGAATCTTGTGCTATTACCATTATCTCTTTTACGTTATTATCTAATAATTTTTCAACTTCCCATAATATTGAATCTATAGTTCTACTTTTTTGTAATCCTCTCATCAAAGGTATACTGCAAAAAGAGCATCCGTTATCACAGCCTTCAGCTATTTTTAAATAAGCATAATGATTTGGCGTTAATAGCGATCGATAGTAATTTGGATCATCAGATACATGGTCCTTGCCAAACAGATATTTTATGATCTCATTTTGATTGGTAGTGCCAAAAAATTTGTCTACCTCAGGTATTTGCTTTGATAATTCTTCAGGATATCTTTCAGATAAACACCCCATTACTACCAACTTTTTTAAGTTGCCTTTAATTTTTAAACTAGCTGCTTCAAAAATTGTGTCAATTGATTCTTGTCTTGCAGAATCTAGAAAGCCACACGTATTGACTATAATCACATCTGCTTGGTCATGAGAATCTGTAGTTAAAACATTGTATTTGTTTAAACTTCCAAGCAGAAGTTCTGAGTCAACCAATGCTTTTGCACAACCTAGGCTAATTAAACTTATTTTTTTTAAATCTTTCATACGATATGATATTCTATTTAAAGTTTATCTTCTTATACTCTTTGTAAAAAGTTTTTGTATAAATAAACCAACTTATAATTAATAAAAATGTAGATGAAAACAAAACCAATTCCTTAAGTCTTGGAAATACATTCCAAGGCCATATATACAAAATTATTGCAAATGAGGTTATGCCTGCTGACCATTTTCCCCACCAATTTGAACTTAAAATAAAATCACTATTATTTAAAAAATAAATAGCTGAAACTGATATAAAGAAATGTCTTATTACATAAAATAATAAAAACCAACCAGGAAATCTGTCCACTAATGATAGATATCCTAATATTGACACTATGCACACAAAATCTGCCATTGGGTCTATCCATTTTCCAAAATTCGTAACTGCGCCGGATTTTCTAGCAACCCATCCATCCAATGCGTCAGAAAGTGTAGCAGTTACTATAAGTAAAAAAGTTATAGCCTCGTACCCATCATAGTTCAATGTATATATTATTGGGATAGCCATCAATGCTCTACACAAACTTATTAAATTTGCCAAAGTAGCAATTTTTGTATTATTGATTAGCATTTAAATTTTTTTACTATTTATTTGTTAGTTTCAACTTCATCAATATTAAATATTTTATCACAATTAGATTTTAAAAATTCAAAATCATGAGAAAAAATGATCAAATGTTTCTTTTCTTTGATTTTACTTAATATATCAGAGTACATTACTTTTTGAGCTATGCCAAAATTATATGTTGGTTCATCCAAGACCAATAAGTTGAAGTTGCAGTTAAATAAAATAATTGTTAATAAGGCTTTGACAACATATGAAGATATTTCCTCTATAGGTAGATGTTTATAAAGCTCAATATCTATCCCTAAACAGGAAAGATCATACACGATTTTTTCTATATTATCTTTTTTAAGCCTTCCATGGTATAATAATTTTTCTGTTATTTCAAAAAAAGAGAGTCCATTATACAAATTTTCAGGAATTTGGTCCAGTATACCTAAAAGAGGCTTTTTAGAATCTAAATCTAATAATATTTGCCCAGAGGCAGGACTTACTGTACCAGACATCAATTTAACCAAAGTTGATTTACCGGAACCATTTTGACCTGTTATTCCAAGGCAACTCATTTCTTTATCGTAGAAAGAAAGGTCATTAAAAATAATTTTTGGAGAATTTGAATATTTAAATTTTAGATTTTTTATTTTTAACGAAAAAGAATTTTTCGTAACATAATTTTTCTTATACTTTGGATATTTAAAATTAGGATAGCAAAAATTACTTGAGCTTAGCTCCCAAGCAGTGTCACCAAGCTCTAAATCACTATATTCTGAAGTTAGCCATACCACATTTGTATCAACTTCAGATAAACCTTTTGCTATCTTTAAGTATTTAGTTTTATTGATGTTGCTTACATATAGCAATCCATTATTTATCACAAGAAGATTTGGGCTTATACTAAATGCGCTAAATAAATTCATTATTTGCATTTCACCGCAACTTAGTTTAGTTGGATGTAAATTCCAGTTTGAAATAAAATTCAATTTTTTTTTTAGTTTTTTAAATTTTTGATCTAATTGAAGTTGATCATTTAAATTGCATTCCAAACCAAATGCTAAATCTTCTTCAATTGTTTCACAAACAAAATAATCTAATGGATTATGATCAATAATCTGGATATTTTTAGGAGTATTTATATTTTTTAATTTAAAATTACCTAAACCTTTAAAAGGTTTGCTAATTAACGATTGAGCTAATTTCGTTTTTCCAATTCCACCTTCCCCATAAATTACATTTATTCCTGATTCTAGATTAATATTTTTTTTTGTTTTTTTGTCATTATTAAAACAAATATCAAATGAAACACGATCAGTCATTCAATATTCCTTGGACAACACGATTTGATGATCCAAGGTTTTCATCAATAACGCTTTTAGATGAAAGACTTGATTTAACCAATTGTTTTTTGTTGCTCAAAAGCGATTTAATTTCATTGTAAAAATCAGCACCATTATTAATTTTGAAACCTCCACCCGCGTTAATTAATTGTTTAGCTTCCTGTGATTTGGTATAGTTGGGACCAAAAAAAACTGGCAATTCTGTTATAGCAGGTTCCATAACATTGTGAACACCTCCTTTAGAAAATCCCCCGCCAATATATGCAATTTGCCCATACCAATAACTCTTATAAAGCTTTCCGATAGTGTCAATTAAAATTACTTTCGATTTAATTTTATTTATTGATTTTGATCCCAATCTTTCAATGCTAATATTTTTTTTTCTAAAAAAAATTTCTATATCAAGCATCCTGCCTTCTTCAATCTCATCAGGTGCCCAAATACAACATATTTCATCATCATCCAGCATAAGCTTTAAAAGTGGTTCAATAATTATATCTTTATCTGAATTATGGATACTTCCAAGAATGATTCTTTTAGTTCTTTTTATTAAGTTTTTATTTTTTTTTATTTTTAAAGTATCTGATTTTTCTTTTACACGGTCAAATCTTGGATTTCCCATAGTCTTTATAATTATATTGGGTTTTTGAAATATTAAATTTTTTATTCTTTCGGAATCATCGTCATTTATAGTATAAAAAGCAGAAATATTTGTATAAAGTGATTTATAAAAATTTTTTACTAGCGCGGAAAGGGCTTTATTATGAAATGTAAATGTTGCTGAAAAAATAACTGTATGGATTCTCTTTTCATATGCTGACCAAATGAAATTCGGCCAAATATCATAACCAGCAAAAATCAATTTTGTTGGTGAAATCATTTCAAAAACTTTTTTTGTTGTAAAATAAAAATCAAACGGAATGTATAATTTGCAATCAACTAAATCATCATTAACATTTTCATAACCTGAAGGTGAAAAAAAGCTTAATAATACTTTAATTCTTGGATTTATTTTTTTTATTCTATCTAGGACTGGTTTAATTTGCTCAAATTCACCATGTGAGGATGCATGAAACCAGTAAATTGAGTCGTTCTCATCTAACTTGCTACTAAAAGTTCTAATTTTTTTGATCGAAGCCAATCTTCCCAAAAAACCTTTTCTAACTTTTTTTACGAATATGCTTCCTAATAGAAAAAAAGTCATTATAAGAGGAAAGATTAAAAAATTATATATGAATTTCCACATTATCTATAAATATTTTCAATGGAACTTAATATTCCTCCATCATCTATTTCAGTCATACAGTACTGTTTTTTTCTGTAGCATGGAAAAGATCCATTTATAGAGCATGGCTTACACCAAATGTCAGATGAATGAATTTCTTTTGAAAGATTACTGAAGAGTCCACCGCCTGTTTGTTTATTTGTTGGGCCGAAAATTGCAACAACATGCTTGCTTAATGCTTCTGCTGCATGAATCATGCCTGTATCGCCCCCAACAACGAATGAAGCGTTACTAATAACTGATAGAGATTGCCTTAAAGAAGTTTTGCCAGATATATTAATTATTTTATTGTTATAGCCTTTTGCAATTTCTTTGCATATACTACCATTTGATGAGCCAATTAAAACAGGTGTCAACTTAAATTTTTTGTAGAGATTGTTCAAAATTCCTACATATCTTTGAGCAAAAAATTGTTTTTGTGTCCAAGCAGCTTCAGGAGCAAGAACAAAATATTTTTTAATATTTAGCTTTTCATTGATCTCTTTTTTTTCATTTGAACTTATATATAATTTTGTATTTTCAATTTTATAACCGGCAGGAAGTAAATCTTGGATTGCTTTGCTATACATTGTGCGAACATTGAAATTTTTTTTAAATAAATTTAAATGAAAAAAAAATAAAAAAAATCGCTTTAGCCTTGGTTTTTTAATTTTTTTAATTTTTGATTTTTTTAAAAATAGACTAAATACTTTTGATCTAGCTGAGCTATGCAAATCGATTATATAATCATATTTATTTGATTTTAGTTTTAGAATTAATTCAATTATGTTTGAGTATTTAGCGTCTTTAGGTATTGAGTAGACTTTATTTAACGACTTGTGGTTTTTTAAGATAGATTTAAAATGGTCTAATGTTAGATAATCAATGGTGGAGTTTGGTAAATACTCCTTGATTGTGCAGAGAGTNGATGTTGTTTGAATTATATCCCCAATCGAGCTAAATCTCATAACTAAAATGGATTCAGATTTCATCTTTATCCTAATCTATTNATATTAAAATCAACCAAATCAATTAATGATTTTTTGTACTCAGATGACTTAAAACTTTTTAGAGAATTTTTTGCTTTTTCGCTATAATATAGGATCTTTTCCTGTGCATGGGCAAATCCACCTACTTCTTTTACAATATCTTTTAATAGCTTTATATCAGTTTTGCTTTTGTTTTTTACTTTTAACAAATTTTTTAGTTTTTTTAATTTTTTTTCAGANAGGTTCTGCTTAGCGTAGATTAGTGGCAACGTTATCATATTCTTTTTAACATCCGCAGCCATATCTTTTCCAGTCTCCTCTTGAGATCCAATAATATCAAATAAATCATCTTTAATTTGAAAAGCCATACCTAAATTTTTTCCATAACTCCTCATTGAAAATCTATCCTTTTCAGTTGATGAGGTTGTCAATGCCCCCAACTCACAACATGTCGATATGAGTGATGCTGTTTTTTGATAAATCATTTCATAATAGATTTCTTCATCCATTGATCTTGTAATAGATTTTTCGATTTGCAATATCTCTCCCGCAGCTAATTTTTCAGCAGTTTCAGCAATTAATTGTAAAGATTTATAGTCGTTAAGCTTAACCATGTTTATNAGAGTTTTGCTTAAAATAAAATCTCCCATTAAGATAGCTATTTTATTTTTCCAAACCCTGTTAATTGAAAAAAACCCTCTCCTTTTTTCTGCATCATCAACAACATCGTCATGAGCTAAAGTTGCAATATGTAATAATTCTAACATTGCAGCAGCCCTATAAGTATTTTGTGANGGTGTTCCACACAACCTGGATGATAGCAAAGTTAAAATTGGCCTAAAAAATTTACCTTTATGTCTTAAAATATATTTTCCAATTAAGTTTATTAGCTTTANATCTGAGGACATTGCTTTTTTTAACTCTATTTCAAATATTAAAATGTCTTTTTTAATACATTTAGTTATACGGTTAAGTTTTTTTTNCTTTAAAATCATTATTGTAATTTATTTCTATTTACAAACCAACTAACTAAAATACTGAATTCATATAAAATCATAAGCGGAATTGACATAAGAACTAGACTAACTGGATCTGGCGGTGTGATNAATGCACTTAGAATTAAAACAAAAATAACTGCATGTCTTCTGTAGTGCCTCATAAATGCTGGNGTTAATAAACCAAAAACNGATAAAATAAAAACTATAATTGGCAATTGAAACAAAACACCTGATCCAAAAAGCAACCAAATAATAAAATTAAAATAATAATTTATAGAGAAATTATTTTGAATGCCTTCCATGCCAACAGAAGTAAAAAAGTTTAATGAAAATGGAATAATTACTTTGTAGGCAAATACTAACCCAATTACAAAAAATAAAAAAGTAAAAACTATTAGTGGACCTACATATTTTTTTTCACTCATATATAGACCTGGTGAAATAAATTTCCAAATTTGATATGTTAAAACTGGAATGGAAAGCCCAATTCCCCCCATTAGAGATATGCCCCATTTAATCATAAACATTCCTTGCACTTTAAGAACTTGCAAATCGAGTGGATAGGTCAAATTTTTTGTNGGTAAAATCATAAATTCAATGATTTNATCNACAAAATAGAATGTAGCAATAGCACCTAAAAGAATGGAAATTATAGANTTTATAAGCCTCCACCTCAACTCTTCAAGATGATCTAAAAAAGGCATATCTTCACTATTTTTTTTCATCAATCATCATTTTTGCAATTTTAAAAGGAGAATCATGGGTATTGTTCATATTCTTAATGGATTTGTTTAGACTTTCTATTTTTTTGCTTGTCCAAAATTCATCTAAAAGCTGATCTTTGACTATTTGAAATACTCTATTTTTTAATCTATTATTTCTTTTGTTTATTAAAGTTCCATCATTGACAAATGCATTATTAACAAAGTCTATTCCTTCAAAAAGTAAATCTATTCCATCGCTTCTGTCAGCTGATGTTAAAAATACTTCTGGTTGTAGTTTATTTTTGGAAAAAGTCGAGTGTAAAATATTTATAAGAGATTGAGCAAGCTTATTTGAGCCTTGTCTATCAGCTTTATTTATAACAAAAATATCTCCTATTTCTATTATGCCAGCTTTCATTAATTGAATTTCATCTCCTGACTCGGGAACTAATACAACTATTACTATATCTACCTGCTTAATTATATCATGCTCACCTTGGCCAACACCAACTGTTTCATAGATGATAATATCTTTTCCACTTGCAGCTAAAATATCTCCTATTTCTTGAGTTTTTTTAGATAATCCTCCAAGCTCACCTCTGGCACCTAAGCTTCGAATAAAAACATCATCATTCCACAAATAATTATTCATTCTTACCCTGTCACCTAGCAATGCACCCCCAGTAAATGGGCTTGTGGGATCAACAGCAATCACTCCTACGCTTTTATTTGACTTCAAAAACTTATCTATCAATTTGTCTGTTAGAGTGCTTTTGCCGGCTCCAGGGGGGCCTGTAATTCCTATTCTTAAAGATGAGGTTGAGTATTTATAAATTTCATCTAGAAAGCTTTTGTTAAAGATATTTCCAGATTCAATGCTTGTTATAGCTTTAGAAATAGCTATTTGATTATTTGATCTAATTTGATCAACAAATTTTTTGTTCATTCTTGATAGAATTAAGAAAAAGACTTTTTAAATAAGTTAAAATCAAATATAGTTAACGCCCGACCATCTCTGGTCAATATTTTTTTATCCTCAAACAATTTAATTGTCCTGGAAACTGTTTCTCTTGATGTTCCAGCCATATTTGCAATATCTTGCTGAAAAGGAAGTTNTTTAATTGATACAACACCTTTTTTAATAGTTCCAATTTCCTCTGCTAGTCTTGCAATAGTAATTCCAATTCTATGTTCAGAGTCACTTAATGAAAGACTTTCAATATGTTTGTCGCTTTTTCTCAATCTTACTGCAAGCTCTTCAAGTAAGGATATAGCAATCTTGGGATAAGATTCTAAACACGATAAAAAATCATTTCTAGAAAGAGTCAATGCAGTTGAATCTTCATTGGCGACAATATTTGCTGATCTACCCTCNCCATCTAATAACGACATCTCGCCAAAAAAATCGCTTTCACCAAGGATAGCTAAAATAACTTCACGACCATCATCACTTAATTTTGTTACCTTAACTTCACCAGTTTTAATTACAAAAAAAGTTTCACCTTTACTTTCCTCGAGTAAAATCACTTGGCCTTTGTTGTAATTTCTTAATATCATTTTGTTTGATATCTTCTCTAAATCNGAAGAAGAGAGATCTGCAAAAATAGGTACNTTTTTTAAATGATCATGGTTAGTCATATATAGAAAGTAATATAAATTTGTTTATAGATGAAAAGAGTTATATAATTTTGTTCAAATATTNAATGTTTAATAATAATTGGAATTGGCATTTTTATTATGAGCAATAAGAGAAGTCTTCAAGATATTTATGCGCCAAAATCAATTTGTTTTGGATGCGGACCTTTGAATGAAAATGGGCTAAAAATTAAATCNTATAAACATAAGGNNGGTCTCAAGATGAGTTTTCATCCAAAAAAAGAGCATCAGGCGTTCCCAGGTGTTTTGAATGGAGGTATTATAGGTNCTTTATTTGATTGCCATGGAAATTGGACTGCGGCAATGTCTATTTTTGAATCAAATAATAAAAAAAAATTCCCTAGCACAGTTACTGCCTCTTTTGAAGTTAAATTGTTAAAACCAACACCCATTGATACTAAAGTAGAGATTTTTTCACAAATAGTTACATCAACTAAAGATAAAGCAAAAGTTGAACTTGAGTTATTTTCAAAGAATNAGATCTGCGCAAAGAGCGAAGGTGTGTTTATCAGTGTCAAAGAAGGGCATCCTGCGTTTTATCGTTGGTAATAATAATATCAAATGTTTGAAATAATGTAATATTATAGATAACTTTGTACTCTACTTATTAAATAAGAAAGATAGATTATGGATAGGCATCCTCAGCAAATTAAAAGAGAGCGACAAGATAAGAAAAAAAGATTAATAAATATTTCTAAAAATTCTGATATGAGAACTGTCGTTAAAAATGTATTAAATAACAAAAATAAAGATGAAGCAGCTTTATTACACAAAAAAGCAATGAGCACAATAGATAAAATGGTAAGCAAAGGACATTTGAAAAAGAACACTGCTGCTAGAAGAAAATCTACAATCTCTAAACACCTTAATTCACTAAGCTAATCAACTTTCTGTTATCTGATAATTAGGCGCTTCCTTAGTTATTTTAACCTCATGAGGATGANTTTCCTTNACCCCAGCTGTCGTAGTTTGTANAAATTCTGATTTTTTATGAAATTCTAAAATACTNCCTGATCCGCAATAACCCATAGAAGCNTTTAACCCTCCCATCAATTGATGTATTGTNTTTTTTACTGATCCACGATAAGGAACCATTCCTTCGATGCCTTCAGGTACTAACTTCTTAGCATCCTCTCCCTCTTGAAAATATCTATCTCCGCTGCCATCTTGCATAGCACCCAAAGACCCCATACCACGATATGATTTATATTGACGACCTTCAAANAGAATTAATTCGCCTGGACTTTCACCCATGCCGGCCAATATACTGCCAAGCATTACAACGTCTGCACCAGCAGCAATAGCTTTTGCTAAATCTCCACTNAATCTTATTCCTCCATCTGCAATNATAGGAATATCGTGCTTTCTTGCTTCATCAACAGCATTCATTATACTAGTTAATTGAGGCATTCCTACTCCAGCAACTACTCTCGTAGTACAACTTGCTCCTGCGCCAATGCCGACCTTTACGCAATCAACACCTGCTTCAATCAATGCCTTAACACCTTTTGAGGTTGCTACATTGCCTGCTATAAGCTGAACATCATTTATTTCTTTTTTAATATTTTTAACTAAGTTTAATACACCTGAGGAATGTCCATGAGCTGTATCAATGATAATTACGTCAACATTAACGCTACTTAAAGCTTTGGCTCTTTCAATGGCNTCAGAACTATTCCCAATTGCAGCTCCAACTCTTAATCTACCATTTGAATCTTTACATGCATTTGGGTAATCCTCTTTTTTTTGNATATCTTTGACAGTAATTAAACCAGCAAGACTATCATTATCATCAACAACCAATAATTTTTCAATTCTGTGTTTTTGCAACTCTTCTTTAGCTTGATCTAATGTTGTGCCTTTAGGAACTGTGATTAGCTTTTCCATCGTCATNCGATCTTTTACTGAAAGACTATCATTNGTCTCAAACCTAATATCTCGATTGGTAATAATCCCCACAAGCTTATCATTCTTTACAACAGGTAAACCGCTAATTTTATAATCTGCCATCACTTTTTTTGCATCTTTTATTGTCTTATCACTTGATAATGTAATTGGATCAACTATCATTCCACTTTCAGATCTTTTAACCTTATCTACCATGAAAACCTGTCTTTCAATCGAAAGATTTTTATGAATAACACCAATCCCTCCCTCTCTTGCTAGAGCAACTGCCATATCACTTTCAGTTACCGTATCCATTGCAGCAGACAATAATGGTATGTTCATGGTTATTTTTGAAGTTAGTCTAGTTTTCAAATCTACAGCTGAAGGCAAGATTTGTGAATACTGTGGAACTAATAATACGTCGTCAAAGGTGTATGCTTGATTGAAAGGGGGTCTATTTTTCATTTTTTTTCATTTTAATTTTAATGTTTTTTTTATATTTTGCAGTATTTTTTCATTTTTTATTAGAGTTGTTACAACTTCAATTATTTCATGAAACGGAACATCCTTTTTTGTAAGAACATCTTGCTCTTGAAATAATTTCATAAGATTGGAAAGATGAGGACTGGAGTTTAAGTTTGAATGAAATCTAAAATTAACATTTGCAGCAACCATTAATTCAATTGCCAGTATAGATCTAACATTGTCAATTATTTTTAAACATTTTTTCGCAGACCAAGGAGCCATACTTACAAAATCTTCCATACCTGCAGAAGTTGAGATTGAGTCAACACTAGCTGGGTGAGAAAGAGTTTTATTTTCAGAAGCAAGTGCAGCTGCCGTTACATGAGCTAACATAAAGCCAGATTCAAGACCTGGATTCAAAGCACAAAATTGAGGGATTCTTTTGTCAGCTCCATTCATGAAATAATTAATTCTTTTTTCAGATATAGCACCAATTTCACAAACAGCTATGGATAAAATATCCATAGCTTGCGATATATTTTCAGCATGAAAATGTCCAGAATTTTTAATCTCACCGTTATTGAAAATCAATGGATTGTCAGATACTGAATTAATTTCTTCATTTACGATTTCAACTGAGCTTTGAAAAAGTGTTTTGCTAGCTCCATGAACATGTGGAACGCATCTTATGGAATATGGGTCCTGAACTTTATTGCAATCTATATGTGACATCACGATTTCACTATCTTCTAACAAATTATAAATATTATGAGCTGTAAACAGTTGTTTCTTATTTTTTTTAAGTTTGTGTATATCGGGATCAAAAATGTCTCTTGCGCATAAACCTGCCTCTGTTGAAAGTGCTGCAGCTACATCTGAAATATAGAATAAATTATTAGATTCATTTATTGCTTTGACTGCTATGGCTGTAGATACCTGAGTTCCATTTACAAGACTTATCCCTTCTTTTGAGGATAATTTTATGATATCAATTCCCAATTTGTTAAAAACCTTTTTTGAATCTATTTTTTCACCTCTTATTGTCACTTTTCCTTCACCAATCATAGATAAAGCAAGATGGGCTAGTGGGGCAAGATCACCAGAGGCCCCAACTGAACCTTTTTCAGGTATTACTGGTAAGATATCATTATTTAACATTTTTAATAATAAATTAGCGAGTTCCGTGCTAACACCGCTGTGTCCCTTTGACCAAGTCATAAGTTTTAAAAGCATTATCACCCTGACTATACCATCGTCTAAAGGTTTCCCTAAGCCGCATGCATGAGAACGAATTAAGTTTAGTTGAAGTTTTGCTAGATCCTGA
This sequence comes from bacterium TMED144, assembly GCA_002170005.2. Taxonomy (GTDB): domain Bacteria; phylum Fidelibacterota; class Marinisomatia; order Marinisomatales; family TCS55; genus TMED144. The sequence goes on along the minus strand of NHGT02000029.1, from coordinate 31 downwards.
GATTCAATTTTAACATTATTTAATTTCCCAA
>NHGT02000028.1 GCA_002170005.2 bacterium TMED144 | reverse complement strand
AAAATACAATCTGTTATGGAAGCTGTTGCCTTATCATTGATTAAAGCAATTGCTCCTCCTTGTGGAGCATCAGTACTATTTTCGTCTTCTGATTTGTTTAGTCTAAAGGTTGAATTTCTAAAATGCGCTCTATTAGTATCATTTAATCTACTACCGCCAATTATAACAACTGCGCCACCCTTTCTAGCGGTATTGTCCGAAAATGCACAGTTTTCAAATATTGGATCCGCTTGTTCAATGTAAACTGCGCCGCCCCAATACTGGTTTCTTCTGTTCTCAGTAAAAATGCAATTTCTAAACCTAGGTCTCATAGGAAATAATTGGTTATTATCTATTCGTCCATTGATAATTTCTACTGCCGACGCAGTCGCTTTTGTAAAAGTAAAACCAATCACTTGAAAAGTTGAATCTATTCCATCCCCTTGATCACTATCTTCATGCATAAATTCAAGTATTTTAGATTCATTTTGATTTTGAGCGTCAAGTATGGTATTTGAAGCTCCACTTTCTGACATAAGAACAATATTGGGAGTATTTCCCCTTACAATTATATTCTCATTGGTATATGTACCAGGTTTTACAATAATTGTGTCACCTTCATTGACTTGTTTAATTGCGTGCGTTATGGTTGCGAAAGGACTGCCTTGACTGCCCTCTCCATTTGCATCATTTCCTTGTTTACTTACAAACCAGACTGGACCACTAAACGTAGGAGTGATGTTTAAAGCTGCAGGGTCACTTTCTAGCCCACTAGCATTTACAGCGGTAATTTTAAAATAATAGCGCAAAGCATTATTAAGACCTGTTTTAATAAAGGTGTTTAGTGTTGTTGAATCAATTAAAGTTGAGGCACTATGAATGAAAGATGATGTTGACATATATATGTTATAATAACTAATAGAGTCAGCTGCCGAAGATGCATCCCACTTAAGCGTCACTTGTTGGCTTCCCCCTTGCGCCACCAATCCTGCCACTTTCGAAGGATAAGGTGATTTAGCCAAACTATTTTCATATGCGCCAAGATCTGGGTTTGAGCCTGCTGGATTTGGCCTTGAATTTCCTAGTAAATCTTTAGTTGGTGCCGCGATACCCCAATCACTCCAATTAGCAATTCCTGATCCTATGGCCAAAGACCTATTATCCAAAGAAAAATCTCCATTAGCGGTATCTTTAAAAGCTGGAGGGACATCTATAGAATAATCAAACGATGTAATCCCTGATTGCGCATTATTGCCACCATGATTGGCAAGGTTCGCTAATCCCTGAATGTTATTATAATCAGCTCTAATTACAGGGCCACCACAATGAGCCTCTAACTGAACATCATCTATAATATCATTGGTTTTGTTACCGTATACAATGTTATTAAAAGCATATAAAATGCTTGAGGTTTGACCAGATCCAGGAACATAATCACAATAGTAAAGTCCAGAAAAAGGACTATAGTTTGAACTTCCATTCGCATTGTTGTATGCAATGGTGTTATTCGCAAAATAAAGATCGGTACCATTTTCGTTATTTTGTGTGCTAAGTTTTGGGCTCTCGTAATAAATGGTCCCAGTTGGATCACTTTCAACACTTCTTACATAATTTCTAATGAAAACAGAATTTGTAATATCAATAGCATCTCTTGAAAATATAGCAGACCCCCTAGCGTCATAAGTAGCTTTTAGTTCATTCCCGTCAAAAATACATCCATTAATGATATGCTTTTTACCGATAGGGTTTGCATCAATGTTAATAGCTCCACCATGAGCTTGATTATCAGTTGAGGTAACCTTGTTATTAATGAATGAACAATTTTCAAGTAGTAATAATGAGCGATCTGTAACTCTTATTGCTGCACCATTGTAGGATTGATTGGTTTCATCAATATTTTCTCTAAAAATTACTCCCTTGAACTTTGGACTGCTTGCACTACCCAATCGAATAGACCCCCCGGTTGCTTCCCAGTTATTTCCACTTGCCTTTCCTCTATATAGTGTGATATGATTGATTGCCCACGTTGAATCTTGACCACCATTAAAATAAAAATGACGATCCCTATTGCTCGCGTCAATTATAGTCTCTGAAGCCAAATGCTCCGGATCTCCCATCAACACAAAGGATTTATTATTATTAGGAACAGTAATGCCTCTATTACTACTTCCGGTATGCGTACCTTTCATCATAATTATTGTATCACCCGACGCATAAACCTCTAGAGCGGTAGTTAAATTATTGATTGGAGAGGACTTGCTGCCCCAATCAAAATCTGATGATTGTGAAGATTTTGAGCTTCCATCGCTACCCGCACCAACATACCATTTCGGTCCTAGATATCTAGGGGTAATGGTAAATAACTTTGATGAAATACTAATTTTTCCAGTTTGATTGTCTTTTGCGCTAACAACAAAAGAGTATGTTTTACCATTTTTTAAATTATTAAAGGTGTAAGAAGTATCCGATGTAGTGACAGTTGTTTTTACACCTGAAGAATCTTTTTGTATTTCATACTGAATGTTAGAAGCTAATGCAGAATTTAATAAGCTAGTTTTATTTCTTTTCCATTTTAATTTTGCTCCACTAGATATCGCGCTAACACTTAACCCGTTAACAGGAAGTGGGGCATCAGATATGTTTAGTGAATTTTCATATGCACCAAGATCCGGACTTGAGCCTCTCGAAACTCCAATAATATCTTTAGTGGGAGCACTCAAGCTTTCATCAGCCCAATTTGATACACCCGCTCCAATCATTGGACTCGCATTTGCTAAGCTGTAATCACCATTGGCTGTGTCATTATAACCCGGCTCAATATCATAAGTATAATTACCAGCCCATGATTCGTTTGCAGAATCTTCAATGTTGTTATAATCGGTAATCAGTTTATAACCCTGAGTATTNCCTGATCCTAATTTGTCGCCTCTATTATTATTGTCATCATTTTCAAAAGTTGAACTCTTTGTATAAAGCTTCGTGTTTCTAATTATTGAATTAAAAATAAAGGTTTTAGCGGAAGGGCTTACGTTGCTGTCCCATCTTCCATAGCTAATAGTGGAGCCCCAGATGCTATTTATTTTATCATCAGTAGCTACTTTGGCGTAATTTCCATCAAAAGTTGAATTGGATATATACATATTCATTCCAACGCTTTGACTGTTATTCCACCAAGTATTATCAGCATAGATTGCACCACCTATTACTTCATCGTAAGAAGTATCATCAGTATTAGCAGTAGCATGATTCTTTATAAAAATTGAGTTGGAAATACTTATTCCTCTCGAAACATTAATTGCTCCACCATATGCACTGCTTTTTGCCATAATATAATTTGAAAGGAATTGTGTATTAGTGATCTTTATTGGATTATTTCTAGTATAATCGGAAGACGGACCATCAATTTTCATTGCACCACCATAGCCGCTGCTGGAATTATTATCGCTTTCAATATAATTATTTTTAAATACGCATGAATCAAAACTAGGACTTGCGTTACCCCCTATTTCAACAGCGCCACCACTACTACCAGCTTTATTGCCATCAAATATATTAGAAATAAAAGAGATATTGCTTTGATATAGAAACATGGATCCACCATAATATTCATCATATCCATTTTTAAAAGTAATCCCCTGAATAATCGTGGTTGAATCTTGGGATCCATAAAAACGAAAATGTCTATTTTTACCCTCAGCATCAAAAATCGTACTATCTGCGCCTGCAACACCGATCATTACAAAATTTCTGGAATTAGAAGAAGAAGTAGATAAATATATCCCATCATCTCCAAAGTCATAATAACCATTGGGCTGAGAATCAGTAATACTTGGTAAAACTTTTATTGTGTCAACATTTGTTGATAGCAAGCTACTTGCATTATTAAAGACATATTGAATGGTCTTAAATGCAGATGATGAAGCCAATCCATTGTTACTATCATTACCATTATGAATATCTACCCAATAGACTTTTGCAGACTGACCAAATAAAAATGTTGAGGCAACTAGGATTGGCAGAATAATTCTTTTCATATCAACCCTCCGGCACTATAGGTGGTTCTGGAAGTTCAGGTAAGAAAAAATCAGTTGAATATAGGTAATATCCACCTCCTCCTAACAAAACGGCGGCCATTAACAGTCTTCGTGTACTTTTCTTCATTCCCCTTCTTTCGCTTACCACAGGCGCTTTTGCAAGTGCAGGATCTGCAGCAGCTAATATATCAAGCTTGTCTTGAGGTGCTTTAAGGCCAACTAATTCCCATGCTACCACTTCAATAACCGTTAATAAATTATCTACGTCACCTTTGTAAGTCTTGCTCACTGATCTTACCGTAGCTCCAGTTTCAACAGAAAACATCTTTGCATCTATCGTGTAGGTATTGCCTAATAATCCAAAAGAACCTGATACCATGTTCTGTACACCTAGTAATGCTCCAACCTCAGCAGCACACTCAGCGGAGGTACAACCGGATTGCTGAAACCCTTGTTCATTTAAAATTTCTTCCATTTGATTGCGCTCTACCATAATGATTGCGTTAGTGTTGACCATTTCACTTTGCAACCTATCAGTTAAAGTAGCCGATTCCATTTGGTTAATACCGCGACCTTCAAATTCAAGCACAGCTACCGTAGTTTTGCCATCCGTCACGCCTTGCGCTATTAATTGGAAATGAAATAAAAATATAAAACTTGTTAAGATCTTTTTCATATTTACTTTCTGCTGAGTTGTCGCCCAAATATAAAAAAGGGCGAATTAACTGAATTTATATTATTTTTGTAATGGAGGAAGTTCGGAAATTAACCTTTCAATCTCTATTGATAGTTCACGATTAAACTTTTCTTCTTCCCCCTCATGGAAACCACGACGCATGAATGTTAACATACGATTTCCATCCATAACAAATAATCTTGGTAGAGTTTGTGCGTTATAACGCTCCATTGTTTTCCCTCTGGTNTCATANAGTATCTGCATCGTAACCCCTTTTTGTTTTAAAAAAGGACCCGCTTTTGGCATATTCTCATAACCAGGATTATTTCTGGTAGCTTCCGTTATATCTACTAAAAAAAACTTAACTCTTTCGTTCTTATATTTTTGATATACCTCTTCTAGAATTGGCAATTCTTTCATACAAGGTTGGCACCAAGTTGCAAAAAAGCTCATTAGAACTGCATGCTTATCTGGTTGAGACATGAACTTGCGAAGCTTAGCGCCAGAAGTGTCAACTTCAGCCCAATTTTTTAGAAATTCAAATTTACCAGGAGCATACATTAANGCCCAAGAAGGNGCAACNTCNCCAACTTTTANATCTTTNTCNTCNNCANTNTCCATNCCAGGAGTTTTTGCNTTATCTTGNGNAANNNAAGANGNANAACANAANGCNNAATGNNANTAANANANTTTTCATNANATCAGNNTCNCGCTTTCNTCAATCAAGTAATATNAATACNCGACAATCTTGCAANACNTTNTAGCTTCTNTTTGCTCCATCAAGNTTTGATACATCGGCGTTGCTTATGGTAATATCTGTTCGGTTTGCGCCNGCAGTAGAAATCCCTTTTAANATCAGGGGATTCCCCATCACCCTTGGGTCCTTTTGGGCAGCTTCCAATGTCTTTGAATAGCCAACTACGCCATTGGTTACAGCATATTCTCTACTATATTTGCCAGGACCGTAGACAGCAGAACCTTGCTGGTCAAGTATTTGTGGTGCCATTGCTGGTCTAGCATTTAAACCTCTAGCATCAATGATCACTCCTGTTATTGCGCCTGATGTTAGTGCGGGAGCTGCCCCTCCAGCTGAGGGCAGGCTACTTGCAACAGCAGTATTAGCAGGAGGTAAGATAATATCAGAAATTCCACTCATTGGAACAGAGTATTCAACTTCAATCGAAGTATCGCTTAAATATTTAGGATCTCCTATTTGTCTCGCTCCTCTAATAAACCCTTGAACCTTTGTACTGATCACATCGTCAACCATCGCATTGCTCATAGTGGTCTCACTGGTTAATGTGACTCCGTTTACGATCTCAATTAACTGTCTCAGGGCATCCTGCTTTGCTGTTCTTAGCGCCAATCTTCTCGCCATACCGGCGTTGACAGCATTGATCGGAACAAATCCAATCCCAATAGCAGATATTGTACGATCGGAATAATTGATACTTCCTTTATCCATTTGATTCACAACACCTTGCGATGATGCAAAAGTCAAGGCAATGATTCCTGCGATAATATAATTTTTCATAAAATTCCTCATTATTCTACCACCTCAGCAGTAATACGGTTACCGCTGAGCCCGGTTACTTTTATATTTAAACCATCTGGCGTTGTTCTTGCTAAGCCCATTGCAAGGTCCTGAGATTTGCCTTCAAATTCAATTTCATATTCTGCGACTCCATCATTTAAACTTTTTGCGTAGGCATTTCTGATCCCAGATACAGTCTGAGCTTTTAGGAATGATTCAAACGTAGTGTAGGACATAAAGTCTGCTTTTTTCAAAACAACAAAAATCTTAGTGAAATTTGACTGCTGGGTGCTCCATTTGGTGATCAATTGTGATATAATACTATTTCCCATTTCTTCAGCAGCTTGGTTCGCTGCAAGCGTTCCAGCTGTTGATTCAGAAATATGTGGCTTCTTGCCTCTAGCAGCGGGGACAACAGCAAGGATCTCACCAGTATCTGTGCGAACAATCTTTGCGTTAGCAACAGCTTGGCCTGAAAACATGTTATAAAATTTTCCACCGGATGATATTTTTGCGGTACCAATTACAATGACTTCTGCACCAAGTTGTGATGCAATCTTAGCTGCTGCTGTAACATCACCATCAAGAGCAGCGGTATAATCTTGCTGCCCCCTTAATCCTTGTACTAATTGTCTATCAACCACATCAAACCCTTTGTTATAAAACATAGACAAAAGCTGTGTTTCTGCAAAATTTGTTTCCATGTTATCGATCAAATTCTGCTCTTTGACCAAGAATATGATTCGCGGACGGTTCATAGAATTGAGCAGTGTTTGAAATGCAGCTTCGTCAGCCATTACTTGATCTATCATATCCGTCACTTGGGCTTCGATGGTGATCTCGAAATTTCCATCTGGCCCTTTGCTTTCTTTAATGATTTTAAAGGTTTTNACAAACCCTTGAGCTTTAGAGTAAATATTATCCTCAATGGATGTGGATGTAACGGTAGTATTTGAGGTCATATATGCACCGAGGCCTTGCTCAACTGCATCTCTTTTTGCTTGCTCAACTGCCGCATCTTTGGTCAAGCCATAACCTATCCCGGTAGCGGTTTGCAACTGAGCAAAAAGAAAAGTGGCTTTTAAAACAAAGATGGCTAGTAAGGCATTTTTAAATAATTTTTTCATACGCTTTTATCGTTTTTCCTATATAATAATTGTATAAATTATCCAATTCACAGCGATAAAGCAAAATATAAGAGTGGTAAATGTGATGCACATCAACTTATCAATTTTGGTTTATTTACATATAATAACTTTTAAAGCTATATTCTATCTAGCTTTGATAAATTTTCTAAGGAATAGATTATGTTTAAAAAATACGTACCCCATATATCGTTTTTAACTCTTCTTCTGCTCGTATCCTGTGCTACAAAGCCCCAGAGTGATGTTGATACTCCAGAATATCATTTTAAGGCCGGTATGAGGGCAATTGATAATGAAGATTATCAACAGTCAATTACCTCTTTTCAGCGGTCTGTTGACCTCGATAGCAAATTTGCTTTAGGCTACGGAGGATTGGGCTTAGCAAATGCGTATTTAAAGAACAATAAGAATGCAAAGGATTTCGCATCAAAATGTGCTAGCAGGGGCGGTAAAGATCCGGATGCGCTTTCACTCAGCGCTCGTGTTTGGATAACTATGCGTGATAGCGAAAAACGCTGGTTTAAACGATCTGAAGATCTTTTAGAGAAAGCACTAAAAAGAGATAAAGACCATGAAGGGTCGCAATATTGGTTCGGGGTAGCATATCTATATAATTATCAATTTGAAGAAGCTGAGGACTACTTTAGAACAGTGGTAAATAAAAGAGGGGAATTTTCTGGTCAAGCTGATTCCAAGTGGAAATTATCACAAAAGATTGTAAGGGCCATGCCAGGAACTCCTGTCGGTAAAAAAGTAGCTTTAAAAGAGAAAATCAATAGAGCTGATCTTGCTGTCTTATTCTCTGAGGAGTTGAAAATCGGAGTACTGTTCGATAGGATGCCTGTTCAAAGCACAGGATTCCAAAGCCCCAGCCAAGCAGCACAAACTGCAAATGTTGCAATTCCAAATGATTCAAAAGGGCATTGGGCAGAAACTTGGATCAAGGATATGATAAGGTACGGAGTAATGAATGTAGAGCCAGATGGAAACTTTTATCCCGATGACAGCATTAACAGGGCCACATATGCAATGGCTGTTCAAAGACTTTTAGTGGTTGCTACCAGAGATGAAAGTTTAGAGACTAAATACTTTGGTGAACCGCAGAGCCGTTTTAGCGACGTTCCCTCTAGTCATTTTGCCTACAATGCAATGGCTCTTTGCGCTGAACGAGGAATTATGCAAGCTGACATGATGACCGGTCGTTTTATGCCAACCGGTCCCGTAACAGGTGCAGATGCCTTACTGATCATTAGAGGGTTACAATCTT
>NHGT02000027.1 GCA_002170005.2 bacterium TMED144 | reverse complement strand
ACTTTGATTTTATCTNTTAGCGGAAATATGATGTTTAGGAACAATATTGTAATTGATAATAATTCTCAANCTGCTGTTTCATTAATAAGNACTATCCCAAATGAAGANAATAACGGCAATGGACCTGACGTTAGATATCATAANAATACCATTACGCGCAATAATACNGGNGGNGANNTTTTCCATGCTTGGGGTNTTAATTATGATGTTGAGTTCATAAATAATATNATTTGGCAAAATAANACNTTTAATTGGAATAATANTAATCGTATTGCNTTTGCTCGNTCAGGATGGAATTTCTGTATCCTTTAGACACAATATTTTGGAAGAAGAATTTATTGAAGATGGNNNACCNNGNTTNNATCATTCAGANAATATTNATACCGATCCTCTCTTTCGCAANCCATCNGAAAACGATTTTAGGTTGCGTGGTAATAGCCCAGCNATAGANNCTGGTACTGAGCTTTCTAATTTAGTTTATGATTATCGAGGGTATTACAGNACNGGNGGTATTGATATTGGAGCAATTGAATCTGGNGCAAGTAAATANATCTTAGCTATAAANGATAGTCTNGATGNNANCAANATNATAACATTNGAAGACAAAGGTCAAACTNTGACNAAAGTGGACAAAGGACAGNCTCTTCAATTCACAATTACAACTAATGATATTAATGGTAATCTAGTTAGCAATAGCAATGAAAGCGTTAATTGGANCGTATTTCCTTCNCAGAAATATGTGTCATTTGTAAACGGAGACCCGAATACCACCGGTGGAAGCGCCAAGGGATCATTTTTAGTCACATCATTGACAAAGGGTGAAGGTTTTAGATTTCGCATAGAAGCAGAAGTTGGAGATGCAATTTTACGATCTAAGCCTTACTTGATTGAAAAGCTAGTCACCGGAGCACCTCCCCCTGTCAATCAATTGACCATTTCTCCAAGCACATGGACCAATGATCCAAACTTTAAATTAAGTTGGTCTACTCCAAGTTGGAGTGCAGGTAGAGATTTACTTGGAGCAATAGTTGATATNAANGATGTTGANGGTATAAACGAGCAAAATGAGTTTGTTAATTTTCCTGATTCGGGACCTTTGACACAGTACAGTTTTGTAGTTCCTGANCCAGGNGATTATGACACTAAAGTTTGGCTCGTAGANGAATTAGGCAATGAAGANGTTGACAGCTCTCGAGCTGTNAAAGCTCTCTTCGATAATATTCCTCCNGAGAAATTCCACACCTTATTTCCTAAATCGTATGTTGATCAAAGTGGCCAATATGAAACNAATTANGTTCCTGTCCACCCAGATTTTGAATGGGAAGACAGAGGTGATTATCCTTCTGGNATTGAAAAATGGCATATTTTCATTAGNAATAATGAATCGGATAATTTTGTGCATTANAGAACCTACAANACTGAAGAGGTAAACTATAATCAATTTGGTCATATCCAAATGCGTGANACCACTTTGCAGCCACTCNANGACGGTTTTTATGAGTGGTTCGTGGAAGCTCAGGACAAAGCAAATTTAATCACATTTTCTGATACNGGTTATTTTGGNGTNGATCATACNCCTCCTGAAATTGTTCACAATAACCCTTTAAACTTGATTGACCAAGGCACTACCTCTCCAACAATTAGTGCAGATTTTTTTGATTANGCATCCGGTGTCATGGAAGCACATTTGATGTACAGAAGATCAGGAACTCAGTCCGGTTTTATAAGCCTAGAACTCTTAAATCAGACTGTGAATATTCCAGGTTCAGATATTCCATTACAAGGTTTAGAATATTTCATTGAATCTGTTGATAACATTGGTAACTACGGCAAATGGCCAACGGATTATGATGGAAGACCATTTCATTCCGTTCAAGTTATTGGGAACCAAACTTTAACATTGGTTGCTGAAGATTATGGAGGAAATGAAGAATCAGACTACCAGCTTTTCTCCTTTCCATACGAAATTCCAAATGCGCTAGATATCATTTTGGGCACGATGGATCAGGCTGGTTATCCAGATTTTAACAAAAAATATTGGCGACTTTTTGCTTATAATGGTGGCTACGAGGAAATAACCGATAGATCTTATAATATGTCAATGGGTGAAGCTTTTTTCTTTATTTGGAATAAAGATAAAATCAGTGAGCCTCCACTGTTTGATTTTGGTCAAGGTCATCCCTCAACGGTAACAGATCGCCCCTTTGAGATTTTTTTACAACCTTCTGAATGGAAATTCTTTGGAATTCCTTATGATTTTGAAGTTCCAATGAATCAAGTTTATACGGAAAATGGAGAAGGTATTGACGAAGTTGGTTCAGTATATGAGTGGAATGGTGGTTGGTCTCGACTTATCGGCAATGATAATCTTAACTCATGGGTTGGTTATATAGTTAAAACTTCCTCTGCTAATAAAATATTAATTGATGGAAGAGGTTGGGATTTCTGGATGGATACAGAGCAAAAACCNATTCTNGCAGATATGCCTCTTCANTCCGATGAATGGACCATTGACATCTCTGCGACTACTGGTGGTCTTAAAGATGAAAAAAATACTGTTGGCGTGATGCATATTGCAGAAGATGGTTATGATAGACTTGATGAGTTTGAACCTCCGATGATGAGTGGCCATATTTCGCTGCGAATTGACAACAGAGACAGAGAAGAGGCGCCTGATTTGTATGCAGTTGACATTCGCAAACCTACAGAGGAAGGGCAATTCTGGGATCTGCAAGTTGTAGCCCCTACTAATGGTAAACGAACATACGTAGTCTTTGATGGTCTAGGTTATGTTCCGGAAGAATATGACATGTTTCTTATCAACAAAACCAATAGACAAGCGATCAGTCTTGATATTGAAAATATGTATCAAATTGCTAATTCTGGCTCAGATGAGGATGGTTATATTAGGCAAGAACTCAGGCTGGTTATTGGAACCCGCGATTTTGTTAATGAAAACAATGATGGTGTCAATCTTTATCCTGATGCATTTATCTTAAGTCAAAACTATCCAAACCCTTTCAATCCCCAAACCTCGATCAGATTAAGCTTACAAGAGGATGCTAGGGTGGATCTTATAGTGTATGACTTGACAGGTAAGGAGGTTACCCGCCTAGTCAACAGCAAAGAGCATGCTGCTGGTTATTATAATTTCATTTGGAACGGCAAGAATGATGTTGGCACAAGGGTATCTTCAGGCGTATACCTGTATCATGCGATAGTTAGAGATAGTAAAGGTAGCGTTGTTTTGAATAAAACTCGAAAGATGATCTTATTGAAATAGAATGACAGGATCTTTCAAGCTAAAGGCTCTCATAGCGTTTATCTTTTTTGTATCATTAGGGTCATCACAAAAGCGGAATCGTTTTTACGCAAAGCCAACTCTTGCTATCATGAACTTTGATAGTTCTGGTATTTCAGAAGATGTATACAATATCCTTTATAATAAACTTTGGAATGATATCGATAGCATCGGTGTTTTTATAATGGTAGAACAGCATCAAGTCTATGATGTGCTTGAAAAATATAATTACGATAGACCAGAATGTACAACNAGAGCATGTGCTATCGAGATNGGTCGATTAGTGGGTGTAAAAAATGTGATTACTGGATCATTCGCTAGTTCAGGAGATTCCACCAGCGTGCAAGCAGAATTGATCATTGTCAGAGGTGATTCAACCCAGTTTTCAAGTGCTGGTCAGCATGTTGGCAAAATTGATGGTCTTATCCCCCATGTTCAGATCGCTGCATTGCAGCTATCAGGCATGAAACCATCCGATGCGCTTTTAATTAAAGCTGGTCTTTTGAAAGAGAATGTGGAAGAGAACAAATTTATCAAATTTTTGAAAAGTTGGTTCAATAAAGTGAAATCATTTATCTTTCGAAAAAAAATCGAGGAATCTGAAGAAGTAGAATAATAATTATCTTTTAAAGCGTATAGAAAAAAGCGCGAAAAGAACAATCATGACAACCGTAATGATGATTATAATTGAAGTCATAGACCATCCACGTTCAACAATCTTCTTGGTTTTTTCAATCAGTCCAATCTCTTTTTTTGGTTCATCTACTTTTGCTATAATGACCTCTTTTTCCTTAGACAGTCTTGCATTAATAATTTGAATATCATCTAACAGGGAGCTCAATGAAAAATCCCATGAAGCTATAGTATTGTCATAATCTGTGTTATTGTTTGCATTGCTTTCAGTAATAGGATATGGAAAATGGATTGTAAAGCTTGCATTGTACATGGATAATAAGGATTCAAACGTCTTAAAATATAAATCCTCTTTTAAGGATTCTAGGCTATTATTAGTAATGCTATTAACCTTTCTTTTGAATAGCAAATCATTTTTATTAAACGGGGTAATTGAAATATCGAATGGTTTAATATCGCGAGAAATATTGATTCCGTATCTACTAAGAGAGTAAAATGCTTCATTAAGATCTTTAGATGAATTAAATCTAATTGATGCATCTATGTTGATTGAGTTGCCTTTAGTGTAAAGATCTATGGTTTCATATTCAATACCTTCTAGACTAGTTACAAAATTTCTTACCGTATCTTTAACTATATCGAGATTATTAACAACTGTATTGATGGTGTTCATATACTTAGTTAAACCGCCAGTTAACGATAGAAGGTTTTTATCGATGCTTGCGGATACTGTAAGTTGACCCGAGCCATCTTCATTTATCCACATTGTTTCAGAATATTCAATACAGCTTGCAAATAAAAAAGCTATCAGAAGAATTTGAAGTCTTTTCATATATCGTTAAAATAAGTTAAAATAATTATTTATATCCTATTGCCAATCGAAGTGTATAAACATTATCTTTTCTACTATAATTATTGCATAATCTAAAGATTTACTTTGAAGAATTTATATACATCTCCAATCAAGTCCCTCCTTTTAGTATCAACTTTTCTTTTATCAGATATTTCTGCTCAAAAAGAGTTTGGTAAGATATCTCTTCCCCTTGGTAGAGTTCAGGTTCAAAAAGGAGGAGCTGGAGAATTCAAGCGCGCTATGCCAAGAATGTCAATCCAGGAAAAGGATGTTGTCAAAACTTTGGCTAAATCTAGATGCGAGATTACTTTAGTTGGAGGAGGAAAGTTGAGGATTGGTGAGAATTCCGAGCTTGAAATTACGGAAGCCAATGTTAAGCCGATGGAGAAAAATTTTGGAGCTACATTAAAAAAGGGTGATGCCTGGGTTGCAGCAAAAGCAGCGTTTGGTGAAAAAAAGAATGTAGCGGTTAGAACTCCTACAGCAGTAGCCGCAATCAGGGGCACAACTTATAGAGCTAAAGCAGGAAACGATGAAAGCTCTGTGTTAGTCTATGATGGAAAGGTTGATGTGAATGCCGCGAGTAATGTCAGTGAAGCTCGTGATCAGCAGCGCAGACAAGGTTTTCAACCGCAGGGAGGAGCTCCAAGATTTAAGTTGGGCCCTGTTACTGAGATTCAAGCACCAACGCAAGTTGCTGGCCCTTACGAAGTTTCTCTTGAGGATTGGGTAAGCTTAGTAGAAGGTATGCAGATCAATGTTAGAAAGGACGGCAAGTATTCCATGTTCAAATTTGATCAAGATGAGGATGATGGGCTTGATTTTGTAAAATGGAATAAGGAATTAGATGCTCAAAATGGAAAATAATTTTTGAAAAAAATCTTAGATAACATAGAGGACTTAAGTATTCAGTCCTCTTTTGGTATACTAACAGATTTGTTTAAAAGAGTTGGCGCTGGGTTAGTGATTGGATTGCTTGTTTCACTATTCTTTGGTTTAGCTTCATATGAAATTCCCATTGTTAAAAGACTGCTTGATCGGTATGAGTTCTTATCCTATGATGCTCGTATTCGCGCACGCACCGCACCAGTTGAAGAAGGCTCTATTGAGGACGTAGTTGTGATAGACATCGATGAACTTTCTATTTCACCCACTGATGAAGGTGGCCTTGGAAGATATCAAAACTGGCCCCAAGCCTATCACGGTCAATTAATTGAAACGGTATCATCGGGAAATCCAGCAGCTATCTTATTTGATATTATTTTTGACAAGGAAAATACTTATAATTTTGATTTAGTGAATGCAATCGTAACGGAAGCTAGGCCTTCCAATAACTCATTAGCTGATGCGACGGATCAGTTCTTAGTTCGCAATAATCCGAATAAGTTTGTTACTGCTACCAAAAATTCAAAAAATACTTACCATGGAATGGTCTTTGAGCAACAAGATACACTAAAGTTTTTGTATAAAATGGAAACAGAACCTGAGGGCTATACAAATTTTGAAAATCATATCATTTACGGCATTCCACAAGAAAAGAAATATAAACTGCCTAAAGGGGAAAGGATCGGCAACACCCATTTAGAATTATTATCTGCCGCTGTAAGAACCGGATCCCCCAATTTTCCCCAGGATGAAGATGGTGTCACTAGGCGAGCTCCAACAGCATTTTATTTTGAAGGACCAGATCACGTTTATCCTAGCTTGGTCATGTCAGCTGCTATGGATATTTTGGGCATTAAAAGAGATGGTGGATTAGACTACGATTTTGATAATAATATTCTTCGGTTGATTGATACCACTGAAACANTGGTAAGAGAAATTCCCATTGATGATCAAGGCAGAATGTATGTTAATTTTTGGGGACCAGCTTTTGCGTTTACTTATCTGCCTTATATGTATTGCATGGATCCTGATATGTTGCCACCAGAATATTGGAATGGCCAAGTTGCAATCATAGGAACATCTGCCGCTGGATTGTTCGATTTAAGAAATACCCCAGTTATGGAGACATTCCCTGGAGTAGAAATCCATGCAAATGTGATGCAAAGTCTTTTGAAAAATGAATTCATTGCTAAAAAAACTCAATCAGAAACGTTTGTATCCATTCTCTTAATCTGTCTANCCATAGGAGCATTAATTAGCTTTCCAAAGAAACCACTTTTTGCAATTCCAATACCAATAATTGGTATTGTTGGTTGGATCATTTTTACCTACTCACAATTTTTCAATACCCTAGAAATGTGGGAAATAATTCGACCTATATTTTCCATGGGATTTACTTTCGGCGGCATTTTCCTTTACAATTATTTCGGCGCTGAAAAGGATAAACGATTTCTAAAGAATACTTTCAGTACTTACATATCTCCAGAACTAATTGATCAAATGTACGAAGCTAAAGAGCAGCCTTCGCTAGGTGGTGAAGAAGGTTATCACACAGCATTTTTTACAGATATTCAAAGCTTTTCTGGTTTTTCTGAAAAATTATCAGCACCAGACCTTGTTGAGCTTTTAAATGATTATTTAACAGAGATGACAGATATTTTATTGTCAAACAAAGGAACGCTTGATAAATATATCGGGGATGCTATTGTTGCATTTTATGGAGCTCCAGCGCCAGTTGATGATCATGAATACTGGGCTTGCTTAACTGCAGTTAAAATGCAAGAAAGACTAGCTGAGCTGAGAACCAAATGGCAAGCCGAAGGAGACAGATGGCCCGAAATTGTTCACAATATGCAAAATAGAATTGGAATAAATACTGGCCAATTAGTAACTGGTAATATGGGTTCTACCATGAGAATGAATTATACTATGATGGGCGACACAGTGAATTTAGCAGCAAGACTGGAAGCTTCTGCAAAACAATACGGAGTTTATATTCAGGTAGCTGAGGAAACCTACAAAGCATGTAAAGATAAATTCATTTGGCGAGATTTAGATTTCGTTATTGTAATGGGAAAAACAGAACCAGCGCAAGTTTTTGAACTCATAAGCGAAAANGACAAGATTCCCCCAGGATATGATAAGTTACTTCCGGCATATCACAAAGCCTTGGAATTATATAGAAACCAAGAATGGGATAAAGCTATAAAAGCCTTTAAAGCCTCTGATAAGCTTGAAGATATGTTCCCTGGAAGAAAAACAAACCCTAGCAGGATTTACATCCCACGATGCGAACATTACAGAGACAACCCTCCAGGAAAAGATTGGGACGGGTCTTGGTCTTTAACAAAAAAATAATGGATTTATATAATTGAATAAGTCAAATTCAACAATCTTGCTCTTAGCTGATGGCAGAATTTTTNAAGGAAGATCGTTTGGATATCAAGGGGAGACTGTTGGCGAAGTATGCTTTAATACAGGTATGACCGGCTACCAAGAAATTTTAACAGACCCATCCTATTGTAAACAAATTGTAACAATGACATCACCTCACATNGGAAATTACGGTATAAATGAAGAGGATGTTGAATCTGAAAATATTCAAGTAGCGGGCTNTGTGATAAAAGAAGAAACTATGACTCCGTCGAATTGGAGATCCACCCAATCCTTAGGTGAATATCTTAAAAAAAATAAAATTGTTGGTATCAAAGAAATTGATNCCCGTTCTCTGACAAGACACATAAGAGACAAAGGCGCAATGAATGGCATCATCTCATCTAATGATCTAGACATACAAAGCTTAGATAAAAAATTGAAAAAATTTCCAGATATGAATGGTTTGGATTTAGCGAAAGATGTTACAACTCAAAAAAAATACAAATGGCCAGGAAAAGGGCGATATAAAGTAGCTGTTATTGATTTTGGTATTAAAAAAAATATTTTACGCCTTCTATCAGATATAGGATGTGAACTTACAGTCTTTCCAGCTAGCATTAAAGCCGAGGATATTCTTTCATTTGAACCAGATGGTGTTTTTTTGAGTAATGGGCCTGGTGACCCTCTTGCTGTTACTTATGGAATTGAAACTGTTAAAAAATTATTAGGAAAGGTTCCATTGTTTGGTATTTGTTTGGGACACCAAATATTAGCTCTTGCGCTTGGAGCATCAACTTTTAAATTGAAATTTGGACATAGAGGCATAAATCATCCAGTAAGAAACAATGAAAAAAATACAGTTGAGATAACGAGCCAGAATCATGGATTTGCGGTTGATCTCGATTCGTTGCCTCCTAACGTGATTTCTACCCATATTAATTTAAATGACAATACCTCTGGAGGAATTCGTTGTACCGATATTCCTGCTTTTTCAGTTCAGTATCATCCGGAATCAAGCCCTGGTCCGCATGACAGCAGATACTTATTTAATCAATTTATTGAGATGATGAATGCCTAAAAGAGATGACATAAGTTCAATTCTAATTATCGGTGCAGGTCCAATTATCATTGGTCAAGCATGTGAGTTTGATTATTCTGGGACTCAAGCTACTAGAGCCTTGAAAGAGGAAGGCTATAGAGTTGTCTTAGTTAATTCAAACCCGGCAACTATAATGACCGACCCTAATTTAGCTGATGCCACTTATATTGAGCCTCTAACAGTTGATTATATTGAATCAATTATTATTAAAGAAAAACCAGATGCGATATTGCCAACCGTTGGTGGGCAAACAGCTCTTAATCTTGCAATGGATCTTAAAAAAAGCGGTTTGTTTGANAAGTATGGCATAAAACTCATTGGCGCACAGGTAGACGCAATAGAAAAAGCAGAAGACAGAGAACTGTTTAAAAAAGCAATGGATGAAATCGGTATTGATACAGCTCAAGGAGGCTTTGTTCATACTTGGGAAGAGGCTAATGCACTGCTTGATTCTATACAATTTCCAATTATCATTAGACCATCATTCACCTTAGGAGGAACTGGTGGGTCGGTTGCTTATAACTTTGAAGAGTTTCAGCAGTTAGTAGAAAACGGATTGAATGCTAGCCCTATTACAGAAGTTTTAATTGAAGAGTCTTTGCTTGGCTGGAAAGAATACGAATTAGAGGTTATTCGCGATAACGCTGATAATGCTATCATTGTTTGCTCCATAGAAAATATTGATCCAATGGGAGTGCACACCGGAGATTCTGTAACAGTAGCACCTGCGATGACCTTATCTGATAAAGAATATCAACAAATGCGCAACTGGTCCATTCAGTGTTTGAGAACAATAGGAGTGGAAACTGGGGGATCAAATGTTCAGTTTGCGGTAAGCCCTGAAAATGGTAGATGTATCATCATAGAGATGAATCCTCGTGTAAGCAGATCATCAGCTTTAGCTTCAAAAGCAACTGGGTTTCCAATAGCAAAGGTTGCTGCTAAGTTAGCAGTTGGTTTTACATTGGATGAATTACAAAACGATATCACCGGGAAAACTCTTGCTGCTTTTGAGCCCACTATTGATTATGTTGTTACAAAAGTCCCAAGATTTGACTTTGAAAAGTTCCCTTCAGCATCTGGCCATTTAGGCGTTCAAATGCAGAGCGTAGGTGAGGTTATGGCTATTGGTAGAACTTTTCAGGAGTCCTTACAAAAGGCTTATCGTTCGCTTGAGGTTGGGATTGATGGATTGGAAGCAAAACCTCCAACCGAAAATGACCCAGATATTCATCGCGCTAGGCCACTTGACTTATCAAAATTACAATATGGAACCAGTTTTAGACTTTTAAAGATTAGAGAAGCTTTTATTGAAGGAAAATCATTAGAAGAAATTTATGAAATCACAAAGATCGATCCCTGGTTTTTGAGCCATATCCAAATATTATCATTAATGACAGATGATGATTCTATTAGAAAGCTTAAAGAAAATGGGTTTTCTGATAGTCAAATAGCTAGATACAGAAATCAGTCTGAAAATTCAATTAGAGAAGAGCGAATAAAGAAAAAAATCTTACCTTCATATAAAGTCGTAGATACTTGCGCAGCAGAATTTGTAGCTCAGACCCCATATTGTTATTCAACTTATGACCAAGAAAATGAAATTGAACCACTAGAAGGAAAAAAAGTAATTATTTTAGGAGGAGGTCCTAATAGGATAGGACAAGGTATTGAGTTTGATTATTGTTGCGTTCAAGCAGTGTTTGGTTTGAAGGAGGAGGGTTATAAAACTATTATGATTAATTGTAACCCTGAAACAGTAAGTACAGACTTTGATCTGGTTGATAGATTGTATTTTGAGCCTGTTACTTTTGAGGATGTTCTAAATATTGTTGAGTTCGAAAAACCAGATGGGGTGTTAATACAGTTCGGTGGTCAAACCCCACTTAAGATCGCTATGAAGTTAGCACAGGCAGGAGTTCCCATTTTAGGAACATCGCCCCAGAGTATTGACCTTGCAGAGGATAGAGAAAAATTTGGGAAAATTCTTGATGAATTAAATGTTGAATGTCCTCGTTATGGCACCGGAAGAACACTTGACGAAGTTGTAAGCGTTGCTGAAAATATTGGTTATCCCGTTTTAGCAAGACCAAGCTACGTTCTGGGAGGAAGAGCGATGGAAATTGTGTATTCGCGGCAGCAATTGGTTGAATATATCTCTAGAAATGCCGATGTGACAGAGGGCCATCCAATTTTAATAGATGAGTTTTTAGAAGATGCATTTGAATTTGACGTGGATGCCCTATGTGATGGTGAGTCTGTTCACATTGGAGCTATCATGCAACACATAGAAGAGGCAGGAATTCACTCAGGAGATTCAGCCTGCGTTTTACCACCGTATAAAATTAGCAAACAATCGCTCGATGAAATTAAAAAAATAACAGAACAATTATCTTTAAAATTAAAAGTAAAAGGATTGATCAATATTCAATTTGCTTATAAAAATAAAAAAGTATATGTACTCGAGGTAAATCCAAGAGCTAGTAGAACCATTCCATTTGTAAGTAAAACTACTAATACTCCTTTAGCAAAAATAGCAGCCCAGATAGCAGGAGGGGCTAAATTAAACAGTTTTAAATTAAAAGATTGGAGACATTATAAACACATCGCTGTTAAAGAAGCTGTTCTTCCATTTAATAAATTTCCTGAAGAGTCAATATTCTTAAGCCCAGAAATGAAATCTACAGGTGAGGTTATGGGCATATCAAAAACAATGGGCGAGTCCTTTTTGAGAGCCTCTATTAGCGCAGGAAACAACTTGCCGAAAAAGGGCAAAGTTTTTATATCAGTTAATGATGGTGATAAAAAAGCTATGATACCAATTGCAAAAAAATTAAACGATATTGGCTTTACAATAATTGCCACAGCTGGAACCTCAATTTTATTAAACGAAAATGGAATGAAGACTGAAAGAATCTATAAAGTTGGAGAAGGTAGACCCAATGTTGTTGATGGAATTAAAAATGGAGAGATAAATTTAGTAATAAACACTCCATTAGGGGCGCAATCTAGATTTGATGAAGAGGCAATTGGGAAAGCTTGTATAAAAAAAGGTATTCTAGCTATCACTACTTTATCAGGAGCAAATGCAGCAGTAGATGCGGTTAGCCATAAAGATGATTATAGCGTTAAATCAATTCAAGATTATCATAATTGATTTTCTTTATAATTACAAAGAATATTAATCGCATCTAAATACCCCTTTTTCCCTTTTCCAAAAACTTGACTTATACATATGTCTTTAATAACAGACGTTTTTCTAAAACTTTCTCTATCCATGATGTTAGATAGGTGTATTTCAACCGTGGGGATTTGAACTGATTCAATAGCATCTCTCAAAGAATATGAATAATGTGTTAATGCTCCTGGATTAATTATAATTCCATCTATCTTTTTATATAGCTCATGTATTATGTCTATAATTTTTCCTTCGTGATTAGACTGAAAAAAAATAATTTTTTTTATTTTTGGCGTTGCATTTATTTTAATCCACTTTTCAATATCAGTTAACGATTCTTTTCCATACTGTTCAGGTTTTCTAACTCCTAATAGATTTAAGTTTGGACCATTGATTATTAATATTATCATATTATCACATCCAATGATTTTAATATCAAATTTTTTTGGACATTAATATCAATAATGGGTTTTCCTATACCTTTTAATAAAACAAAATTTAGCTTTTTTGATTGGTGTTTTTTATCTTTTAAAATGAAATCGTAAAACTTTTTCTTATCAATTTTATTTATTTCAGGCAAACTTAAAGAAGTTATAGACCTATGAATCGATTCATAGGTTTTTGGCTCTATCAATCCCATTTCTTTAGAAATCCATGATTCACAAATCATTCCCAATGCAACCGATTCTCCATGTTTTATTGTTTCATATTCAAAATAGCTCTCTAACGCATGGCCAATTGTATGTCCAAAATTTAAAATTTTTCTCAAACCTTTATCCTTTTCATCTTTTTCAACAATTTGTGATTTTATTTGACAGGATTTATGAATGAAATAACTAATATTTTTTTGAGAGTTATTCTCACTATACTTTAAAACATCATTTAAAAAATCTTTATCCCAAATCAAACCATATTTAATTAGCTCCCCCATGCCAGAGCTAATTTCTCTTAAAGGTAAAGAGTTCATAAAATCCGGATTTATAAAAACTTTTTTTGGTTGATATATAGTTCCAATTAAATTTTTCCCTTTTTCTGTATTTATGGCAGTTTTTCCTCCAATGGATGAATCAATCATCGATAAAAATGTAGTAGGGATTTGATAATATGATATTCCTCGCATAAATGTAGATGCTACAAAACCAGAAAGATCACCAACTACGCCTCCCCCAAATGCAAATATTATCGATGATTTGTTGCAATTAAATTCAATTAAACTATTTATTACCTCGGAAAAGGTAGTTAAGCTTTTAGCATTTTCATTGTCATCAAGAATTATAAAATGAAATTCTAAACCATTTTCATGAAGGACTTTTTTTAAAATTTTACTATACAGATTATAAATAGTCTGTTGCGTTATGATAACAATATTTCTAATGTCTTTAATTTTTTTTAGCTCTTTGCTGATTTCAAAAGCAATATCACTATCTATAATTATTTCATAAGATCTATTTTCTAATTTGAGTTCTAACTTATTCATAAAAATATTGTTTCGATTATTTTGGAGGCTATTTGAACAGGGGTTTTTTGATCAGTATTAAATTCATAATCTGCAGCGTATAAATATTTTTCTCTTCTTTCTTTCCATATTTTATCGATTTTAGTTTTATCTTTATATTGTTTTAATAATGGTCTAGAATTATTACCATTGAGTCTTGATTTTAAAGTCTTTGTGGATGCTTTCAATAAAATACATATTCCATTATCTTTCATAAATGAAATATTATCATTGTTAAGAATAATTCCTCCCCCACATGAGATAATTCCACCATTAAGCTTTTTTAGCATTGATGATTCTGAGTCTCTGAATTTTTTTTCACCATAGATTTCAAAAAAATTAGAAATAGTTGTTTTATAGTTTTTTTCAATAATTTGATCAATATCAAAAAAATTATGATCAAGTTCTTTTGATAATAAATTCCCAATTGTTGTTTTTCCTGAACCCATCATGCCAATTAAATAATAATTCATTAATATTTAGCAGTTGAATTCATATGCATTTTAAGTTGATTCATGGAGTCCCCCCCAAATTTTTCTAATATAGCATCTGCTAATACTATGCACATCATACTTTCCGAAATTATTGATGCTGCTGGGACCGCACACGAATCAGCTCTTTCTTTGAAAGCTTTTTTTGGCTCTTTAGTTATATAATCTACAGAATTTAAAGGTTTAACCAGTGTTGAAATTGGTTTCATCGAAACCCAAGCTAGTATACGTTGAGCATTGGTCATTCCACCCTCTATGCCACCCGCATTATTTGTTGTACGGGTAAATCGATTATTCATGTATTCAATTTCGTCGTGCACTTCGCTTCCAAATTTAGATGACATTTCATTTCCCGAGCCAATTTCAACCGCTTTGAATGCGTTTACGCTCATCAAAAGACCTGTTAATCTTGCTTGTATTTTCTTGTACCATTGTGAATGTGAGCCAAGACCATATGGAAGACCATCAGCTATTAATTCAAAGGTGCCTCCAACAGAATCACCCTGTTTTTTTGCTTCGTCAATAATTTCCATCATTTCTTTTTCTTTACTTTTATTAATACATCTAACAGGTGATTTATCCGCCAAATTGCTGATTTGATTTGGAGTCTTGGTCGTTTCAACATCTTGAATGTCTTTTATGTTATGAATTTGTACCACCCTACTACCAATTTCAATTCCGATATCTTCTAGCATCTTTCTACAGAAAGAGCCTAATGCAACCCTCATCGTGGTTTCTCTGGCACTAGATCTTTCTAAAATATTTCTTATGTCATTCATGCCAAATTTTTGCAGGCCTGCGAGGTCAGCGTGCCCTGGTCTTAGCATAGTAATTGGCTTTGAAAGTTTTTCAGGAATGTTATGGTCCATTACATCTTTCCAGTTTTCCCAATCCTTGTTCTTTATTTGAAGACCGATAGGACCACCAAGTGTTTCGCCATATCTTACTCCTCCTATAAATTCTGCAAAATCATCTTCGATTTTCATTCTGCCACCTCTACCATGCCCCTTTTGCCTT
This sequence comes from bacterium TMED144, assembly GCA_002170005.2. Classification (GTDB taxonomy): domain Bacteria; phylum Fidelibacterota; class Marinisomatia; order Marinisomatales; family TCS55; genus TMED144. Next base: position 13,303 of record NHGT02000027.1, on the reverse strand, counting down.
CTACTAAGATGTTGCTTAACGTAAGTTTCACTAATTTTAATATTTGATGGAAGGCCCTCTATAATTCCTAATAGCCCTTTTCCATGGGATTCTCCTGCGGTTAAAAATCTTATTCTTTCTAGCATATTTTCTCCATAATATTTTTTTTTATATCATTAAAATTGATTTGATGTAATAATTTTTTCCCTAACCAAATCTCGTTTGATAAAATTGCTTGATAAATCAACATATCTATACCATTTAAAGTTTTCGCTCCAATTTCTTGTGCCTCTTTTAAGAATTTTGTTTTAATTGGATTATAAATAACATCATAAAATATTTGGTCTTTTGAGGTAATAAACTTTATTATTGGAGATTCGATAACGTTGGGCCACATACCTAAAGAAGTGCAATTTATGATAATATCATAATTCTTCGTATTATATGTTTTGATTTTAAATCTTATCCAATTTTCCAATGAAATTCTATTTTCATGTGTTCTATTATAAATTGAAATGGATTTGCAACGAAGTTCAATAAGTGCATATGCAATAGATTTTGCAGTTGCACCTGCACCAATGATAGCACACTTTTTTTGACTTACATCGATATTATTTTTTTTAAGCGAAAGAACAAAGCCCTTCCAATCTGTATTATACCCCTTATCTTTAAAAATACAATTTACTGAACCTATATTTTCGCACGAATTTTCAAATTCATTAATATGATTGAATATTGTCTTTTTGTATGGAATTGTAACATTGTATCCATAGTATCTATTTCTGTTTACAAAACTTTCTAAATCTTCTTTTTTCAATTCCTGCAATTCATAAGAATGATCGAGTTCGAGTTGATAAAAAATTGAACTATGTAATAATGGACTAATCGAGTGAGATACTGGGTATCCTATTAACGCAAACTTTTTCATTGCATCAACGAATTCATATCTTTAATAAAATTTGGATAGGATACTTTTATACAATTTGTATTATCTAAATTATATGTACCATTTAATGATTTATTGAGGATCGTAAATGCCATGGCTATTCGATGATCATTGAATGTATGAATTTTTCTCGGCTCTAGATTGCTTGGCCCCTCAATAATAAAGCCGTCTTCAAGCTCTTCTACTTTAGCATTCATTCTTTTTAGATTGTGACAAATTGCTTTTATTCTATCACATTCTTTATATCGCAACTCCTTTGCACCTCTTACAATTGAAATTCCTTTTGCTTTTGTTGCCAGTATTGCCAATAAGGGGATTTCGTCTATCATTGACGGTATTTTTTCTTCATCAATTTTAAATGGCTTAATAATGGAATAGTTAATGGTCAAATTACCGACTTTCTCTCCATGTATAATATTTCCAGTGATACTAGAAATATCTGCTCCATATTTTTTTAGTATTTTAACAAACCCTAATCGTGTTTCGTTTAGGAGCATATTTTTAAAATAAAGCTTAGAATTAGGCATTAATAATGCTGCAGTTATAAAAAAAGAAGCACTAGATATATCACTTGGAATTTTAATATTAAAAGCATTTAACTTTTGAAAAGGCATAATCTCAATTCGGTTCTTTTTTGTATATATTTTAGCTCCTAAACTTTTTAGAAAGAGCTCGGAATGATTCCTTGATAAATATGGTTCTGTAAAAGCTGTTTTGGTATTTGCAGTAAGGGCAGCAATAAGAATGCATGATTTTAATTGAGCACTTGATATTTGACTTTGATAATCAATTCCGTGCAGAGTGTTTGTTTTAATTTTGATTGGCAAAAAATTATCATTACTATCTATAATGGACCCCATTTCTGTAAGTGGCTTTATTATTCGATGCATAGGTCGCTTGGATAATGACTTGTCGCCAATAAGTGTAGCATTAATTTTTTTATTAGCTAACAATCCAGCAAGAAGTCTTGCTGTTGTTCCTGAATTTCCACAATGTAGAGCTTTATTGGGTTTAGAAAATTCATCTCCATTTACAGTAGTATAATTTCTATTTTCAACAATCTTTACATTACAATCTTTTAAACAAGATATTGTGGATTTAACATCTTCCCCATCTGAAAGATTGAATAATTTAGATGTACCACTTGTCAATGCACCGAAAATTAGAGATCTGTGAGATATTGACTTATCTCCTGGCAATGTTATTTCGCCATCAATTTTCATTTATAAGCTCATCGGCAATTAAAAAAGCCATTTCTATTGATTGACTTGCGTTTAATCTCGGATCACAATGAGTATGATATCTTAGACTAAGATTAGTTTCAGTAATATTATCAATGCCACCTGTACACTCAGTAACATTCTGACCTGTCATTTCAAGGTGAATTCCTCCTGCAATAGAGCCTTCGCTCTTATGAATTCTAAAATTTTTCTTAACTTCATTTAGAATATTTTCAAATGATCTGGTCTTAATACCGTCATTGCTTTTAGTTGTATTTCCATGCATTGGATCACATGACCACAAAACATTCTTTCCCTCCTGATTAACCCTTTTAATTAAATCAGGAAGGTATTTTTCAATTAATTTATTTCCGTATCGCGCTATTAAAATAATTTTTCCACTTTCATTGGAAGGGTTTAGTATATCTATTATTTCTAAAAGTTCATCAATATCGGTATTAAAACTACATTTAATCCCGATTGGATTTGTCAATCCCCTGCAAAATTCAACGTGTGCACTTTCTTTAAATCTTGTTCTATCCCCTATCCAAATCATGTGTGCTGATGTAGCATATATTTCTTTACTATCTTGGCTTGTTCTTAGCAATGATTCTTCATATGGCAGTAAGAGGCCTTCATGCGATGTATAGAAACTGATTTCTTTTAATTGAGGAGTGTTATCGCTATTAATGCCTAAGGCATTCATAAACTCTAATGATTCTTTGATTTTTATAGCCACGTTTTTGTAGCGCTGGCTAGATGCTTTGTTATTGATAAAGCCCATATTCCATTTATTTACATTTTTTAAATCAGCAAGCCCCCCACTAGAATAAGCTCTCAGCAAGTTTAGAGTGGACGCAGCTTGCGAGTAAGCTTTTAACATTCTGGATGGATCTGGCTTTCTTTTGTTAAAATCAAACTCAACATCATTAATGATATCTCCTTTATAGCTCTCTAGCTGTTGGTTAAATTTAATTTCATTTTTATTTGACCTTGGCTTTGCAAATTGGCCAGCAATTCGACCTATTTTAGTAACAGGCAGATTAATCGCTGAAGTAAGAATTATTCCCATTTGAAGAATTATTTGAAAGGTACTTTTGATATTATCTGCATTAAATTCTGTGAAACTTTCAGCGCAATCACCTGCTTGAAGAATAAATCCTTTGCCTGATGATGCGCTAGTTAAATCCTTTTTTAGCTGTTCTACTTCACCAGGAAAAATGAGTGGAGGAAAACTAGATATTTGAGCTTTTACTTCATCAAGCAATTTTTTATTATTGTATTCAGGTAGATGTTTAGCCTCAAAACTTTCCCAACTATTAAACTTCCACTTTTTCATATTTAGCTACTTTTTGAAAGTGAATTAATAATTTCGTTAGCTTTTAAAACATAATCTTCATCTGCATTAATATGATTTAAAATATGTGACCCAACAACAGCCCCATTTGAATATTTGTTGAACCATTTAACATCATCATTAGATTTAATTCCAAAGCCTACAATAAATGGACATGAGCTATTTGCTTTAACTCGATCTAAATATTTGATTAGTTCTTTTTTTGAGCCTAAGTCGTTTCCAGTAATTCCAAGGATGCTCACAGCGTAAATTAAATCATTTGATAAATTAGAAATTTCCTCAATTCTTTTATTAGATGTATTCGGTGCGACTAACAAAATTGGAGAAATTCCTAATTGTTTAGCTTTGTTGCAAAATTCTTTTCCTTCATCATATGGCAGATCTGGTAAAATGATTCCATCAATTTCGTTCACAGCGCAATCGGCTAAGAACCTATCTATTCCTCTTTTTAAAATTGGATTATAATAACCCATCAACGAGATTGGGATATTAGTCTTTTTTCTAATTGATTTTACTTGTTGAAAAATAATATCAAGTGTAATACCATTGCTTAAGGCTTTTTCACTTGCTTTTTGTATTACGGGTCCATCTGCCTGTGGATCTGAAAAAGGTATTCCAATTTAAATCATGTCCGCTCCAGATTCTACAGCTGTCAAAACAAGTTTTTCCGTGCTGTTGATTTCAGGATAGCCTGCAGTAAGAAAAACTATGAGTTTGTCTTTGTCATTTTTAAATAAATTTTTTATTCGATTCATAGGTGTATGCCTAATTCCTTAGCAACTGTATTTATATCTTTATCACCTCTTCCCGAAAGGTTCAGAATGATATCCTCATTTTTAACTTTTTTCAGTTTTTTAATATATGCTATAGCATGAGCAGTTTCTAAAGCAGGAATAATGCCTTCCATTTTTGACATCCATGAAAATGCATCAAGAGCTTCATCATCAGTTGCACTTACATACTCAACTCTATTGATTTTTTTAAGATAGCAATGCTCTGGACCTATTCCAGGATAATCGAGACCTGCTGAAACCGAATGGGGAAGATTAATTTGCCCATCGCCATTTTGTAAAATTAATGAGGCTGCTCCATGCAAGACTCCAAACTCACCTTTTGTTACTGTAGCAGCATGTTGCTCAGTGTTCAAACCTTTTCCAGCTGCCTCAACTCCAATTATTCTAACATTATCTTCAATAAAAGGATAGAATAATCCTAATGCATTAGATCCTCCGCCAATACATGCTACTAATCTATCAGGTAGAGATTTTCCTGTTTTTTCTTTGAATTGCTTTTTTGTCTCTATTCCAATAATTGACTGGAAATCTCTAACGATCATTGGATAAGGATGGGGCCCTACAGATGAACCAATTATATAAAAAGTATTTTCTACGTTTGTGACCCAATCTCGAATTGCTTCATTGGTGGCATCTTTTAAAGTTTTACTTCCTGAATGGACTGGAATAATTTCTGCTCCCATTAAATTCATTTTGAAGACATTCAGTTTTTGCCGTTCAATATCTTCAGCTCCCATGTATACTTTGCAACTAAGACCAAACTTAGCAGCAGCTGCTGCTGTAGCGACTCCGTGCTGACCTGCCCCTGTTTCAGCTATAATTCTTTTTTTACCCATTCTATTAGCTAAGAGCACTTGTCCTAAAGCATTGTTAATTTTATGAGCCCCTGTGTGATTAAGATCTTCCCGCTTTAGCCAAATATTCGTATTTAATGTTTCGGAAATTTTCTTAGCAAAATATAAAGGAGTTTCCCTTCCAGAATATTCTTTTAATAAAGTGCTTAGTTCTTTTTGGAAAAGATCATCTTTTTTAGATATTAAATATTTTTTTTCTAGCTCATGAAGCGCAGGAATTAAAGTCTCTGGTACGAATTTTCCCCCATACTCTTCAAAATGACCTTTAGAGTCAGGTAAATTGTAGTTAGTTAGATAATTTTGCAAAATCAAACTCCGTTTCTTTAGTATTTTTAATTTTTTGAAAAAACTCATCTACTTTTTGGTGACATTTGTGTCCTGGTTTTTTCTCTAGGCCGCTACATATATCAATAGCGCCAGGATTTACCGTGCTAATTGCTTTTAAAACATTGCTATTGTTAAGCCCGCCTGATAAAATAAAGTTTTGTTTTTTATAACGATTTAAGAGATCCCAATCAAAAGCTTTTCCTGTTCCACCTTCCGATGTTTTAGAAAAAGTATCAAATAGCAAAGTATTGTTAAATTCAAAAAAATCGTCTATGTCATCTTTGACTTTAATTACTTTGATTTTGGGAATATTAAACGAGCTAATGAATGCATCGCTTTCATTGCCGTGAAATTGAATAATGTCAATAGGCACTTTTTTAATTGCTTCATTTACAAGATCCAAATGTGGATTAACAAAAACACCAATTTTTATTATATTGTTTATTTCTTTTGATATTCTAGATGCCCTATCAATTGTAATGCATCTTGGGCTTTTGTTATAAAAAATAAAGCCGATGGCTTTTGCTCCAGATTTAGAAACATGCATAGCATCCTTTAAATTTGTTATCCCGCAAATTTTAACTGGTATCATATTTAAACAAATCCTTCTATCATCTTCTCCAGTGCCTTACCTGGATATTTAGATTTCATAAGTGATGTGCCTATGAGAACAGCATCATAGCCTAATTGACGGATGTACTTAAGATCTTCAATTGATCTTATGCCGCTCTCAGCGACCTTGATTGATTCCGATGGAAGAAATTCAAAAACTTTTTCGAAATGATGTATATTTGTTTTCATTGAGCTAAGGTCTCTTGAATTTACTCCTACAATTTGTGGCGCTAAATCCTCAATGATATCTATTTTGGACTGAGAGTGAAACTCAATTAAGGGTGTTAATTCACGACTTGATATTAATTTTTTAAAATTTTCAATCTTATCTTTGGGGATAGCTTCAGCTATAAGTAAAAAACTATCTGCTCCATGACTCATACCAATCTCAACTTGAACAGGGTCAATGATAAAATCTTTTTGAATAACAGGAATAGATACATTTGTTTTCACTTTTGATAGAAATTCTATGCTACCACCAAAAAATTTCTTATCTGTAAGAACAGATATAGCCGACGCCCCAGCATTTTGATAATCTTTAGCAATTTGAATAATATCGGCTTCGGGGAAAATATCTCCTTCGCTTGGTGATTTAAGTTTTATTTCTGCAATGAATGACAAATTCTTAGTTGAGAGAGCTTTTAATAAACTATACTTAGGATATTCTTTATTATCCAATGCAAAATGATTCATAGTAGATATTTCTTGTTTTTTATTTTCTAATATTTCATTTAAAATGTTCATTTTGATATACTCTTTAATACTTCATAAGCTTTTCCTGAGTCGATAGAGTGATTTGCAATAGAAATTGCTTCACTAAAATTTTTAGCGGATCCACTAACAATAATTCCAGAAGCAGCATTCAATATGACTATATCTCGTTTGGGCCCTTTTCCCCCTTTAAGTATGTCAATTGTAATTTTCGCATTATCCTTTGAAGATCCCCCGAGAATAGAATGTTTGTCATGAATTTTATATCCATAATCTTCGGGATTAAAATCGTATGAACGAACATCGCTATTTTCATCAAAATGACTAATCTTTGTTTTTGTTGATATAGTTATCTCATCCAATCCATCGTAACCGCAAAAAACCATTCCTCTTTTAACGCCTAACTTTTGTAAAACCTTAGCTTGTTGTTCTGTGAGATCTTTATTGAAGATACCCATGGATTGTGCTTGGGCATCTGCAGGATTTGTAAGAGGTCCTAAAAGATTGAAGATTGTCTTAATCTTAATTGAATTTCTAGCTTCAGCTGCGAATTTTATAGCTGGATGATATTTAGGAGCATATAAGAAACCCAGCTTGTTTTTTTCTATGTTTGAAATTGTCTTAGAAATTGAAACATCAATATCAATTCCAAGTTCTTCTAAAACATCTGCTGAGCCGCATTTTGAGCTAATAGATCTGTTTCCATGTTTAGCTACATGTATTCCAGCGCCCGCAACAACAAAAGATGCAACCGTTGAAATATTAAAACTTCCAAAGGAATCACCCCCAGTTCCGCACATATCTATAGACGGAACATTAATCGCAGCTTTTTTCATATTATTTCTCATGGCCTGAGCAAAGCCTAGAATTTCATTTAAGCTTTCACCTTTGCATCTTAGGGAAACGATTATGGAAGTGACTTGCGAGGGATTAAGTTCGCCGTCCATGATCATACTCATTAATCTGATTGATTCATCAACTGATAAATTTTCTTTATTAATTATTTTTTCTAAATATTTTTTCAATTAAAACTCCAAAAAATTCTTGATTATTTTTTTACCGAATTCTGTATCAATCGATTCAGGATGAAATTGAATACCATATACTGGATATTTCACATGTTCTAATCCCATAATTGTTCCATTTTCTAAATTTGCTGTTACTTTCAGAGACGGGGGAAGGTTTAAATTATCAACAACTAACGAATGGTAGCGTACAACTCTAATTTGTTCATCTGTATCATTAAAAATTTTAGATGGATAAATATTAATGGTTGATACTTTTCCATGAACAATAGATTTTGCCTGAATAATCTTCCCCCCAAAGCTCATCCCTATTGCTTGATGTCCAAGACATATTCCTAAAATTGGCACATCTCTATGATTATCTTTTATAATTTCTATGCAGTTGCCTGCATCCGCTGGATGACCGGGACCTGGTGAGATGACTATGTGAGTAGGATTTAACTCTTTTATTTTAGCGTTTGTGATTATATCATTTCTATATACTTCAATATTATTATCAATTTCTCCAATATATTGATAAAGATTGTATGTGAAGGAGTCATAGTTGTCAATCAAGATAATCATGGCGATTTCTTTCCTTGTTCAGCAATGGTTAAAGCTCGCTCTAAGACTATTAATTTATTGATGCACTCTTGATATTCGTTTTCTGGAATTGAATCAAATACAATCCCAGCGCCTGCTTGAAACGTAGCTTTTTCTTTATAAATTTGCATTGAGCGTATTGCAATACAAGAATCAAAATCTTTTGAATAATCAATCAAACCAATCCCACCAGAATAAAATCCCCGTCGGCAAGGCTCAAGTTCATTTATTAATTCCATTGCTCTTATTTTTGGTGCGCCAGTTACTGTGCCCGCAGGAAATCCACTAAAAAAAATATCAAAAAAATCTAGATCATTATTTTTTTCACCTTCAACTTCAGAAACTATGTGCATAACGTGGGAATAAAACTCAATCTCCATTTTTTTTATTAAATTAACAGATCCAATCTTTGAGACCTTTCCAACATCATTTCTTCCAAGATCAATAAGCATTAAATGTTCAGCCATTTCTTTTTCATCTTTAAGTAGTTCTTCTGCAATCTTTTTATTTTCATCTTGCTTTGAACTCATTTTTCGTGTTCCAGCAATAGGCTTTACCTTTATTTTACCATTAATAGATTTTATTAAAAGTTCTGGTGAAGAGCCAATAATATTAAAATTTGCAAACTTGTAATGGAAAAGATATGGCGAGGGGTTTATTTCTTTTAAAGCGAATAAAACTTCACTTGGAATTACCTGTGTTTTCCTCTCAAACTTTTGACTAAGAACTATTTGAAATACTTCCCCTTGTTTGATGTACTCTTTTGCTTTATTTACTTTTTTACAAAATTCTAATTTGGTATGATTGGAATGAGATGGTCTCGGTTTAAATATTTTATTATTTGGCGTAATAGACATTTTTAACAAAGCGCTATAAGCATTCTTTATTATTTTTTTAGAATCTTCAATTCTATTTTTTAAAGTATGTCCTGGGTCAATTTGGATGTTATCAAAAATTCTCAAGGAATTTTTTTGTTCATTAAATACAAAAATTGTTTCATACAGCATTAAAACAACTTCAGGAAAATCCCCCTTTTTCATTGGATAAATAGGAATTTTTTCATTTAAGCTAATAGACTCATATCCAAAGAAAGCAACAAAACCCCCAGTAAAATTTGGAAAATTAGGAACCACAAATTTTTTTTTATTAAGTTCTAAATTAATTAAATCATCAATGCTCTCATTACTTTGGTTCTTTTTACCGTCTTCAATAATATAATTTTTATTTTTCTCTCTAGTAATTATTTTCGATGGATTATATCCCATATAAGTGTTTTTATCTTTTGAAGACAAATCAAATTTTTTGCTAAAAAAGAAAGAGTAAGAATATTTTTTTTCAATAAATCTCCAAACATCGTTTATTTGATTTTTGTTGAATTCAAATTCCAAATAAATGGGTATAATAACAGACTTCTCTTTTGAAAAACTATCTTTGCAAAATTTCTCTATTTCTTTAATGTATTCCATATAAAAAAAAACCCCGATATCATTCAATATCGGGGTTTGTTAAATTTTTCTTGTTACGCTAAGCGTTACAAGGTACCCCCATAGTTATACCACCAGATAAGTTGGTTAGTTGTTTTGATTGATTTTAGAATTAATTTCATACTATAATTTATTTACATAACTTTAATAAAAACAAATTTATTTTAAAAAATTTATGGCCACACAGCAAAAAAAAGTAGCTTTTCACACGATGGGTTGCAAACTGAACTTTTCTGAAACCTCAACAATTAAAAGGGATTTTATCTCAAGGGGTTTCAAAACAGTAAGCTTTAATGAATACGCAAATATTTACGTTTTAAATAGTTGCTCAGTCACTGAAAATGCCGATAGAGAAGCAAGGAAGATAATAAGACAAGCAAAAAGATTGAACCCTAACTCCTCAATTATAGTTACTGGATGCTATGCCCAACTTAAACCTGAAGAATTAGCTGCTATAAAAGAAGTTGACATGATTTTTGGCGCTAAGGAAAAGTTTAATCTTTTGGATCATTTAGATTCAATCGAGTTGAATCATAAGACCAGACTTTTTCATTCAGAAATAAATAGCGTTTCCCATTTTGAGTCATCTTTTTCCTCTAATGACAGAACGCGATCTTACTTAAAAGTTCAAGACGGTTGTGATTATAATTGCACCTTTTGCACTATACCTTTGGCAAGAGGAGTTAGCAGAAGCAGCACTGTTTCAAAGACATTAACCTCAGCAAAACATGCAATATCATCAGGTGCGAGAGAAATTGTTTTAACTGGTGTAAATATTGGAGATTTTGGAGTTAATAGCCAGGAAAAGTTTATTGATCTCTTAGTTGCACTAAATGATTTGAATGATGTTGATCGAATTAGAATTTCCTCTATCGAGCCAAATTTATTATCAAACGAGATTATAGAATTTTGTGCAAAATCAAAAAAAATTATGCCTCATTTTCACATTCCTCTGCAGTCTGGATCGAGCAGGATATTAAAGTTGATGAGAAGAAAATATCAAACTTCGCTTTACAGGGAGAGAATCCAACATATAAAAAGTTTGATTCCCGACGCTTGCATAGGGGCAGATATAATTGTTGGATTCCCAAGTGAAACAGATGACGATTTTCAAAAATCTTATGATTTTATTGAGTCTCTTAACATTTCTTATTTACATGTCTTTTCTTATTCTGAAAGGCAAAATACCAAAGCTATTAAAATTAAAAATAAGGTATCAAAGACAAAAAAAGCAGAAAGAAGTTTAGAAATGAGAGAACTATCAAAAGAGCTCAAGGTATCCTTTGAAAAATCTTTTGTTGGAAGCACTAGAGAGGTTTTGTTTGAGTATCAAATTGACAATCAATGGTTTGGCCATACTGATAATTATCTACCTGTGAGGGTAAATACAAAAGAAAATCTTAAAAATAGTATTGAAAGTGTAAATATAGTTAATAGTGTCAAAAACTATTTGGTAGGTAGTTTTTTAAATTAAGTAGAATTAATTTGGGATAAAATTCCATCCCAAAAACGAATTCTGCATGACATTGTTTTTTGCGCAGCTTCAGTCGCTTCTTCCCACTTTTTTTCATCATTTCCACAAATTTCTTTTACCATTTTTAGAGCTGCAGGGGTGTGTTCATCCTCATCTAAAGAGATATGTCTATCAATGTAATATAAAAAAGATTTCAGCTTGCCTTTTAATTCTCTATTCATTTTAGAGATTATAGATCGAAACATATCGGGAATGACCTGCTCTCTTCCGAAAGTAAAAATAGCTGCAGTTACGTGTGCGGGGGCTTTATCTAGGCTCTTAAAAGTGCTACTGACGAACTCAAGTGCGGGATTTGGAATTCTTGATTTTTGCATAGCAACTGGCAATGGATTATTAATAAGATTAAATAAAAACTCATCAATTGGTCCTGTATCGGCACCTACTTGAACCATAGCGTTGCAATACATCTCAAAGTGACTGACATACTGACCATATTGATCAATATCGGTTTCTTCCTCTAGCACTATTTCATTAACAAGTCTTGCTGGCGTACCTTTTTCAGATGGAATCCATGGAACAGATGTGCATGTTAGTTGAGATTGCAATGATTTGAGGATAGACATAAAATCCCATACAGCGAATACATGATTTTCCATAAAAATTTTCAAATCATCTATTGATTGAATAGAATAATAGAGTCTATGCTCTTCAAGCTTAACCCTCTCATTTTGAGTCTCATCAAGTATTCTTAATACATCATTTTTAAGAAATTTAAACATTACTGAATTGGAACGCTATTGTTTTGAATAAGTTTCAATTGGAGGGCATGAGCAAATAAGATTTCTATCCCCATGAGCATTATCAACTCTTGATACGGTTGGCCAATATTTATAATCTTTAAGCCAATCAGCAGGATAAGCAGCTTTTTCTCTAGAATAGCTATGTTCCCAGTTGTCTGACATTATTTCAATAGCAGTATGTGGAGCGTTGGACAAGGGATTGTCATTGATATCAATCTTTCCCTCCACAACATCATCTATTTCTTTTCTAATGGCTATCATGGCATCGCAGAAACGATCCATTTCTTGTTTAGATTCACTCTCTGTCGGTTCGATCATAAGTGTTCCTGGGACAGGCCATGACATTGTTGGAGCATGGAATCCATAGTCTATTAGTCTCTTGGCTACATCTTCATCGCTTATACCCGTTTCAGACTTTAAATTTCTTAAGTCAATGATAAATTCATGAGCTGAGTTGCCGCTAAGTCCTCTATATAAAACAGGAAAATGCTTTTCGATCCTTTTTGCCATATAGTTTGCATTTAGAATGGCTATCTCAGTTGATTCTTTTAAACCTTTGTTACCTAAAAGTGCTATGTAGGACCAGGAAATGGGTAAAATACTTGCACTTCCGAACGGAGCTGCACTGACAGCGGTGATTGATTTTTCAGTATGACCGGTAATAGGATGACCAGGTAAAAAAGGCATGAGATGCTCCTTAACGCATATGGGTCCCATTCCGGGACCACCACCTCCGTGCGGAATAGCAAATGTCTTATGTAGATTAATATGACATACATCAACTCCAAGATCCCCAACTTTAGATAGTCCTACAATTGCATTCATATTTGCTCCATCTAAATAAACCAATCCACCGGCATTATGAATCAAATCGCATATTTCGTTAATTGATTCTTCAAAAACACCATGGGTTGAAGGGTAGGTCACCATCATGCAAGAAATTTGATCTTTGTGAGAATGAATTTTATCCTTTAAATCTTGAATATCAATGTTGCCCATTGAATCGCATTTTATTGGAACTACATTCATTCCTGCCATTACTGCGCTAGCTGGATTTGTACCATGCGCTGACTCCGGTATTAAACAAATATTTTTTTTGGTATTTTTTTTATCAATATGATAAGCTCGGATTGTTAAA
>NHGT02000026.1 GCA_002170005.2 bacterium TMED144 | reverse complement strand
TTAAAATTTCCAAGCGGTCAAGGATTTTGGATGGCGACAACGGGTGGACTTGTTTATGCTACTGATATATATGGCGAGGAGATTTTTAGCGATATAGAATGGTTTGGTTTGTTTGGGCAATGGATCAATAATATAAATTTAGATAAAAACGAGAACCTTTGGATTGATGTGAATTCATTTACAGGATTGATTCGTCTAGAAACAAAAGAAGTTTTAGCATATGGTATGTCTGATAATGATGACTTTTATAGAATCTTTTCACCTGATCAGAATGGTACTTTAAAAGAAGTTTTAGGTGATTACAATGAAAAATTCTCTGCTGTAAATACTAACTTTCCAGGAAAAAAAGTAAGATCTTGGCACCAAGACGACATGGGTAATATTTGGATAGGAACCCAAATGGGTTTGAACCAATCTCTTAAGACTACTCAAAATTTCTCTTATATCGATCAGTCTAGCTCAATTTCTGGAAACAATATTTTTTCCGTTGATTTTGATGAAAAAGGCCACTTGTGGGTTTCTCATGAAAATGGGCTAAATAAGCTAAATGCTAATTTAGAATTGATAAAGAAATATATCTCAGATCCAACTGATCCAAATTCATTACTAACGAGCGAAATTGGATCTATATTGATCGATAAGGATATTGTTTGGGCAGCAGGTGAATATAGAGGTTTGACAGTAATTGATTCTAAAAAGAAAAAATTTACTAGATTCAATGAGATTAAAAATGATAAAACCTATTCAACTAAAGACGAACTTATATCATATCTCACTAACATAGTCCTTGACAAAAGAAAAAATGCTTTAAAAGATTTTGAAAGTGATATCGTTGAAGCTGTTAAAGCCAAGGTTGAAGCAATTAGTGATAATCTTATAAAAAGACCTGAGTTGCCTAAACCTTTAGCTCTTAAAGGAAAAATTAAATCAATTTATAATGATGGCGAAAAAATTTATTTTCTAACAAAAAATGGAATAGCAACGCTTAATCAAGAGCAAAAAAGAAATTTTGACTTTGATTTATATGTTAACTCAATACAAACTGACAAGGAATATCTAAATGATCCAACTATTATTTTAAAAGATAGTATTACGAAAAATTTATGGATTGGCACTGAATCTAACGGTTTATTTTTGGTTGATAATAATGACATGAGCGTTATTCAGAATTACACTATAGATAAAGAAAATGAAAAAAGCTTTACTTCCATAAGAGTCAAGTCTATTTATCAATCCAAGGATGGAAAAATTTGGATTGGGTCTGGCGGAGAAGGTCTTTTTTCATTTAATCGTGAATCAAACAATTTCAATAAATGGACTACTGACGATGGATTAGCGAGCAATACAATACTTGCTATTTCTTCGAATGAAAATGACGGCTCAATTTGGGTATCATCTAGAAGAGGCGTATCCAGATTATTTCCATCTGGAAGAATACAATCTTTTGACATGACAGATGGTTTACCAGCCTATGAATTCAATGAAAGATCAATAGCTAAAGATAAAAGGGGAAAAATTTATTTTGGGAGTATTGCTGGTTTAGCTCTTGTTGATCCTAACTCAGTAATAACAAATCAAGAGGCTCCTGTTTTAGCTTTAACATCAGTAGATGCAATTGGCCATGATGGTTCAAAAAATAATGCATCATTTCTTGGAGATCAATTATCAGTGAAAGATAGAGATGTTAGGACCATAAATCTGAATTTTGTTGGACTTACATTTAATAAAAGTGAAAAGAACCAATATCAATATAAAATAGATAATTATATTGACGAATGGCAGTCGATAGGAAATTCTCGATTTATTCCCTTTCAACCTCCTGGTAAAGGAGATTATAAATTTCAATTTAAAGCAAGCAATAACGATGGCATATGGAGTGATAAATCGTACGAGTTAAGTATAGTTGTAGTTCCTCCTTTTTGGAATACCACTATTGCTTATGTTTTTTACTTTTTTGGTTTAATGATTATTGGAGCCTTTAGTTTTGTTGCAATTGAAAAGTTCAGAGCTAAGGTTAGAGAAGATAGAAGAAAAGATCAGGAGCTTTCAGAAGCAAGAGATTTTCAGCTAAAAATGATAGCAAAAGAAATACCGGACTATCAGGGTATGAATATTAAAGCTTATATGAGAACCTCCACAGAAGTAGGTGGAGATTATTATGACTTCTTTGAATTGGAAGATGGAAGTTTTTACGTNGTGTGTGGAGATGCCACTGGCCATGGATCTCAATCTGGNATGATGGTATCAATAACAAAAGCAGGATTAGCAGGNATAGATTCAGATTCACCAAAAGAAATACTTTTCAAGNTAAATAANGTTGTTAGGCGTGTAAATACAGGNAGATTAAGAATGAGTCTTAGTGTATGTATTTTTAGAGACAATAAGTTGTTTATCAGTGCTGCCGCTATGCCACCAGCCTACTTATATTCTGGNAAAAATAAAACTGTTGAAGAAATAGAGATTCATAATTTACCTTTAGGTGGCCTACCTAACGAAGATTTTGATCTNGTAGNACGAGATTTTGAAAAGGGAGATGTTTTAGTTTTGTTGTCCGATGGTTTNCCAGAAGCACCAGATCCAGGAGGTAAATTGTTNGATTACCATGCGGTGATGGAATGTATAGAAAAAACNGGTCATCTTGGTGCGAGTCCTGTTAAAGAGGCTTTAATTAAATTAGCTGATGAATGGCTTGATGGTACGCAGAATCCTGACGATATTACTTTCGTTGTTTTAGAGAAAAATGACTCTGTTGATACTCCAAAAAAACTTACTGGTGAAAACTCAGAGAGCGTATCTAAAGTTGCACAAGCATAGATGATGAAAGGATAATTAAATGTCAACAAATCCAAAAGTTGAATTGACACTGCCGGTAATGGAAAACATGGAATTAGCTGCAACTAAAACCGCAGAAGTTGTTGCTAAATCAATGGGCTTAGATGAAATGAAGACTGCGGAAATTAATATGGCGCTTATTGAAGCATGTATTAATGCTTTTGAACATTCGAAAAGCAAAGAAAATATTTATATCACCTATTCGATTGATGGCGATACTTTAACAATTAAAGTTGGTGATAAAGGGGAAGGCTTCGACTCTGAAGTTGTTGCAATACCAAATATTGATGAAAAGATTAATTCAGAACATAAGAGGGGGTGGGGACTGCAGTTAATGAAGGAATTAATGGATACTGTGGAATTTGAATCATCTAAATCTGGAACTACCGTAACAATGACAAAGAATAAATAAAGCTCATACAAAGGAGACAATCATGGCAGATTTTGACTTAAAGGTTACTGAAAAGGATGGTGTAATTTTAGTTACAACCAATGGTTATTTGAATAATTATGGGGGGGAGCAAGTAGCTTCACTATGTTTACAGAAAATTTCTGAGGGCAAAAGAAAATTTTTACTTAACTTAGCGAATACAGATATGGTTAATAGTATTGGAGTATCGATACTTATTGAAGTGATTGAAGAGCTTCAAGGAACATCAGGTTCAATAGCTTTTTGTAATCTTGTTCCAATTGTTGAAAAAACATTTAATATTATGGGCATATCCAAATATGCAAAAATTTATGCAAATGAAGAAGAGGCAATGGCGGGTTTCGCTTAAAACTAATAATGGAGGTTTAAAATAATGGTTCAGTATTTTATCGATGGGGGAGGCTTTATGTGGCCAATCTTGATTACCCTTATTTTTGGTATAGGAATATCTATAGAGAGAGCATATTCATTAATCCTATCGACTATAAACGCAAACAAATTTTATGAAGAGATTTCTGATACACTTGAAAAGAAAAGTGTTCAAGCCGCTGTTGATCTTTGCAATGAAACTAGAGGCCCAGTTGCCGGGGTATTTCATGCGGGTTTATCCAGATTTCATCGAGGTTTAAGAGAAGTTGAAAAAGCAGTTCAAAATGGCGGATCTTTAGAAATGGCTTTTCTAGAGAAAAATATGATATGGTTGAACACGGTAATAACGGTTGCTCCAATGATTGGATTTACAGGAACAGTTGTTGGTATGATTGCAGCATTTGATGCTATAAAGGCCGCCAACGATATCTCCCCTGCGGTTGTAGCTGGTGGTATATCTCAAGCTCTTTTAACTACTGCTTTTGGATTAATTACTGCAATGATAGTACAATTTTTTCAAAATTTTTTTGTTTCAAGAATTGATGGCTTAATATTAGATATGGAAGAGAATTCAGTTAAGCTAATGGATAAACTTCATCTTCAATACGAAAAGCTAGCCCAAGAATAGGAATAATATAATGGCTAGAGAAAGACGGTTCAAAGGAGGGGAAATTCCTACATCATCAATGGCTGATATTGCTTTCCTGTTGTTGATATTTTTTCTTGTTACAACTACAATTGACATGGATAAGGGTCTTGGTATGGTACTACCTGCTGAGGGTGAAGAGCTTGAAATTAACAAGAAAAACATTTTGAATTGTCTAATTAATTCATCGGGCAAAGTATTGTTAGGAGGTGAGCCTGTTGATATAGCAAATCTATCCAAGAAAGTTAGACAAAAGCTTGCAGAGAATGACAAGCTTGTAATATCCGTAAAGGCGCATAGTGCATCAGGTTATCAAGATTATGTAAAAGTTATTGATCAGCTGAAACAAGCCAACGCAACCAGGATATCAATAGCGGAGTCTGACTAATGAAGTTTAACAGGAAAACAAAACTAGATTCTGAAATACCCACTGCTTCAATGCCCGACATTATATTTATGCTCTTAATATTTTTTATGGTTACTACTGTTCTTAGAGAATATTCTGGACTGCCTATATCACTACCAAAAGCAAAAAGAATTGAAAAATTAAAATCAAAAAGACACACAGCCCATGTTTGGGTATCAAAAGATGGTTTAATATCAATAGAAGATAAAATTTATAATGCTGATGGAGTGCGGCATATCATGTATGAGAAACGGGTTGAAGATCCTCAGTTAGTTGTATCTTTAAAAGCAGACGAACGCGCCAAAATGGGACTAGTTAGTGATATTCATACTGAATTAAGAAAAGCTGACGCTTTAAAATTAAATTATTCATCTAAAACCGCTGTTGATTAAATATGCGAAACGAATCATCAGGAGCCATTCAATTTAGATACCCCATTATCTCCAGAGCATCAATATTGGGTGGAATGATCTTGATAACGATTGGTTTTTTAAGTTATCCTCGTTTTGTAAATAGAATGGTATTAGAAGAAGAAGTTCAAATTGTAATTGAACAAATCGATATCCCACAAACTGAGCAATTTGATAGACCACCACCACCGGCTAGGCCTTCTGTTCCGGTCGAATCTGAAAGTGAAGATATAGCTGATGATGTAACTCTAGATGAATTTAATCTCGACGAATTTGATGCTTGGGATGCGCCACCACCGCCTCCAGAAGGACCTAGAGTTAAATTCATACCATATGATGATCCTCCCGTACCCCTTTCTCCTATTAGACCCAGATATCCTGAAATTGCTCAAGAAGCTGGAATTGAAGGAACAGTAATTGTTCAAGTTTTTGTTGATGAGAAGGGTAGAGTCAAAGATACAGTTATACTTAAGGGTATTCCAAATACCGGTTTAGATGAAGCGGCTTCTGAAGCTATAAGAACTGTTAGATTTAGACCAGCAAAACAAAGAGAACGCGCTGTTGGAGTTTGGATTTCTATTCCGGTAAATTTTAGACTTAAAAGCTAAAATTATTTAGAACTCTTTTATTAACTAAGTATTGCCTTAAGATATTCTTTATTCATTGTTGAGATATTATCCATGGAAATATCTTTGGGGCAGGTCGCTTCGCAAGCACCAGTATTGGTACAGTGTCCAAATCCTTCTTCATCCATTTGTGCAACCATGTTAAGTACGCGTTGCTTTTGTTCTGGTTGACCTTGTGGTAATTTTGAAAATTGTGAAATCTTAGCCGAAACAAAAAGACTTGCTGATGAGTTTTTACAAGATGATACGCAAGCTCCACACCCAATGCAAGCAGCTACATCAAATGCCATGGTTGCAGTTTCTTTATCTATTGGTATTGCATTACCATCAGGAGCACTTCCTGTATTAACTGAAACATATCCNCCNGATTGAATAATTCTATCAAATGCTGATCTATCAACAGCTAAATCTTTGATGATTGGAAAGGATTTTGCCNNCCAGGGTTCCACAGTAATTGTATCTCCATCTTTGAAGTGAAACATGTGCAGCTGACAAGCTGTAGTTGACTTNACAGGNCCATGTGCTTCGCCATTGATAGACATAGCGCAACTTCCACAAATTCCTTCTCTACAATCATGTTCAAATGCAATTGGGTCCATTCCTTCAATAATAAGTCTTTCATTNAAAACATCAAGCATCTCTAAAAAAGACATATGAGAATTAACATCATTCATAGAATANTTGACAAAGTTNCCAGCAGCTGTTGGTGATTCCTGCCGCCAAACTTTAAGAGTTAAGTTTAATTTATTGTTCATTTATAGCTTCTTTGTGTTGGTGTGACGGTATCAAACAAAAGATCTTCTTTNTGCAAAANAGGATCCTTCTTATCACCTTTATTCTCCCANGTTGATACATAATTAAAATTTTTATCATCACGCATCGCTTCTCCGTCACTTGTTTGATATTCTTCCCTAAAATGCGCACCACAAGATTCATTTCTATCTAAAGCATCTCTTATCATAAGATCTCCCAGTTCAATGAAATCAGCGACTCTGTCAGCTTTTTCAAGTTCTGCATTTAGTGAATCTTTTTTACCAGGTACTTTTACATCTGACCAAAAATTCTTTTTCAATTCCTTAATATCAACTAATGCTTTTTTTAATCCTTTTTCATTTCTCGACATTCCACAATGATTCCATATAATTTGACCTAAATCTTTATGAAGGCTCTCAACAGTGCGTTTTCCATTATTTGTAAGATAAGAATCAATCTTATCAGATACCTCTTTTTCAGATTCATTAAATGCAGAATCNTTTTCTGTTATTTTATCTTTATTTATTTCNTTTGATAGATAAGTTCCAATAGTATATGGTANAACAAAATATCCATCAGCAAGGCCTTGCATTAATGCAGAAGCTCCAAGCCTATTAGCTCCGTGGTCTGAAAAATTACATTCGCCAATTGCAAATAATCCAGGTATTGTAGTCATTAAATTATAATCCACCCATAATCCACCCATTGTATAATGAACTGCTGGATAAATTCGCATGGGTGACTGATAGGGATTTTCATCAGTGATCTTGGCATACATATCAAATAGATTTCCATATCGNGCTGCTACAGTATCTTTTCCCATGGTATTAATAGCATCCTCGAAATCCAAGTATACCGATTGCCCNGTTTCTCCTGCGCCATAACCGGCATCNCATCTTTCTTTAGCGGCTCTTGAAGCAATATCTCTTGGAACTAGATTACCAAACGCTGGGTATCTTCTTTCTAAATAATAATCTCTCTCATTTTCAGGTATTTCAGATGGTAGTCTAGTATCACCTTTTATTGATGATACCCAAATTCTACCATCATTTCGTAATGATTCAGACATTAAAGTAAGTTTGGATTGGTATTCACCTGATACTGGAATACATGTGGGATGAATTTGTGTAAAGCATGGGTTGCTAAACATTGCTCCTTTTTTATGAGCTTTCCAAGAAGCAGTGACATTGCTCCCCATAGCGTTCGTTGACAGATAATAAACATTACCATATCCACCTGTAGCAAGCACAACTGCATTTGCAGCATATTTCTCTATATTGCCATTTATTAGGTTTCTCGCTATAATGCCTTTAGCGTGGCCATCAATTAACACCAGGTCTACCATCTCATGCTTGGTATACATTTCAACTTTACCAAGATTGATCTGTCTACTTAAAGCACTATAAGCACCTAATAAAAGCTGTTGCCCGGTTTGTCCTCTCGCATAAAAAGTTCTTGAAACCTGTACTCCACCAAAGGATCTGTTATCAAGAGTTCCACCATATTCCCTAGCGAATGGTACCCCTTGTGCAACGCATTGGTCAATTATGTTACCACTAACTTCAGCTAATCTATAAACATTAGCTTCTCTAGATCGATAATCACCACCTTTAATAGTATCATAAAATAGTCTGTAAATACTATCACCATCATTTTGGTAATTTTTGGCTGCGTTAATCCCGCCTTGCGCAGCAATTGAGTGCGCTCTTCTAGGGCTATCCTGAAAGCAAAAAGCTTTAACATTGTACCCCATCTCTGCCATTGAAGCTGCTGCTGATGCTCCGGCCAGACCTGTACCAACAATTATTACATCTTGCTTTTGCTTATTTGCAGGACTGACAAGAGGGAGGCTTGATCTATAGTTAACCCATTTATTACTAAGATCACCTGATGGTATTTTTGCGTCTAACTTCATATGTAATCTTTCTATACTAATCCAAAATGTTTAACTATGCCAAACCAAAATGCAATACTAAAAAACCCTGCAGGTACAAGTAACCAAAATACTACGCTTAATAAGCTTAAAAGTTTCCCTAAAGTAGTATTTCCTATGCCTAGTGTTTTAATTGCAGACTGAAACCCATGCCTTAAATGAAAACCTAGTATAATCATGGCCAAAAGGTATAAAGATGTAATTAAAATATTTCCGAAACCAAAGGATTCGCTTGTAACCATGAAATAATAATCATGCCGTCCTGAAGTTTGAAATGTATACCAAAATGTTGATAAGTGAACTGTAAGAAAAATAAAAAGTATTGATCCTGTAAATACCATTGTCCTGGATGACAAGGATGCGTTTGCTACGTCAATTTTTGATCGATTAGTTATTCCTTTGGCTTTTTTGGATTTTAATGCTAGAGTAATAGAATTATAAATGTGGCTCCCAAGAATGAGAACAAGCATTACTTCGGCTAATCTTATCAAGGGTTTTATTTTTTCTAAACTCTTTACTAAGAAATTAAAATTTTCAGCTCCTGTGTATATGACAAAATTGTTTGCCAAATGAGCAAGTAAAAATAAACAGAACAAAAGACCGGTCGATGCGACAACTATTTTTTTGCCTATTGTAGAACTAATAAAAATTTTTAACTGATTTAATAACATAATAATAAGAATTTTATAAGAAACAAATTAAACAATAATCATGTTTATAATAAATAATCTTTTAAGGTGAATAGTATAATTATTTTTTGTATTTGCTTAGTATTGGCTTACCAGGAAACACATTTTCTATAATTCTACCTTCTTTAATAATTATCTTACCATCAATTATGACTGTTTCAACGCCTTCTGAGTACTTTAAGCCGCTGAAATCAGCTTTATCGATAATTGTGTTAGGGTTAAATATTGTTATATCTGCATCAGCGCCAATTTGCAATCTTCCTTTTCGCGCCATTGAAGGGGCTATCTTTTCCAAGCGTTTTGCAGGCATGATTGTCATTTTTTTTAATGCTGTTATCAGATCTAGAATCTTTTCTTCGCGAACATATTTGCCAAGAATTCTCGAAAATGTCCCAGCTGTTCTAGGGTGTGCGCCTGGAGCATAAGGCATTCCATCAGAAGCAATGATTGAAACAGGGTGAGAAACACCTATTTTTATCCATTCGGGCTTCATCATATGAATAATTACAACTCCACCTTTTTTTCGATATTCATAAAATGTTTTTTTATTTAGTCTCTCACCCGTCTTTTCCCATTGTAAATCGTTATAACTTATATTCAAAGTCTCTTTCCACCCTTCGTCAAAAAGAATGGACTCTAATGATGTTGAAGCTGCTGTGTATGGATAAACTTCAGTTGTAATATCAAGACCATTCTTTTGTGCTGACTCAACCATTGATAGAGTTGTTTCTATTTCTCCAAGAGACATGCTGTTAGCATGAACAATGTGAACTGATGCGCCTGCCGTAGTTGCCGCAGCCATTGCTTCTTGAATGCCAGGCATTCCAAAACCCCTTGTATGGGTATATACTGTTACATTTAAAGTTTTTGCGAACTTATAAATTTCAAAAACCTCACCCGCAGATGCTCCAAGGTAATATCCAACTGGAAGACCTATGCCCAATGCTCCTTTATCGATGTAATCTTTGATTAATTTTTTTGTTTCTTCTATTTCGTTGGGCGATTGTGACTGATAATTTGAAGATGATAAACTGCTATATAGTTTTTTTAACTTTTCGTCCTCTTCAGAAGATTTAACTTTATTTTGGGTTGAATCTTCTATTTTCATTTCATTTTTGCTAAAATGATTAATCAACTTATTAGCTGTACTTTTATTTTTAACCATCGAAATAGAGCGCAAAAACCCGTGAGGTGCCGTTGCTCCAAAGTTGACAAGAGATCTTCCCTTTTTTGCTTCAATCCAACGTTCAATAAATGCTACTCCGCTCTCCATTTCTAAGGCAGTTGTGACTCCGTCTTTTACCTGATAGCGATGTGCAGAATTTGTTTGTCCATGTGCGTGAAGGTCAATGAAGCCAGGTGATACAACCAAGCCTTTTGCATTTATCGCAATTTTTCCGTTTATAGAGTTTTTGGTAATATCTGATATCTGATTTCCTATTATACCAATATTGCAAATTTGATCTAAATTTGTCTCAGGATCAATTACTCTACCCTGCTTAATAACAATATCATAGGGTTGCGATAGACCAAAAGTAACAATAGCTAACTTAATTAATATAAAATTTTTCATAATAAATATCTTAAGTTTAAAATTTTTTATAATGTATAACCTTTTTTAAATCGATTTAATTATCAAATTTATTTAGTTGAATTCCACTCCAAAAACTAATAGCATACAAAACCCAAAAGGCACCTGCAAGATACTTAAAATGTGAGTTGGGTATGTAGACATATAATAAGTAAGTAGCACCAACCAATAGAAATAAATACACACTTTGAATTAGCGCCCTTGATAAACGTGTACCAAGTCGAGTTAAATAGGTAAATACAAGTGTCAGTGCCCCAGTTGAGCTTACCCACAGACCAAAGAATCTATATATGTTGGTGAGATAAAAAGGCAAATTGTCGTTTCCTTCTCTTTTAAATAGATCTTGGAATGATTCTTTTAAAATTGTTTCATTGGCTATCTTATCTAAAAGCCAGGGCTCAGGATGAGAGAGCCACCTAATACCCACAGTCAATGCAATGATACCAAAAAGAAAAAAGGGAATCATGGTTAAGTTATGTAGTACTTTAGGATTCATCTAATAAATTAGTATTTCTTTAATAAAGTTTTCTATAGACATTCCTGACTCTTTGAATTCATTTTGCAGTTGGATTGTTTTTGGGCCATAAGATATTACATTGTTTAAAAAATCTTCGAGCATAGATTTTTCGTTTTTTATATTATATAATTTTGATCGTTCATCTAGCCCTTCTAAAGCTATCTCAGATATCTTTTCTATATAATAACCTATCATTTTTCCTTTTGGACCAGGATTAGAATAGGATAAGCTAAACGCGCTTTCTATTAGTTTAAACTTATCGGAATCCGACCATTCATGTATCATTTTGAGCATCTTTTCTCTTGAAGTCGGAGAGACTAAAATTCCTGTTATGAAAGCTCCAGGAGATATTTCATTATTCTTCATAGGACGATCAGGCGATCTTATCTCTAAAAAAGGTTTGAACCTAACATTGGTAAATGATTGGTGAAGCATTATATCAATTTGATTAAAAATATCATCTGATTCATCTATAGATTCTAATATTGTGCCATGAAATTTTGAATAATGGCCTTTTTGATTAACCTTATACATTGATGGCTGACCTAATAACCAATCTATATAGTCGTCTATAAAAGTATTAATGTTTTTAATTCCATGGTTAAAAAGAGACCCGCACCTATCAGGATCTGTATTTTCCCATATTTCCCATCTTAAGTTTCTCTCTTTCGCTAGCTTGCCGTTTATAAATGGAGAATTCGAAAAAATTATGCTATAAATAGGTTGAACATTGTCGGCAATATAAGCCATTTGGTTAGCATCATCTTCAGATGTGTAATCAATATTGACTTGTACGCTAGTGGTATTCCTCATCATCCAGCTACTTAATCCCCCCCCTTTTTTTAAATGATTTGCCATTATCTCATATTTAGGAGCTTTTATTAAATCTATAGTGTTAGCATCATGTAAAGGGTCTACACTAACCTGAAGTTTATTTATACTATTTTGAGTCAGAATTTCATCCTCAATCTTTTGATGTTTTTTAAATTCTAATTCTATCCTCCAGAGGTCTTTGCATGGCTTTGAAGCCCATTCAAGTTGTCCTCCCGGTTCAAGCGAGTATGAACTTTCAGTGTTTCTTTTGCGTATTTCATCTAAAAATTGCAATGCTGAAAAATCTTCTACTGTGTTTACTTGAATTCGCTTAAGATCTTCATTATAATAAAATGTTTCTAGTTCAAGCCCTATTTTTCGATCATTGCCATTGACAATCTTGCTTAAAATAAATTCCTTAAGCTTATTCTTAATTTTCATGCTTGTGAAAATTGATTAACAAATTTATGCATCATTCTCTCTATTGATTTTTTAGGGTTTAGGTTTAATACATCTTCAATTTCAATCCATGCCAAATCATTAGATTCATTACTGATTGAAAGCTCTTCTAGTTTATCTGCTTGGAGTATAAATCTTACATCGTAGTGTAGGTGCTCAGGATTAGAACCATATTTTGGTATTTTGTGAATGTCGAGATCAAATATTTCTTCACTAATTATATTAAAATTATTTATTCCTGATTCTTCTTTGGCTTCTTTTAAAGCGACTTCTAACAAATTGTTATTGTCTTCAGCATGGCCACCAAGCTGAAGCCAGATATTAAGTTGTTTATGATGTGTCATAAGAATCCATTTTCGACTTTTATCGACAACCCAAGCTGAAGCAGTGAAATGTCCATCCCAGTTAGTACGCTTAAAACAATGATGATCATTAACTAAAAGATGAAGTGTTTTTGTTACCTTTTCTTTTTCGTTAGGATATCTTTTTAAATAATTGATTAGTTTGTTATGTAAGACTTTCTTAAAAACTTTGTTTTTCATTCTTACAAAATTAAAGAAAAGACCATATAAAACCCCCCAATAGTTTGAGGGTTAATAAAAAAGTTTAATTTGGATTAAAAAACTTATTCAACTGTGTCGCCACCACCCAAAAGATCTTCAAGCTTAAACGCACCATCTTTTTCCATTTGTTTGGCAGCAGAAACTACATTCTTACGAGCCGTATCAACATCTCTCTTTGGTACAGCTCCCTCTACGGGCTCAAACATAGCTTGTTTTTTCTTTGGAAGAACACCGAGAACTTTATCTGTGATTACCTGATCCATGCCTTTTAAAGCCATCGCTACAGCATCAAGATCTACAGCATTCATTAAATCTCGAAGGAGATTGTCAGGAAAGATTTCAAAAATTGATTCAAAGGTTATCCTGTATTTTTTAACTTCACTAGCTAAATCAGGGTCATTTTGCTCAAGATTAGCCATAAATAGCTCTTCTTCTTGAGCATTCATTTCTCCTAGTAAATCAGCCAAATCTTTTCCACCGCCTCTTGAAAAAGCAACGGTTTTGGGCAGTCCTTTGGCCTTCTTTTGTAATCGATGGGCAATTTGAACAACAGCTTCAAGTGGTACGCCATCAAGGTTTCCAATACTTAATAAAACTTCATTTTTTTCGTCTTCACCAATTCTGTCTAGCACCATCATCCTTTTTTTGCTATCAACTTGTGC
Source organism: bacterium TMED144 (assembly GCA_002170005.2). Lineage (GTDB taxonomy): Bacteria > Fidelibacterota > Marinisomatia > Marinisomatales > TCS55 > TMED144. The sequence continues at coordinate 69,550 of NHGT02000026.1, read as the reverse complement.
TAAGGTTATCGCTATGACTTTAGAATCCTCATTGGAAAGCATAGCTACTAACTGTTCATCGGTAATGTCACTCAAGAATAAAAATGGTTTTTTTGGTTCATTATCTTCTTCTTGTGGTTGAAATTTTTCACTTACAAAGGAGAAATAAAATTCCTCCATAACTTGTTTCTTTACAGCGAAAGAAACATTTCCTACTCCTCGCATAGCGGCTCTGATTTTTCTTATTTCAGTTTGATCAAGATCATTTACAAGATTTAGTGCTAAACTTTCTCCAAGTATTGAAAAAAGTATAGCTACTTTTTGAAGGCCAGACAATCTGCTGTATTCTGTGATCATATCTACCTCTTATTTTTTCTTTCTTTTCTTTTTTCCTTTTCCTTCATCTTCATCAGGCTCTGGGACTGGAGCAGGTTCTGGTTCAGGAGGGGCCTCCTCGAGAATCCAATCTTTTACTATTTTGTTTGCAGCTTGTGGTTGCCCAACGCTCATGGATACAACGGCTTGTTTCATATCGTTAACTTCGCTTTGCAATACTGGAATATCTTCAGCTGGTGATGGCTGCTGTGTTGGAGCTTGTTGATTTTGTGTCATTATTGGTTGTGGTGATCCGCTAGCGTTGGCTTTTTTTTTTGGCCGTCTTGGCGGGTACATCATCCAAGGCGGTAAATTTGGTTGTTTTGGTCTATTCATAAGTATAACAATTAATATAACACCAAGAATAAGAACTAAGGCACCAAGTATTGATAAAATGATGACCAAACCAGGGTTAGTGCTCATGATACCAGCTCTAGGAGCTGTGTCTAATTCTGATTGAACTTGGTTTAACATAGCAAGCTTTTCTTCTATTTGAGCATCAAGACTGTTTTTTTCTACTAATTTTTCTTGAACAGTATTTTGGGCTTCAGCCATCTCAGATTCAGAAATATTATCTGCGCCTAAAAAAGACTTAAGATTTTGAATTTCTTCATTCAAGGTTTGCAATCTGACCGAGTCTTGCCTCAGCATCGCTTGCCTTTCTTGATTGTAAGACTCGTCACGAGCAGAACTCTCTAATTCAGCTAATTGAGATTGGAAATACAATCTGTCCTCTTGTCTTCTCTCCTCCTCATTTTGTTTATAATTATCTAATTCTTGCTTCCAATCTACTTCACCAAGTCTTTCTCTCTGGCTTTCAAGTGACTCCAATTTTTCAGCAATATTTTTTAGCAATACTGTCTCTGCAGATTTTTCATCCCTTCTTTCCCTAAAGCTAGCTGTCATAATGCTTAAAACATCACCTCTCGTACGGTTAAATCTGGATGCTACCATAACAACCTGGCGAATGTTTTCTATTAATTCAGGCGCAGCGCCCTCCTGTAAAATGATACTAATCTCCATATTGCTGACACTTGCCATTGAAGGCCTCATTTCAGTTTGAGTCCTTGAAACAACATTCTCGCTTTGTTGTGAATCCATTGAAGTTTCTTGAGCTGCACTAGTGTTTGCCTGTTGATTTTCCCCTGTAAAATCAAATCCCGGTATAGGCAATCCAACGCTACCTGGGTTTGCCATTTCATCTCTGCTCAGCGAACCATCAACTGACTGTAAAGATTCAAAAGAATTACCATTTGGAGAGTACGTAGTTTGATTTTCTACAGCACTACTAAGTTCGAGATCAACACTAACATCAATAACATATTTTCTATTTTCAATGACTTTTTCTAGTGCGTCTGAAATTCGTGTTCTTAAGCTATTTTCTATCATCAATTTTTGAGCTAGATACCCGCTGCTTGCTTGACCGAACAATAATCCAGTCATTGATAATTGTATAGTATATTTGAATGCAGTTCTAGTCCATTTTTTCATGGTAACTCCCTTATTCATATAAAATTTATTCTTCATTTTCAGTCATATCCATCGACTTAGCTACTGGTCCACCGCGAGGCGCAAGAAATGTAATCTCCACTCTTCTATTTCTAGCTTTTTGTTGGGGTGTGGAATTATACTTTTGTATTAATTCTGTGGTAATAATCTCTGCAGTGTTTTTATCCCTAGGTACAAATTCACCATAACCTACTGCTTCTAATCTGGTTGGATCGACTTGAAGACCTATAAGGAGCCTAACAACTGCGGAAGCTCTTGCACTAGATAATTCCCAATTGCTTGGATAGAATCTTCTTAATGATTTTGGAAGTTGATCACTATCAGTATGGCCTTCAACAGCTATTTTAAAATATGATTCTTGAATAGTTGGTAATATTTTTTTTAAAATTTCTAAAAATCCTGCTTTGGTTGTTGCTGATCCAGATTCAAAGCTAATATCTGATGAAATGCCAATAGTAACACCCTTAGGGCTTGTTGTGACCTCAACAGGCGTTTCACCGTTCTCTGAATCCTTTGCCATCTCTTCAACCATTTTAGTTGCAGCTTTATGAATATCACCTAATGACATTGCTTGATTATCAAGCTCTTCCTTTTTGCCAACAGATTTCCCCATTCCGTCAGCCATGTTCTGAAGTTTTACTGGGTCAATGGTAGAAATAGCAGCCAGTAAAACGAAAAAAGCAAATAGAAGCGTCATCATGTCAGCAAAGGTTCCAAACCAGCCAGGAAGGCCCTCGTCAACTTGCTCTCTTCCTTTGGCTTCAAATTTTTTAATTTCTTGGGGGGTAGCAGCCACTTATTAACCTTCTTCTTTTTTCCACTCTTTAGGAGGAATAAATGAATTTAGTTTTTCCCTAACAATTATCGGGTGTTTTTTCTGGTGGATTAATCTAGCGGCCTCTAATTGTAAATTTTGTAATGTGCTTGAAAAAGTAATTCTTGTTTTGATTTTATCAGCCATAGGTAGAAAAAATAAATTTGCAAATACAGCACCATAAAATGTTGTAATAAGCGCAGCTGACATACCTGCACCAAGCGTTTCTGTTCCACCACCTTCACCGCCAAATCCCGATAGCATAACTACCAGACCAATCAGGGTTCCAACCATGCCCCATGCTGGTGACATAACACCCATCGATTTAAATAAACCAGCCTGTGTATTTTCACGAAGTTCTCTATAATCAATTCTAGTATTTAAAATTTCTGATAATTCATCTAATGAATAACCGTCAATTACCATTTGGAGTCCATCTTTAAAAAAATAACTTTTAACACTGTCAATATGTTTTTCTAAATCAGCAGTCCCCTTTCTACCTACCTCAGCTGCTTCAACTGCTTCTTCAACATATCCACCAAGGGCATCACCACCACCCTTGAAAACGGCTCCCATAGCTGCACCAAGTTGCAAAACATCTTTTAAAGGGAAAGCAACTGACACCGATGCTATCATGCCTCCAAAAACAATACCAAAGCTTGATAGAGATCCAAACATACCAATGTCTGGTGTCATTAAAAATATACTTCCTAAGATCGCACCTAATCCAAGTAAAATTCCAATAAGGGTAGCAAAATCCATATTTATTCCTCAATCATTGTTGTGGATTTAAGCCTATTTTCATGCAAGGCTTTTAAAACATTTCTCACGTCATCGTATTCAGGGTCCATTCTTAGAGCAAGATTCCAATTGATAGTCGCTCTTTGAACATCTCCCAATTTATAATATATGGACCCTCTTCTTGCATATGCTAGTGCAAGATTAGGGTTTAATTCTAAGGCAGATTCTACTTCTTGCAACGATGATCTGTAATTTCCAGCGTAAAAATACCTTAATGATCTAGATAAATGACGCATTGCATCATTCATTTTTTGTTCACTTACATTATTGTTTAATTTAACAGCTTTTAAAGAATCCTCTAAAAATTTTGAGTGTTGTTCCATTGCGGCAAGTCTAATCATTAAGTTGCGCATTTCATTATTCATCATTCCCATTGAATCTCTTAGTGTATTTACCGCGTAATCAGCTATCATTAGTGTTGTATCAACATTAGATTGAGAAATTTTATCGTTAGGTAAAAGATTTGGAGAGGGCCCTCCTCCTGGAATTTTTACCCCAGAGCTTCGCGCAGCTGAAATCTCAAAACCCAATGTAAACGCCGCGTGTCCTTCCCAGTATCTATCTTTCCAATTTGGTAATTTTTCTATGTGGGTGAATCCTAGGTTCAGGCGATAATCCGAGGTAAGGGGGATGCGGAGTCCCACATTGATGCCATTACCATCGAATTCACCCACAATATCTATTCCTCCCCATTTATCAAGATAAGGAGTATTGAAAATTAATCCCATAAAAACACCTGCAGAGGTGCCCGAAGTTTTTAGAGAATCGACTTCAATTGTATCGATAGCTCCAAATCCCCCAGTTCCAAAGCCAAGAAATGTATTAACTTTGAAGTCGCGTATCATTTGTTCGCTACTTATAACCCCGAAAAATGATAATTCATTGGGGTCCAAGTTTAATCCGCTAGTCTTGTTTTCAAATACAATATCTTGTAACCCTAGCGAAAATGATATGTTATCTTTTGAGTATAATTGCCTCTGAAGATGAAAGCCAAACTCTACAGGGGCCCTATACGTGCTAACGTCTAAATTTGCTATATTAGTCGTATCTCCAGCAGAGCCAGTTGAAAAACCTAAAAGCCAGCCCCCAGCTTGCATATTATAATAAAATCCTTTTGCTGTATTAATAGGTGCCAAGTTATGGAATTCTGTCCCAAAACCTGCTGTAAAAAGATAAGGGGATGTACCAATCATAGAAAAAGGAATTTTCATCATTGGACCAGGTCTTAAATAAGCAATCCTGGTTGCACTATAAGAACTATTTATGATAATAGTAATAGCAATTATATACCTGATGAGCTTTAGCATATTACTTATCTATTTTTTTTAATTCCATTTGAGCAAGTCGTAAATATTCACTGTTAGGATGTCCCAAAACTACGTCATTGAATGCTGCTAGCGCTAAATCTTCATCGCCTAATTTTCTATGAAGCAATCCTTTTTTAATAAGAGCATCATCGATTCTTAAATCGCCAAATTCCATGATTTTCTCTAGGAGGTTAAGTGCATCATCATATTGACCTAATCGCTGATAAGAGTCTGCCATCCAGTAAAAAATATTTTCTTTGTCTTCGTTGCTAGCAATTGAAGTGTTCAATCTTGAAAAATATTCAAGTGCATCCTCATAGTCCTCTCTTTGATAAGCAAAGACTCCAGTCATATAAACTGCTTTATTGAAAATTGGCATTTTAACTTTCTCAACTATTTTATTAGTGTTTTTTTGTTTGTTAGGTAGTAAAATATTTTTTTCTACAAGGCCTGGTTCATCCTCGTAAAAGTTAAAATTATTAATATTATCTAAAGCAGTTGCAAGTTCAGCATTTTTGTCATGGAGAGCCCGCATTTCAGTTTGAAAAGATTTTTCTAAATTATTTAATCTCTCATTGACTCTATCTAAAGTTGATAATAATTCCTTAGATGAGGCCATCATTACACTTCCGCTTTCAACTTTCTTTATTTTAAAGCTTACCTCCTCAGAGGGTTTGTCTATTTTTCTAGTATACGATTCATCTCCTTTGGAAGGCTCAATTACAATACCTAAATCTAGAAAAAAGATTTCAGAGAGCGGAGTTTCCTGTGCATAACTACTGCTGTTTGCAACCGCCGCGATAAATGAAATGTGTGAAAAAAACTTAATTAATTTTTTATTCATATTCTTCCCAATCAATTACATATGAGTAACCAATGAATGATCCAAAATCATTGGGCACATACAATTCGAATGCACCAGTAGCGCCAGGTAATAATGTAGCATCAGTTGTTATGCCTGAATCAAAAGTATGATAACCTCCTCTAACAAATGTTGTCAGCGTCTTTGTTTCTCCACTCCAATTTTTTCTAAAAACAAAATCTACTTTAACAAAGTCCGATCTTCTTCCTCCAATATTTTTTATCTCACCATTGAAAACTATGTTTCCTTGTGCATCTTTTTTTTCTGTTATATTTCCTAAAAGAACACAATTTGCAGAGTATTTTTTATCGTTGCTTCTTTCTGCAGAGGTGTACTGTGGTTGAGCAAGTTTTGGCATAGGAGGTGGAGTATAGCTATCTCTAACTTGCTCCGGGACATATTCTGCCTGTTCTTCAGTTACAACGTTATCAACAATTCTTACAACATCGCTTCTATTAATAATAAGATAACCGACAAGAGATTCTACCTTTAGCTGTTCTTCGTCTTGGTACACAATTTTTCCAAAAACTGTCGACCCATTTTTCATGATAATTTCTTTCGAATATATAGCCAATGGATTGACCCACATTTTGCTCAGAGCTTTGAGGTCCTCTAATTCTTCGTTTAAATATTTAACTTCAGCTGTCATTTTCTTTATCTCAAAGCTTAGTTCATTTAATATGTAGTCTTTGTTGGGATCTGGAGTGAAAGCATTTGTGATATTGTTTTCATTGATGCCATTGGTTTGTTCGCTATTTTCTTGATTATTTGATTCAGTTGGGTCACTAGTACTAACCATTTCAGGTAGCATTTCTTGATTTTGAGAATTGGTGTTTTCCGATGAGGCATCCGATAAAGAAAGTTTGATATCACCAAGTTTAATTTCAGCATCTATTACTTCCAGTTCAAAATTGAGGCTGCCTAATTCACCACCATCAGATTGTAAAGTATAATTGCCTGGCTCAACATCTTTAAATTCAAATTTACCACCCCCTCTGCCAAGTCTTTTTTTAGAGGTTTCGGTTCGTTTGTGCTCAGTGCCATCAGGCTTCAAAAGTAGAATTGTGCTTTGAACTACTGGCTCGTTATTGGTATCTGTTAAAGTACCGCTTATGGTTTGTGGTTCTTGCGCAAACAATGCAGACGCAAAGAATATGTACGTCGCTCTAGAGAACGAGAAATACATTCTTATTTTTTTTGCCATTTATCTTTACCTCGGATTTAGTGGCATTTAAAAGAAATTTATCTTTAGTAGCTAAGTTTAACAATATATTGTTAACTAAACCAAGTCAAAAATGATAAAACATTTTTAACTATTTACTGCATTTTTTTAAACAAAAATCATGCCACAATCATTTCCAGAAATTTTTATAGATTGTTTTTTTCTTAGTTAGCTCTTTTAATGCAGTTTCTACCATTTTTCTAGTAGAATCAGCTAAAAATAAGTCTAATGCTTTATCATAAGATTCTAAAGCCGAATCGAAATCCATTTCATCTTTTTTTTCATAGGATTTACCTATCCAAAAATACGGCTCTCCAAGGGTATCTATTTGTGCTGCAGCTTTATGAAATGATTGTATGGCATCCCATTGGCCATTTTTGTAGCTTTTCTGATGATGCAATTTTCCCGCTTGCATATGAAATACATACAATGCAATAGGATTTTTGGGATCTATTTTCAAAATTTCAATATACAGATTTGAATTTAAATTTTTTTTTAACTCTTTAACTTTAGCAGCTAGAATAAGTTTTTTTACTTGTTCATCGTTTGAATGTGCTTTCAATAATGAATCAGATTTAAAAATAAGATCATCATTATTATAATTAGACAATGAATTATTTGAGCAGTTGTAAAAATAGCTAACAGCGCTTATAAAAAAAATTTTAAGAATAAATTTTTTGATATTCTAACCTTGGTAAAAAAACAAGTTCTGGTTGTCATCAAACGATTGATACAGTGAACTCATTGAATCAATGACATAATATCTATCTTGAATGTTAGAGTAGTTAAAACTTGTCAATACAATTTCATCTATATCATAGGGCAGGAAAACTGATTGGTAAGATTTATCTTTAGCACAATTAACAATATTTAATATTTCTGATTGCGATGATAAAATTCCAGATCCGTAGATTTCATAGTCAATGTCATTAACTGAATTTAAATTTTGTTTTTTTAAAAGTCCAAATTCATATGTCCACCATGCAAAATTTTGTAAGCGCTTTAGATTGTGATCTATCAAATCTTTTGATAAGCCAAGCTCATTTTTTATGATTTTGTCACCAAGAATACCAACTTTATGTAAAAAGTTAGAATATTCTGTGTTTGCTAGTAAAGGAATATGACCCTGTACATCATGAAAAATATCTGGCTCAGGTGTATAACCTTCATCATTAACAATATCTTCTCCATAGTATTTTTCGTCAAATCGTGGGGATTTTCTTATGATATCCGTTACTGGGAATTTTCTCTGCGAATTCAGGTCGAAGAAAAGCTCTTCTGTTAAAAAACCAGCTACTGAAATAAGTTCCCATTTGGATGCATTAAAAAGCTCCTTTGATATTAATTTAAAATCTGGAAAATTATCTTTTGGTATAGAAAGTTTTTTCAATCCATCTAAAAATTCTTTAGATGCATATTTTTTCTGTAGTTCTGAAACGTTATTATATAATTCAGCCCAAATTTCATTTTCTAAATCTGTTATTTTATTATATTGCTGAGGCTTTAAATAATTATCATCCTTTCCAAAAATAATTATTCCATCCATTGAGTTAGGTACTTGATGTTTGAATAGTATATCGTATTTATTATTCATTTGAATTATAATTTAAATTAAAGATTTAAAATTTCAAATTAACGTAGCCAAATATATGTTACTGCGCTATTTTTCATCCCTAAATCATTATCATAGGGAGAACCACAGTCTGCTCTCATTTCAACTGAATTTTTGTCAAAAAGATCATAGTCTTCTCCATATACAATGGATTGAAATCTTCCTTCATTGTAATTGCACCACTCTCGGACCTCTTTTCTTAAAGCACCAGTTCCATGGCCATGGATAATCTTAATAGCTCTAAAATTACCATTTTCTAAGCATAGATTGACATTGTATTCAAGCTCAGAAATTGCTCTATCTAAACTGTATCCACTGTGCCCTATATCAATTATTTTAAGTCTACTTTGCATTTAAGTTTTTAAATTATAATTTTTCTAATGAAATATATCAAATTAGGTAAGACAGATGAAACAGTTTCGACTATTAGCCTAGGCACTTGGGCTTTTGGGGGCCCAGGAACTGTAGGAAAAAATATTCCGGTTGGATGGGCAAATCAGAGCAAAGACGATAGCATTAATGTTCTGAGAAAAGCTTTTGATGCAGGTATAAATCACTGGGATACTGCTGATGTGTATGGAGATGGTATATCTGAAAAAATTATTGGTGAGGTTTGGAAAGATATATCAAGATCAAGTATTTTTTTAGCAACCAAGGTTGGTTGGGATATGGGTGAATATGAACATTTCTATCATCCTAAACTCATAAAAAAAAATATTGATAGATCGTTTAAAAACTTAAATACAGATTATATTGATTTGTTATATTTGCATCATTGCAATTTCAAAGAGGAAAAACATTTTTTTGATGCAATTAAAATAATTGATGGTTATCAAAAAAATGGAAAAATTCGATTTTTAGGGATTTCAGACTGGGATTGTATAAAGATAATGAAATACATAGACAAATACAATTTTGATGTTGTGCAACCTTATCGCAATGTAATGGATAGCGATTATAAATCTAGCGGTCTTAAGCAATATATATCGTTAAATAATTTAGGAGTTTGCTTTTTTTCACCAATAAAACACGGCCTTTTAACAGGTAAATACTTAACTCCTCCAACGTTTCAAAAAGGTGACCATAGACTAAAAATTAAAGATTTTTTTGATCAAAAAATTCTTAACTGTATGCTAGAAAATAAAAAAGAGTTAGTAAGAAAATTTTCTTATCATCCAAATCCTGTATTGCATGGACTAATTGGACCTCTATTAGAAGATTCACCAACGGGTTGTGTTTTGCTTGGGCAAAGAAACACAAAGCAAGTTGGGGTTGCAAAAACTCTCGGGGATGCTTTGTCAAAAGAAGATTCAGACTGGGTAAAAAATCTTTACAGAATGAATCACTTAAAATAGTTCCAATGGAACCTTTAACTTTTATCTGTTAAATTCATCTTATATTATTTTAATACTTTAGAAAGAATAGAAATAAATGCCTGAGAAGCAACAACAGACAAAAATTCCTAGCGGGTATGATAGCAAGGATACGCAAGATCGTTTAGATTGGTTAAATTCTAAAATCAACTTTAAATATTCTTCAAATCTTCAAAATGAGCCGGAAGATTTAAAAGGTATTATAGAAAATCATATCGGATTTATGAATATTCCAATGGCAATTGCAGGCCCATTAGATATAAATGGTGATTATGCTCAAGGCGAATTTCATGTACCAATATGTACTCTCGAGGGGACTCTTGCATTATCAATGAATAGAGGCATGATGGCAGCTCAACGGTGTGGAGGTGTCACAGTTAAGCACATAAAGCAAGAACTCTCAAGAGCCCCAGTTTTTATTTTTGAAGATTTGAATAGATCTTCTGATTTTATACAATGGGTTAACAAGCACCACCAAGATATAAAAAATGTCTCAGACTCTACATCAAATTATGGAAAGTTGTTAAGAATTGATCAATACCCAATTCAAAACTATGTAATATTGGATTTTGTTTTAGATACAGGTAATGCTGCTGGGCAAAATATGGTGACATTAGCAGCTAAAGTTGCATGTGATTATATAAAAGAAAAAACTGGAGCGGATTTCTTTTTAGAGTCAGGTTTCAATAGTGATAAAAAAGCTTCAGCTAGAAACATGATTATGGGCAGAGGGCATAGTGTCATCGCTGAAACAACCATAAAAAGCTCTATTGTCCAAAGAATACTTAATGTCGATATATCTGAGCTTGAAAAGTATCAGGAGCTTGGACCCACAACTTCTCGGTTAGCTGGTACACAAGGTACACATTTACATATTTCAAATGCCTTAACAGCAATTTATTTAGCTACTGGACAAGACACTGCTTGTGTAGCTGAGAATTCAATTGGCCACTTTCAAATAGAATCAGTTAATGAAGGTGTTAAATTTAGATTAACAATGCCTAGTATGACTGTAGGCACTGTAGGAGGTGGTACTCGTCTTTTGGCTCAACAGCAAAATCTTAAGCTTTTAGGATGCCATGAAGGTGAGAATTCATCCAAAAAACTAGCTGAAATTATTTGTGCTTCTGCTCTTGCACTCGAGACATCGCTTTTATCAGCTTTAGCTTCGGATACATTTACCAAGGCTCATATGAAATATGGTAGATAGATGTTTTTCCGATGTCAGTCCTAGATAAATCTCAATATAGTTATTTAACAGAAAAACAATCCTTCTTTTTTCGTATTTGGAAAATAATTTTCTATTATTATTGTAAAGCTGTTTTCTTTGTATACACCCCTGTTAAGGTATTTGGAAGAAATAATATTCCAAATGAACCCTCAATTTTTTGCAGCAACCACAATAGTCATATGGATGTTGCTTTGATAGCTCATGCGGCAAGGAAAAGTTTTAATCATTTCGGAATGTTAGCCGCAGTGGATTATTGGTTTGATAGTTCAATTAAAAGAGTTTTGACAAACTTAATAATGAACTTAATTCCAATTTCAAGGAAGTCTGAAAATAGAACCGATGCAATTAGTTTTGATGAAACAGTCGCACTCTGTAATTCATTTATGGAACTGGACAAAAGAAATCTAATTATTTTCCCAGAAGGATCGAGAGGAAAGCCAAATGTAATGAAGAGCTTTAGGAAGGGTGCTGCTAGATTTTCATTAGCCTTAAATAAGCCCATAGTTCCTATGTATATCGACGGATCATCAAATTCATGGCCAAAAGGTAAAATTTTTATGAGACCGTGTAAAATTACAATAAATATTCTTGAGCCGATTGATCCTAATGATTACATTTCTAATCAAAATGACAATGTTCTAAATGCAAAGCAATTAACTAAATCACTAGAAGAAAAAATTATGAATGAAAGCAAGAAGCACATCAATGAGTAAATTTTTAGCTAGCAAATCAAACAAACACTTACACAAATGGGGTTTTAAGGATTCAGGTTTTAAGTCCATTGGTGATAAAGTTGTTAAATTTTCAGGTGATCGTTATGAAGTCAGTGGAACAGAGATGCCTGATTTTATACCCTACATTGAAAAAATGCTAAATATTGAAATCGAAGATAAGGACAAATTAAAAGAAGTTGATGAAAAGTTTGTTTCGCCCTCCAGGGTTGATGAAAAATTCTATCAAGAGTTAGAAAAAGTTTTTGAAAATGACAAGTATACCATTGAAAACACTGAACGTTTGATTCACAGTCACGGCCAAGAAACATTCAAAGATATATATAAAGTCTTGTATAAATCTATAGATCGATTAGTTGACTTAGTGTTTTATCCAGAATCTGAAGAAGACGTAAGAAAAATTATTGAAGTTGCCTTAAAACACAATGTTTGTCTCATCCCTTATGGTGGAGGAACCAATGTAACACGTGCACTATCTGTCCCTGAAAATGAAAAAAGAACTGTTGTTTCTATTGACACAAGAAGACTGTCAAAAATTGAATGGATAAATAAAGAAGACAGAAGAGTATGTGTTGAGGCTGGTATAACTGGAAAAAACCTAGATGAATTGCTAGAAAAAGAAGGCTTTATGATTGGACATGAACCAGATAGTGTTGAGCTTTCAACTATCGGCGGTTGGATTGCTACCAATGCTAGCGGCATGAAAAAGAATAAGTATGGCAACATAGAGGATATTGTTGAAAATGTTCATTTAGTTACCCCAAAAGGTGAAATAAATCAAATAAAACCGATATCTAGGGGATCCATAGGATTTAAGCCTCAGAATATGTTATTTGGTTCAGAAGGTAATCTTGGAATCATTACAAAAGCTATTCTAAAAATCCATGAAAGGCCTGAAGCTCAGGAATACAACTCAGTTTTATTTAAAAGTTGGGGCGAAGGAGTAACATTTTTAAAAAAATTATCTAAAACGAATTATATACCAGCTAGCGTAAGATTAGTGGACAACATTCAATTTCGTTTTGGCCAAGCTTTGAAGCCAAGAGCAGGAGGGTTAAAAAAAATAAAAAGCAAAATTGAAAAATTTTTAGTCACAAATGTTAAAGGTTTTGACCCTGATAAAATGTGCGCCTTGACGATTGTCATGGAAGGAACTAGCGAAGAAGTGTCCTATCAAAAGAAAAAAATAAATAAACTAGCAAAATCATGTAAGGGTATGATCGGTGGATCTGGCAATGGCAAACGTGGATTTATGTTAACCTATGCTATCGCCTACGTTAGAGATTTTGTTTCTGATTATCAAATTATGGGTGAGACTATGGAGACTACAGTTTCATGGTCAAATATTCAAAATGTAATTAATGCAGTATCTGAGAAATTGAATGAATTGCATAGTTTATATAAAATGCCAGGCAAACCTTATGTATCGTATCGCATTCCTCAAATTTATCACACTGGAGTGTGCATTTATTTTATGCTTGGAATGAGCGTGAAAGGAATAGAGGATCCGGAAGAGAAATTTAGTAAAATTGAGCATACACTTAGAGAGGTTATAATTAAAAATGGAGGTTCAATATCCCATCACCATGGCGTAGGTAAGCTTAGAAAAGACTTTTTACCAAATACCTTATCTGAAACCAGTATGCAACTAGTTCAAGAACTAAAATTGGCGCATGATCCACAAAATATATTTGGCGCAAAAAACGGTATTTTAGCAAAATAACAATATCGGCTATAAAATCTTAAAAAAAACAGCCATCATTACTGGCGCTTCCTCAGGAATTGGAAAGTCATTATCTTTTAAATTAGCTAAAGAAAATTTTAATATTGTTTTAGCTTCAAGAAATTTCAATCAATTAAAAAAAATCGCTGAAGAAATCAATTTGTCTAAGGGAACAGCTCTTTCTGTTAAAACTGATATCACAGATATCCAGTCCTGTCAAAATTTAATCTCAAAGACAATAAATGAATTTGGCCAAATTGATTATTTAATATTAAATGCAGGTTTAAGCATGTGGTCGCGTTTTGATGAAATCAAAGATATTTCAAAGTTTAATGAATTGGCTAATGTGAATTTTAATGGTTCTGTCAACAGTATACACTGCTCACTTAAAAGCTTGAAAGAATCAAGCGGTACAATTGTTTCCATTACTACAGCTCAAGCATTTATAGGGTTTCCTAAAGCTACTTTTTATTCTGCATCCAAACATGCACTGAAAGGATTTTTAGAAGGTCTTGAATTGGAGACCAAAGGTAAAATTCAGTTTATAAATGTTTACTTGGGCTGGATAAAAAATACAAGCTTACGAGCAAATGCAATCGGACCAAACGGAGAAAAAATTGGAGATAGCCATCTAAAGCATAGTAACAAGGCAATTGAATTAGATGTTTGTACAGATTTAATAATTAAAGGAATCAAGCTAAAAAAGAAAAATATCTTTATCCCCAACTATTTAAAATACATTCCTTTTGTAAAAATCTTTTTTAATAAATGGTTATTTGAAAAAATATCAAAAGCAGTAGATTCAGAAGAATTAGAAAATACATAAGATTTAATATTTTATGTTAAAAAAAAATTATGATCTTACTGCTGTATTTTCAACAGCTTTCCAAACTCTCCATATATTTTTATAACATATTTTTTCAATCTGTTCTTCGCTGTAACCACTTTTTAATAAGTGAAAAATAAGATTCGGGTAGAATGAAACATCTTTGAGCCCATAAGGGAGTGAATCTCCTACGCCGTCATAATCAGACCCAAGACCAACGTGATCAATACCTGCAATATCAACGACATGATCAATATGCTTAACTACGTCTTTTACATCTGCGTATATGGGATTTCTTTTAAAGATTTTTTCTCTAAAGGCTAACAACTTTTCATCTTCATCATTCAAATTGTATTGATTTTTATAAGCCTCTACTTTTTTATTATTTTCATTTCTTTTGTCTTGTGATTCCTGAGTCAAGAAAGCTGAACCAAAATTAATTTGAATCACGCCTCCATTTTCTTTTAATCGTATTATTTCTTTATCTCCCATGTTTCTTTCCCAACCAGGAGTAAATTTTCTGCACGATGAATGAGATGCAATTACTGGTACATTAGTCATGTCAAATATTTGATTTATTACTTCATCAGTAACATGTGAAATATCTACCATTATCCCAAGCCTGTTCATTTCGCCAACGACTTTTTTACCAAAAGAGCTTAAACCTCCCCAGGTGCGTGTAGTGTCATAGGAAGAATCACAAATTAAATTATCTTTTGAGTGAGTTAGAGTAATGTATCTAATACCCCTATCATAAAAATGCTTAAGATTTGATAAATCTTTTTCAATGGCAGCACCATTTTCGATACCCATCGGTAGAGCGATTTTTCCTTGGGAAAATATTCTTTCAGCATCTTCTACGTTATTTGCAATTTCAAATTTATCAGGATCTCTGTTAGCTATTTCATTTACTAAATCAATTAATGAATCTGCTCTTTCTTTGGCCCCACCCGTTTCTTGATATGATGCGGAAACGTATATTGCCAAAAATGGAACATCAAGGCCCCCTTTTTTAGCTCTTAGATAGTCAAAATCTCCACCTTCAAACAAGCCTGATATATCTTGGTATCTACCATCTAATCTGTATGGTAAATCAATATGACCATCTGTAATTATAAATTTTTTAGACAATTCATTTGCTAATTCCATTAGCGCTGCATCATTATCACACGATGATAAAAATACTGATAAAAAAATTGTTACTAATAAGAATAATTTTCTCATAAACTCTCAATTATCGTTTGTTTGAACTGATAAATAATTAGTTGTTCCAGAAACGCCCATAGGAACACCACCGGTTATTATAAATTTTTCACCCTTACCCAACAATTTGTTGGTATCAATTACTCTTTTGCAAAGGTCTGGTATTAAATCTATATCGTCATATTTATCGACTTTTATAGGAGTGATCCCCCAAATTAATCTTAGTTGTCTGATGATAGAATTAAATGGGGTAAGAGCAATAACATTTGAAGGAGGTCTATATTTTGATATCATTCTAGCGGTGCCACCACTGTGCGTCATTGTCATGATAATGTTAATATTCAAATCTTTAGTTATTTGACAGACAGCATGGCTTATTGCATCGCCAGTTTTATTTATTTCATCAGGGTTGAAAACTTTTTCTTGTACTAATGATTTTTCAGTTAAGCGAATAACATCTTTTAAAGTCTTTACAACCTCAATAGGATAATTTCCAATTGCAGTCTCTCCAGTTACCATTAATGCGTCGACGCTATCAAAAATTGAATTAGCAATATCACTTACTTCTGCTCTTGTGGGAACTTGATTAGTTATCATTGATTCAAGCATCTGTGTAGCAATTATAACTGGTTTACCATGCTTGTTGGCAAGTTTAGCAATCTTTTTTTGAGCTATAGGCACTTTTGCAGATGGAATTTCAACTCCTAGGTCGCCTCTTGCAACCATAACACCATCAAAGTTACTTATAATATTATCTATATCATCGAGCGCTTCCCATTTTTCAATTTTTGCTATAACGGGCAAAAAAGAATTATTCTTTTTCATAATTCTTTTTATTTCGTTTATATCTTTATGATTTCTAACAAAAGACAGTGCAATTAAATCTGCGCCTTTTTCAAGCGCAAGTTCTAAATCTTCTACATCTTGAATAGTTAATGATGGTAGATCTAAGGTTGAATTTGGAAAATTTACACCTTTGCTTGGCTCAACCTTGCCACTAATTAATACTTTACATTCTAATTTGAATTTTGAAATCTTTTTTTGAACTAATAATTTTATCTTACCATCGTTAATTAGGATTTCAGATTTTAGATCAATATTTGAAAGTGATATATTTTCAGTTATTAATATTTCCCCATCTAAAGAATCTTTGCTTGATAGTATTACAGTTTCATCTTTAGAAATGTCTAAAGTTTTAAACTTACTATTGATTCTTACTTTTGGTCCGCATAGATCTGTTAAGATGGTAGGTCTTTCTCCGTCTTTTAATTTGAACCCTTTTAAAAGATCATAAAGTTCAATCTTCGAATCTCTGCTACCATGAGACATATTTAATCTAAATATGTTAGCCCCATTATTTATCATTTGGTTTATGATTTCTGGATCGCTACATGAGGGGCCCAGTGTCGCTATTATTTTCGTATTTGTTTTCATTAATAGTCCTAATTTACAGAAAAGGGGATGGTTAACCTAAAAGGGTTAATTTTAGCATTAAATTTTTTTCCATTGCTAGTTTTCATGCCAAAATGACCATGCATTACTCCAAACTCTGTCTTTAATGGGCAAAAGCTTTTATATTCGTATGATTGGCCAGGTTTAATTACAGGTTGGTTACCGATGACCCCAGGTCCTCTAATTTCTTCTGTATTGTTTTTAGCATCAGTTATATTCCAGTAACGATCTTTTAATTGGACACTATCTTTTCCATTATTCATAATTTTAACATCATATGAAAAAAGAAATAATGATTTTGTAGGATCAGATCTCTCAGGTAAAAATTTAGTAGAAACGATTATCTCTATCTTTTCATTTGACATTAATTTAAACTAAGTTCTTTTTCTATTTCGTTTCTTAGTTCCAGAACTACTCTAACGTAATTATCAGAATGATTATAGCTAAATATTGAATCATAAACCTCTTTTGGGTCCTTGATTTCTGATGTTGGGTAGCCATTTTTGATTAAATAGTTTGCAATGCTAGAAAAAACATCCCCCCAAGCATAAGGTTCTCTTTTTCCATTCTTATTTCCGTCAACAGAATAATTAACAAAGCTAGTTGGTATAAATTGCCCATAACCAAATGCTCCAGCGTAAGATCCCTTAATCGAATGTGGAGAAATATTATCATTATAACAATATTCTAAGAATGAAATGAGTTCTTTCTTTGCCCATCTTGAGCGCTTTCCAGGCATAATTTTAATTTGAGTATAAAGAGCATTAAAAACATTGTAACTACCTCTTTGAGTTCCATAATTAGTTTCGACTCCAATAATACTTAATATCAATAGAGGGTCAATATTCATTGAAGTTGAAGTGCTATCTAGCAAGTTGTATTGGCCAGAGTAGAATTTTGCTCCCGAGTTCACTCTTTTTTTTGTTACAAATATTTTTCTATATTCTGCCCAACTTTTCTTTTCATAAGGTTTTTCAAATAGTTCCTTGATTTTAGAGTGAACCTTTATATCCTTATGATTAAATGTTTTATCCAGGAAGGTTTTATCAATGCCTGCATTGATGGCTTCATTTCTAATCAAAGCATAAACAGAATCTTTTGGTTGCATCCCAACAATAAGTGAAAAAAATAATATAAATAGTTTCAATTTATAATGGTCTCTTCAACTTTGTTTTTAATCATATTTTCTCTTTCAAGAGCTCTTAATCTAAGAAAAACTAAAAAAAGAATAGTTATACTTATCACAATAATATAGTGAATCTTCTTTGGCTCACTTTTATTTTCTTGATTCATTATGATTTAATATTTTTTCTGATATTATAAATTATATTATCTCCAGAGTATTCTCCATGGCACTTATCTGGAAGTAGCGCAGCAATATTTAACATAACCTCTTTACCAATATGTTCCAGGGCCATATTTCTTTCAGATTTATTAATTGGAAGTTTTAAAGGACCAAAAGGCTTTCCGATTTTTATAGAAATCTTGGGCCTTATACCCCTTAAGATATAATTAATAGGATTCTTCTTTAAACCGTAAATACCAATTGGTAAGATTTTAACTTTTTCCATAGTTGACAAATAAACAACTCCAGGTTTTGCCTTTCTTAGTCTGCTTGATTCAGTGTTACCTTCAGGAAATATTCCTAGTATCTTATTTTGTTTTAACACTTTTCTAGCCTTTTTAATTGTAGAAGGTGCTAGTTGAGCTCTATTTGTTGGAATAAAACCATAAAGCCATAATCCTAAATTTTCATACCAATTTACCTCCATGTCGCTTGCAGCCAAGAAAGAAATAGGCTTTTTTACAGCTAATATAACTAAAGGTGGATCAAATACGGTAAAATGATTTCCAGCAATGATGTAAGGTCCTTTTTTGGGGATGTTCTCTTGACCCGTGATAGTGATTTTAAAGATAACTCTACCCAAAAAAAGTGCAATATAGCTAAGTAAATATCGAATCCATTCAGGCCTTGGTTTATATTTGTCCAATCCTCTTTTTGGAGACATTATAATTTTTTAGTTATTTTGATAATTTGATAAAATTAAAGCGATACAGGTATTTAATCTTTTAGCAAAAGGGATGTGAATGAATTCATTTGGACCATGTGCATTTGAATTTGGCCCAAGTACTCCAGTAATTACAAATTGCGCTTGGGGGTATCTTTCTCCAAGCATAGCCATAAAAGGTATTGTTCCCCCTTCACCCATAGCTCTAGCTGGTTTGCCAAATATTTTTTCAGATGATTCATTTATTGCATCATTTAGCCAAGACTTACAAGAAGGAGCGTTCCAACCGTTAGCAGCTTTTTCCCATTTTATTGATACTTCACAACTATTCGGTGGGTCGCTGAGTAAAGTTTTTTCAACTTCTTGCATTGCTTTTTTGGATTCAGCTGTCGGAGGCAATCTGAAGGAAAGATTTGCAGCAGAGAATGGCAATAAAACGTTTCCTCCATTTTTTATTGGTGGTATTCCATCAATACCTATGACAGTCATGGTAGGTCTCCAAGTTCTGTTTAGCATGGACTCATACGAATCAGATGTTGATGGTTTAGTGTTGCCATACCATGGAAATTCTTCTTCCCAATTACCAAGGCAATCAACCATTTCCAAAGCTTGGGCTTTACGTTCATCTGGTATTTCTACATTCAAACTTTCAAGATGTATTTTACCAGAATCGGAATCTTCTAATCTATTTATTAATTTATTTAAAAGTCTGAATGGAGAAGGAACTACTCCACTTGCACTACCAGAATGAACTCCTTCCTTTAGTACATTAACTTTAAGCTTACATGCTATCATTCCTCTTAGAGAAACGGTTGTCCAAAATTGTTCATAATTGCCGGCACCCGAATCCAAACATATAACAAGATCTATATTCCCTATAATATCTTTACAACTCTCCATATAATAGGGAAGGTCTGGTGATCCGCTTTCTTCGCAAAATTCTATTAAAATAATTATTCTTGGAAGTGATACTCCTTGCTTGATTAAAGAATTCACAGCAGCAATACAAGCAAACAGAGCATACCCATCATCAGCGCCACCTCTCCCGTATAGTTTATCATCTTGGATAACTGGTTTCCACGGTCCGAGATCATCTCTCCATCCATCCATTTCAGGTTGTTTATCTAAGTGTCCGTACATTAGAATATCGCCTTCTTTATTACCAGGAATGTCAATTAATATAAGAGGTGTTTTACCATTCGCTTTTTTTATATGAAATTCACTTTTTTCAGGCGCATGCTCTTTTGCCCATTTGATTGCATTCTGTAGCACCTCTTCCATATATCCATTTTCTTCCCAATTTTTATCAAAAGCGGGTGATTTATTGGGTATCTTGATATATTCAACGAGCTCTGGTATTATTTCATCATTCCAAAAATTGTCTATATATGATGATATTTCTGAAGATATATGAGATTTTTTCATCTAAAATTTGGGCTTAGAAAGGAAGGTCATCATCAATTTCTTCATTAGATGGCTCAACATTTTGTTGATTCACAGCTTGTGATGGTGAATTGTTTGATTCCATCTTTCTGCCGAGCATTGTAAATTGTTCACATACAACTTCTGTTGTATATCGTTTGACTCCGTTGTTGTCTTCCCAGTTTCTTGTTTGGAGCTTGCCCTCAGTATATATTAATTGGCCCTTCTTCAATAGATCACCGGCTAATTCAGCAGGTTTTCCGAACATAACACAGCGATGCCATTCAGTTTTATCTTGAATTTCTCCATTAGAGTCTTTCCAGGATTCATTAGTGGCTAGAGTAAAGTTTGCTACTGCAGCACCTGATGGGGTGAATCTTGACTCAGGGTTTCCACCTAAGTGACCAATCAATACAACTTTGTTAATACTACCTTTTTGCATTTTAATCCTCACATGTTTAAATCTAAGAATACAATTTAAAATTTAATGTATCATGTCGCTATATCAATTTTAAAAAATTAGAATTAAAAAAGGTAAGGCACTAGGGCTTTTCTATCCCTAGGGTAATCTTGAAAATTCTCATTGTACCATTTATGGGTTGACAGCGCTCTTGGTATTAGATTTGCTAAAGTCCACACAAAAAACGAAAACCCAGCAAATGATAATACCATAATTGCCCAACCTAACCATTCTAGTATTTCACCAAGATAATTTGGGCATGATATGCGATTAAAAAGCTTTCCATATGGAATGCTGTACTCACCTTTTCCACCTTTTCTTAGTCTAAATAAAATATTATCAGATGATATATTGATGATGAACCCAGTAAAAAAAATTATCATACCACCAACAAATTGAATAGAATAGAGCCAGGAAAGTGGGTAAGGTTCTCTTAAAAAAAAAATCCATTCGGCATTTATAGAAGTATTTATAATATTAAATCCCCCGGCTAAAAACGCGATAGAAAGCGGCATCTTCTTGTGCGAAATCTTTGCCCTAAATGGCCAGATCATGCTTCTATGAAAGTAGTGTAAAATCCAAAAACATGCCATTATCAAGCTCACTGTTCTAAACCCATTTTTCAATGATAACAAAGCAAATATTATCATTAAAATCCAGCTTGGCATTTCCATAGCAATCCATCCCAGTCTAGCGGGAATTCTTATTCCCCATCCTTCTTGATCGTGTTTACCATATGGTGCTTTAACGAAATATAAAATAACAAAAACCAAGAAAGATAGAAGAGTCCAAGCTGTAATAATTACATTGAAATTTGAATAATCAAATATCATATTCAGAATCAAACCAGGATAATGTATCAGTGATTGTTGAATCAATACTGCGAGGGTTGTGATTTAACTTATTTTTAGCTAGATCGTAACTAATTTTTGAGCACTGATTTTTAAGTGTGTAAATACTCCCCAAATTTATTAGCTCCCTTTTTTTTGATAACAAGGACCACAACTTTGAGAATGGAAGGATAATGTACAAAAAAAGAAATGGTATTTCACCATAGTATATTTTTTTATTAACCTTTTCTTGAATTAAAATTGATAAATCCTTGAAAGATCGCCAGTCTCCTGATACTATATAGTTTTGTCCTTTTTTGCCATGCTTCACACATTTTATGGCAGCAGAACATACATCCCTTACATCGACCCAATTGTAACCTGTTTTAATAGCAAGAGGCATTCTCTTATTTTTTATATCTAAAATCATTTGACCCATTCTACTGGGTTTGTAATCATAGGGTCCAATGACGCCAGTTGGGTGTAAGATGCTAGCATCTAGCCCTTTTTCAATAGCTTTGTAAACTTCTTTTTGAGCCAATGCCTTAGTAAAATCATAGGGTGATGCTGATTGGGTATCTACAAGCTGTCTTTTTTCATTTAGAACAGATTGATAAGGGGATTGATTAAAAGCGTGAATGCTAGAAAAATAGATAAGTTTATTTATTTTGGATTTTAAAGCAGCATTGCAAATGGATTTAGTTCCACCAACATTTACTTTTATCATGTTTTTATAATCAACTTTCTCTTGAGCAACAATCGCTGCAAGGTGAAAAACAACATCGCAATCGATCATATTTTTTGCTAAAGCTTGCTCGTCAAATATACTTTCGTAAATTTTCTCAACATTTAAATCATCAATTGATTTAGTATCCTTATTAATTAAACATTTTACAATCCAATTATCTTTTAATAGATAGCGAACTAAGCAGGACCCCAAATGGCCTGAAGCACCAGTAATGAATGCATTTTTCATGTATTTATAATAATGCTAATAAATCTTTTTGATTTCATTAAATAAAAAAAATTTGTTTTTTTTAAAAAAACGTTGATTCTTAGTTTATTTTTGGTTTAATGTCTTTGACAAAAGACTTACTAAAGCCGAGGTAAGATAGGCTTTTTATGTACATTTTTGATATTAAAACAGTGGAGGGCACTAATAAATGAGAAAATCATTTGCCTTAATAGCAGCTACTTTTCTTATGATACCTGGTTTTTTGCTTGCGCAAATACAAGTATCTGGAACTGTAACTGACGCTCAAACAGGTGACAAGCTTGTTGGAGCAAACGTCATTGTAGAGGGAACCGATACAGGTACATCTACAGACGTTGATGGTAACTATTCTGTTACTGTCCCAGCCGGTTTAACATCGGCAAAGTTAACAGCACGTTACATTGGATATAAGCAATCCACAGTGACTGTTAGTGAATCAGGAACTACTGATTTCAATCTTCAAGAAGACGTTTTGAAGATGGATGCAGTCATGGTTACTGGTGTTGCTGGAGAATTAACAAAGACCAAGACACCTTTTGCTATCGATAAAATCGATTCTGATGTTCTTGAGCTTGCTCCATCAACTACCGTCGAATCAATGATTAGAGGTAAATCAGCAGGTGTTAAAGTTGTAAAAGGTTCTGGAGAGCCAGGCTATGCAGCTTCAGTACAATTAAGAGGCGCTACCAGCATTAATGCTAGTGGACGTTCACAAGCTCCTTTATACATTGTTGATGGAATTATCATTGATCCTTCTGTTTCAGGAAGTCCTATGGGTGATATTAGCCCTGATGATGTTCAAAGTATTGAGATCATTAAAGGCGCTTCCGGAGCTTCCGAGTATGGTGCACGTGCAGCTAATGGTGTTATTGCTATTACAACTAAGCGCGGTTCCGAACTTGGACTAGGACAAACCAGATTTAACTATAAAATGGAACAAGGCTATAATCAGCTTCAAGGTTCAATTCAAACTAATGGGTCACACTTCTTTCAAATAGATCCTGCTACAGGCTATATGATTGACAATGATTCCGGTTTGCCATTTGATCCTCGTGATAACACTAAAAGCCCTATTCCAGAAGCATATAACACTGATAGTTCGTATGCTGCTGGTTATTATTTCGCGACTAAACCTTACAAATATGTAGCTACTGGTGATCCAACAGATGGTAGTCCAAAATTACTACCAGATAATGGTGGAAGACCTGGATATGATCATGTTCAGCGTATGTACTCTGATGGTGATTACACAAAGCATACTTTCTCAATGAGTAGAAATGCAGAATCCTTCAATGTTTTTGTTGGACTTTCTAGCCAAGGAGAAGACGGTGTATTTGGTGATTTCATCGATGGTTTTACAAGAAATACATTTCGTTTAAATACTGATGTTAGCTTACCAGCTGGTATCAAGCTTGGTTTTAGCTCACTTCTTTCTCGTTCATTAAAAGAAGAAGCAAGCGCTGCTGCTTTCTTTGATGTAACATTCTTTCCATGGGATGTTGATATTCTAGCTAAGAATGCCGATGGTGACTATTATATTCAACCTGACCCTCGCAATGAAGAAGAAGCAAATCCTGTTTATCAAATTGCTTATAACGATCGTTTAAGTACACGTGATAGAGTTTTATTGGGAACCAACTTTAGCTGGTCACTAACACCATCACTGAAAGCAGTTGGTTCATTAAGCTATGATCGTTCAGCAAGGCTATGGAGTAACTCATATCCTAAGGGTTGGTTAACAATTACTCCTAGTCCTAATTTTAATGATGGTAACCTCACAAAGTCTAATACCAATGAGCAATCTATCAATGGTGATGTTGGTGTTAATTATGCTACCCAGGTAGGTGAAGCAGATATTATAGTAAGAGGTCGTTACAACTATGAAGCTTATGACTATGTATATCGCAGTGGCAATGCTTGGAACTTAGCTGTTGGCGATGTCCCTCAGCTAGAAACTGGAGCTGACAAAACTGTAAGCTCTTCAAATCAAACTGTAAACTCTGACGGTTTCAATATCGGCGGTCAAATCGATCTTCTTGACAGATACATCATCGACTTGAGTTTGAGACAAGATCGTAGCTCTTTGTTCGGTCCACAAAATCGTGAAAATAGCTACTACAAATTCAGTGGAGCTTATCGTTTGAGTGAAGAATCATACTGGGGACCTCTAAAGGGTCTATTGCCAGAATTTAAGTTCAGGTTCAGTAGTGGTACTGCTGGTGTTAGACCTGCATTTTCTCAGCAATATGAGACCTGGTCAGTAGCTGGTGGTAATATTTCAAAGGGTGCTTTAGGAAACAAAGATCTTAAGCCACAAACAACAACCGAAACAGAATTTGGTGTTGATTTTAGTATACTAGATCGTGTTTCAGTTGAACTTACTTCTTCAAGCACTTTGAACGAAGATCAGTTATTACCAGTACCATTGGCTGGTTTTTATGGCTATAGCAGTCAGTGGCAGAATGCTGGAACATTGGAAGCTGATGCTCTAGAGCTATCAGTTAATGGTTACGTTCTTAACACTAGAGATATGTCATTATCTTTAGGTTTTAATTATGATACTTATGATCAACAATTAACCTCATTTAATATGCCTGCTTACCTTACAAGTAGTGGTAGTGGTCAGACTGTTTTTTACATGAAGAACAACACACAGTATGCATCATTCTGGGGAACCAAGTGGGCTACTGGCGCTGCTCATCTTCCAGCAGCAGATCAAGCTAGCATTAGCCAATTTGCTACAAATAGCGATGGCTATTTAGTTTGGGTTGGTGATGGTAATAAAGTTACTGAAGGTATTTCTAAAACCTTATGGGGAAGAACCTCAACCGGTTTAAGTCAAACCTATAATTGGGGACGTCCAATTCAGTTTGTTGATGAAACAGGAAATTCCCTTCATCAAATTGGTACATCAGTGCCTGATTTTGGATACTCTTTTAACGCAAACTTCAGATTCCAAGGACTATCAGTTTATGCGATGTTTGATGGTCAAAGCGGTGGTAATATCTATAATCACACTAGACAGTGGGGAGCTAGAGAAGCTGCTACTGGTGACGTAGATCAGTATGGAAAGTCAGAAGCTGAAATGAAGCCAACTATTTACTATCGCGATCTTTACCATGTGAACGCAGCTAACGACTATTACGTTGAAGATGCATCATATATGAAGCTACGGGAACTTTCTGTTAAGTATAACGTAAGTAGTCTCGTTGATTTAAGATCGGTCGGTATAAATGGCTTACAAGTTGGTATTGTTGGACGCAACCTCATCACCTGGACTGACTACCAAGGATATGATCCTGAAGTAGGCTACGGAGGTGGAACATTAGGTTCAGCAGTAAATGCTCGTGTAGACTCATACGGCTATCCAAACTACAGAACTTTCTCGTTTACATTAGATGTAGACTTTTAAGAGTAGGAGAAGAAAATATGAAAATAACTAATAAAATAACTGGTCTAGCATTATCGTTCGTAATGTTTATGACAGCTTGTGCTGATTTGGATGTTACCAATACCAATGCTCCTGACCAGTCTCGTGCTCTAGCATCTCCAGCAGATGTAGAATCTTTGATTAAGAGTACATTTTTAACCTGGTGGCAAGGCGTCCACGTGACAGGATCAGGTTTCCAGCCTATGGTTATGGGAGACTCACAGTCTTCTTCATGGGGTAACTATGGAATGCGTGAAATGTCAAGTGAGCCTAGGGCCGCTATTAACAATAGTCCTGCATGGGGATATGCATTTTATATTGAGGATCCATGGTATGACTTATATGGTGCTATTTCATCTGCTAAAGATGGATTAGCTTCATTAAAAGCAGGTCAAGAGGGTGGTAAAAACTTTTTAGCTACTGCTGAAGATGACAAAAGAGCAGAAGTATTTGCAAAGTTCATTCTAGCAATATCTAACGCTCAAGTTGCATCATGGTACGACAAGGGCTTTTACGTAGATGGGGACACTGACTTTTCTCAGAAGATTGAAACAGTTGATTACAAAACTCTGATGTCAAGTGCACTAACTGCGCTTGAAGCAGTCGTATCTGATGCAGAAGCTAATAGTACCGTATCTGTACCTGAAGATTGGATGCAAATTCCTGGCATGACCATGGCAGATCTTGCTGCAGTTGGTCACAGTATGCTCGCACGTTATAAGGCTGCTGTAGGTAGAGATGCTAGTGAAAGAGCTTCAGCTGATTGGGCTGACATTGCATCACATGCTACCAAAGGTGGCACTTTTGCTCCTGTTGGTGATGGTGATTTTTGGTGGACAAGAACCCAGTATTATTCAGCTGTTTCTAGAAGTTGGGGTAGAGCAGATTACAAGATGATCGGCCCTGCTGATAAATCAGATGGTTATAAGAATTGGTTAGGTGATGGCAGTGATGCTACTGTTGCTGGACGTAAAGCTTTCTCAATTGTAACTGATGATAAAAGAATATCAGCTGGCGATGCAGGCGATGGTACACAGGCAGCTGGCTTGTACGGTCTAAATGAGTATCGCACTCGTTTGATTGCTTCCAGAGGAACGTATCACCAAACTTATTACTTTTGGAATAGGCAATCAGCTTATGCAACAACCTTAGTTGGCCCTATGCACGATGTAGTTCAATCAGAACTTGATCTTTATAGAGCAGAAGCAGCACTTCGTGGCAGTGATGCTGCAAATGCTGCGACCTTTATTAACAATAGTCGTGTAACTATTGGAGGTCTGTCAGCTGCAACTGCTTCGACACCAGTAGGATCACCATCAGATGCGCCAAGCGCACTTGATGATGCATCACTTTGGGCTATGCTAAAGTACGAGCAAATTATAGAATCAACTCAAACTAATCCGTTCGTACCATTTTATCATAGAAGAGGTCATGGCGATCTTGTTAAAGGTACAGCTGAACATTTACCAATTCCAGGTAAAGAGTTAGAAATTCTATTGATGGATTCTTACTCTTTTGGTGGTCAAGATGCTATTGGGACAGATGGTACAGCAGGAAGAAAAATATCACCATTTGATGGTAATGGTGGATTTAGAACTCGCGGTTTTGTTATTGAGTGGGATAAAGTAACACCTTTAACAGACAGCGCTCATAAGTAAACTATCGGTTTATATTATATAAAAAAGGCCCTATTTATTAGGGCCTTTTTTTTTGCTAAGGAACTACAATTATGAACAGAAAAATTATTTTAACATTTATGCTGTCTTTGTTTTTGATCAATTGTGCTGGTACAAGTAGCAACGGTCCAAAAGTAAGAGACCATAGAGTATCCATTGGTCTGGCTACCAATGAAGATTTTGTCACACTTGCAAATAGAATATTAAATCGTCATAGATTTGTTATTGAGCAAACAGAAGATCGTGGNGCAGGTACTGTGATAATTTGNNANTANGTTTANCCNAANATNACCAATTTNGAGATNTTAAANGGTATNAANGAAGTNAGNTATCANTTNATGTTAGAGTCNAGGGTNAAAGGNAANGGNGCTGGNATGTATAGNNTAAGAGCTATTGTTAANTCCTTTGGAAGGCCTGAGGGTAGTGAGGAATGGATCGATATNGCAACTAATGATGANACCAAGAAGCGAGTAAAAGATTTTTCTAACGATTTAAAAATAGAATTCGAGAATCGTATTAGATCTTTTTAAAGTTTACTTAATTTGCTTTATAAAATCGTAATCTGGTCAATCCTAGCGCAACTTAATTAAAATGCATGNCCAAAGAATACTGCATTGAGTAGGAGACCGTTCGTTCCATACCAAAAAGCTCTAAAGGATGGGTTATCACTAAACATGACAATATGACCTCTTCCTTGCCTTTTAGCTATGATCGAAGCTGTACCTTTCATATCGTTTAATCTCTCTTCTGAAATATATCCACTTAAAAGCGGGTTATTGCTATATCTCGCAACGTTAGCAGAGGTTGATTTAGATAGTTCAAAGAAAGTATCACCACGTCTAAAAACGGGTACTGATTTTCTATAGCCATAACCAATTGGATGTGTATTGTCTAGTCTTATGTTAAATATGGCACCGCCAATACGTTGCGCTCCTGTAGTATTTCTAACTCTGCTATATGCTATATCTAAATTAATTTGTTTGTTCTTTTTGATTTTCTCAGAGGTGATCTTATTGTTTACCGCCCATCTTGAAGCTGATCCAGTGGTTATTACCGTTCCACCTTCTTTATTCCAATCCTTAATTGATTGTATATCAGCTGAATCAAGCATTGCATAATTTCCATCTGCTAAGATCAAAGTATTATAATGTGACAATTTTCTTTGAGAGAGATTATTAGCATCAACCAACGAGGCTGGTATATGCATTCGATGATTTAAGAGATGCCAAACTTCACCAACACCATAAGATGATGTTCCTCTTCCAGAAAGGATTGCAACTTTTGGTTTTTTAAGTAGGCCTTGAAATGCTCCACCTAAATCAGGACCAGTGGGTGTTGATGCAGAGTTGGTAGCATAGATATTAACATGGTTTTCTACAGCAATCTCATTCATTAGATTATGAATATCATCTTCCTTTAGCGTAGAATTAGCATCTCGCTGAATCACTGGTATCACAATAGTTCCTCGATCAAAACTCATTTTTTTCCCATTTACATTCGCAGAAAAGGGTTCTGTTGTTAATCTAGGGAGTATACCCGCGTCTAAAATCTTATACAATGCACGTGCATTATAATACCTATTCCATTTCATGAGATATGCGGACTGTGCCTTCCCACCCATTACGCTACCTCCATCCAGCTCAACGAGCGGTAATTCATTTCCTAGATAGGATTCTGGACCTTGTTTTAATTGATAGCTCTCAACACCGTAGGCGAGCGGTAAGGTCCATGCTGAAACATCGTAAAAGAGTGAATCCGTAAACATGGTCACTTTTTCCATTATACCATTGATAAATCTTGTTTGTGGCTGCTTGGTAGGTATAATGACTGCTTCTCCTTTATTAAATTTACCTTCGCGAATTGATATAGACCTTTTTAGTTCATAAGCTACTATTCTATGGCTTTGAAGGTTTCTTAAAAGCATTTGGGCCTTTGTTCTATTATTTTTGAGACTGATTAAATACCCTTTAACAGGATTTTTTTTAGCTTCAGAATTTGCTGTTTGGTAAAAGCTCTTCTGGTAGTTTAAAAAATCCTTTCTAAGTGCTACTAAACCATCTATATTGCCAAGTGTCGCCATAAATTGATTTCTAACTGAAAATGCATACGTTAGTTTTCCTGATGAGGTTGTTGTCTCAAGTGATCTTGATGATCCCTGTTCAAATAGGATTCCAACTGATCCATGTATGTCGCCAAAAGTAGACCCTTTGCCATAATAAAAATCATCAAAAGATTGCTCAGAATAATACATTGATTTAATTGAATCAAGCCTCTTTGCAAAATAGGGCGCTAGCTTGTAAGCCAGTTTAATACCTTCTTCAGGCGTATTGGGATTATTTCTTGAAGGAATGCCAGGCTGAAAGAAAAAGGTAGAATTACCCCCCATTTCATGAACATCTAAAAGATATTGCGGGCGCCAGTAATGAAAAACAGAAACTCGACCTCTAGATTCTGGTTGTGTTAGTGGCAACCAATCTCGATTCATATCAAAAAAATAATGATTGGTTCTTCCTCCAGGCCAAGGCTCGTTGTGTTCTCTATCATGTATGTCATCAGTAGCGACTAGGCCACGATTGCCATTTACCCAATT
This sequence comes from bacterium TMED144, assembly GCA_002170005.2. Taxonomy (GTDB): domain Bacteria; phylum Fidelibacterota; class Marinisomatia; order Marinisomatales; family TCS55; genus TMED144. Next base: position 39,119 of record NHGT02000026.1, on the reverse strand, counting down.
CACAAAACGATCCCTACCATCAGGATTAAACATTGGATCAACAATAAGAACGGTATTTTTTAAAATTTGATCAATTTCATAACCTTTGCCGGCAGCTAAATGATACAGAAGCAATATAGCGGCTTCAGTCCCACTAGCTTCATTTCCATGGATAGAATAACCTAAATAAGCTATAACAGGCATATTGTTAATCTCATTGCTTGAGACGCTTGAAGGATTATCCGACAAGCGCAAATTAGCTATTCTAATTAAATCAAGTTTTTCATGATTTTCTGGCGAGGTGACTATAGCATGAATTAATTTTCTTCCTTCGTGTGAAACAGCATGTGATTTAAGTACAATTCTATCACTCTCACTAGCTAGTGCTTCAAAATAATTAACCACCTGGCTTGTGCGCGTGTGCCTAGTTCCAATTTGGTGGCCAATAATTTTTTCTGGTCTAGAAATCTGGGGGTTATATGAAACATCTTTTACACTCATAGGTAAAGATATACTTTCTTGTGAAATCGCAATTGTGAAAAGAAAAAAATAAATAAAATGTCTCATTTGAAAACTCCTGTCGAAATATGATTACTTTATAAACAAACTATCTAAAGCTTTGANAAGTTCTGAATATTCTAAGTCTTGTCCAAAATAATATTCGCCTTTTGAATCTTGAAGAATTAGCTCCCAATGCAAGTGGGATTCATCTTTAGTTCCTAATGTGCTTGGGCTTGTTCCAGTATTTCCAGAATATCCAAAGATTTCTCCAGACTTAATATTATATCCAACTTCAAATTTGGGAATTATGTTTGACAAATGCGCATAGATAGTAATTGCTCTATATCCTGGGAATAAATCCAAACCGTGATCAATTATTACCGCTTGCCCTAATAATAACTCATTAAAAATATCTGAAGGCGTCCTATTAATCAGGCTTGCTCTTTTAAGCATTTCAATCCGAAAATCCGCGGGCATCTCTTTGTAATTAATGTCTGACCTAATTACAATTCCATCTGCAACTGATCGCACTGGTGTTCCCCAGTTAGAAAAAAAATCAATTCCCCTGTGCGTACCAGAGCGATACGATCTAGGTGCATTTGGAAGTCTCGATGCTCTTTCAGGAAAACTCAATCCATCAATAGGTAAAATGATTTTATCAGTAATTTTTGAAAAATCAGGCACTCCCCCCCTCTTGTCAAAAAGGTAATGCACAGGAAGTGAATATTTTAATTTTTTTATTTCTATTTCAACATGATTTTTTAATTGAAGCGTATCTATTGAAAATTTCATATTTAATTCATTGCCATTTCTATCCATACTTACGAATCTTCTAGTGCCTAAGCCACGTAAGTCAATTTCATCCTCGTACATAGAAACAGACGAATCGTCCAATGAAGGGAAAAACCTTTTTATTAAAAAGGCTTTATTAATAGGTTTTTGAACATCTATTAAATATTTATCAAAGTCTGATCTTATATCAAAAGCTATTGAAGTTTCTATACTGTCGCTGCTTATATTATAAACAGTAGCGGATATTGCAGTATTATCTTCAAACAATGAAGAAGCATCGTTAGGTACTAGAACAGGCCTGTTTGAGCAGCCAATGATAATAAAAGTTAAAAAGATTATTTTTTTTATCATTAATTATTTCATCGTTTTTAGCATATAAGATAGAGCATCTTCATAGACCGATAGAGGATGATTGATAAAATTTTTAGTTGAACAGGAATTGAAAATAGATTTATTAAAATCTGATAACGCATATCCCTCATTAAATGAAACTTGCATTAAATTATAATTACATACTTTAATTGTTTCAAGCAGCGAATGTTCATATAGCGACCAAGACATGGGCGTAAAAATAAGCTTTTTAGAATAATTTCTATTTCGCTGTAAAAAATTGATTGCTTGAAATACCTTATGAGTTTGGAAAATCTTTAGTTCCAAATTTTTGCCATTGCAAAATTTTTTCATACTCTTGTTGATTTTATCTAATGTAACCGTTTCCTTGTTTTTTGCTGATATCTTTCCAATTAAATTAAGGTTAGGACCATGAAGAATAAGAATTTTCATTGCTATAATCTATTTTACAGGAGCAAGGTTTCCAATAATATAACCAATAAGTATTCCTATCATCATTGCTATTGTTAAAACGCGGGATTTTGTTAAGTCTGAACCATGACCTTTTCTTATCGCTATTGCACTTATAAAATAACTCATAGCGTTTACAATGTAGAAAAAAGGGATGGAAAATATTTTAACAAGAAATGGCCCTATAAGTGGCACCGCTGCTGCTAATGCAGCTAAACCTGCAAAGGCTTGAGTAAACACCCCTATTACAACAGTTCCAAAAACAACAATCTTTTTATCTATGCCATATTTTATAGCAAAATAAATAGAGAAAGAAATGCTTGACCAGATTAGCAAATTCTTCCAATTTTTATTCAGGAATCCTTTTTTCATAATCTAAATACCATTTAATAGGAATTTTGCAATTAGAAAATAGAGGGTTACCCCTAGTATATCAATAGCTGTAGTCACAAATGGCCCGGTAGCAATTGCAGGATCGATATCAAATTTGTCTAATATAAGAGGCACTATAGATCCTATTGTTGCAGCAATAATCATCGATGAGCATATGCTCAGCCCAACGGCTAAACCCAAGGTTGGTGGCATATTTATAAATTTAATCACTGCAAATAATCCCAGAAGAATACCATATAATACACCGAGTATTAGGCCAACTCTAATTTCTTTGAATAACACCTTTATTGAGTTTTCAACGTTCACTCTCCCGGTTGCAAGCCCGCGCACAATTAAAGTTGAGGATTGAGTGCCAACATTTCCACCCATTCCTATGATTACCGGTATAAATGCTGCCAGCACAATTGATTTTTCCAAGACATCATCAAAAATACCGATTATGAATGCAGCCATTATTCCACCTATCCAGCTAGCAAAAAGCCAAGGTAAACGACTTTTTGCATTTTCCCAAGATGATCTCAGCAAAATCTCTCTATCCTTTCCTGCCCCAACCATTTGAAGAAAATCCTCAGTGGCTTCTTCCCTAATAACATCTACCACATCATCAACTGTTACAATTCCAAGTAGTTTGTCTTCAGAGTCAATTACTGGAACTGCTAATATGTTATATTGAGAAACAATCTTTGCAACCTCTTCTTGATCTGTCTCAGGTCTAATTGCATGAATTTGACGAGACATAATATCTTTTAATTTAGTCTCAGCTGGAGTTATGACAAGCTCTCTAAGGGATATTACCCCTGTCAATCTTCCATCGTCGTCTAAGGTATATAAATAAAAAACCATCTCTGCATCATTTTGGTCTTGAAGAGCATTTACTGCTTGCTTTGCATTGGTTTCTTCATGAAGAGTAAAAACATCTGTATACATCAGGCTTCCTGCACTATCATCAGGGTAAGCCATTATCTCTTCAAGCTGTTCTTGCTCATCAGCTTCTAGAAGCTTTATAACCGAATTTGCAAATCTTTCATTAACAAGACCCATTAAATAGGCTTGTTCATTTGAACTAGCATATTGCAAAATAGATGCTATTCTTTTTGCTGAATCACTCTCCAGAAGACGTAATGATGTCGATTCGTACAATTCACTTAAGAATTCAACAGTGTTATTGTTGGCTTTCATGAAATTAAATATTAGATCCTGTTCTGCTTCGTTTAGATATTGAAAAGTTAAAGCCATATCTGCAGGGTGTGTTTTATCAATAAGTTTGATAATATTTGTCTTTGCGTGTCGTCGAATCAACCTTCTGAAAGTATCTCTTAAAATAGTTATCTCTGTTTCAAATATCTCTTTTTTCATACCTTAGCTCCACTTGTATGGATGTTCTTAAAACCAAAGCTAAATGCTATAATTCCAAATAATATTATAATTGGATGAATGTGTCCATTCCAAAGAATAATACGTTCAACAAAATCATCAAATGTTGTCAAAAAAAGAGATGTGCCATTTATACAAATATGAAAAATAATTGAAGGTAAAACGGACTGTGTTTTCCATGCAAGATAGCCTAACAATATACCAAGTAAATAAATTTGAATGATCCAGTAAGGGTTAAAATGAATAAAAGCAAAAAATAAACTTGAGACTAAAATAGCCCTTGTTACATCTTTCCAAGTATTTTCAAGGTAGTGCTGCAAAAAGCCCCTGAACAACAGCTCTTCTCCAATTGGAGCAATAATAACAATTGTCAAACTTAACAAAACAAAAGAAATCAATTCGTCAGGTCTTAAAATATCTTCAAGCTGTGAAAAAGAATCTGGCAATGGAAGTATCATTTCAAATAATATATTTATTTCATCTGAAATAACGACTGCACCAATAGATAGAATAAAAGAATAAAATAATACTTTTTTTGATACCTTATTGATTCTAAGGCTTTTTGCTATGTTTAGATTATTTTTTTTTAATAGTAATATTACTGGGACAACTATAAAAAATTGAGCAAGAAACATCCCTAAATACGTTGAAATTGATGGATTTCCTCCATAATCTATTGACCCCAGAGCTGTACCAATTATCAACGCAGAAAGGACTGAAAACAATACCACTAAAAAAATTTGCCATGTAGATTGATTTTGTTTCACTTATAACTAACTTTTTTCTTTCCATTGATTTATAAATTACTACCATTGTAGGGCAATTAAAACACTACATTAGCTCGTAAATTTATGCAACACAATACCCATAGCTACACCAATATTCAAAGACTCCCCTAATCCAAGTCTTTCAATTTTTACATATGATGAAATTCTTTTATTCATATTTCTTGATATCCCATAAGCTTCGCTGCCCATGATAAGCGCCCAGTTTTTAGGAGGAGAAATATCGTTAATATTCTTTCCTTTATCGAAATCTGCTCCAATCAAATTAAACTTATTCAAATTTCTTGAGCTGGGCGTACCTAAATATTTCATATTGAAATGAGAACCCATTGATGATCGCACAACTTTGGGATTATAGAATTCAACACTGTTCGGAGATATGCCAATTTGTTTTACTCCAAACCAATCGCAAGTTCTAATGATTGTTCCTAGGTTGCCAGGGTCTGAAATTTGATCTAGATATACCAACGGAAAATCTGGATTTATCTTGTTGTATGCAGGCATTTCAGCTTCTGCTAGTATCCCCGATGGGCTATCAACCTGTGATAATTGATCAAAACATTTATCATCAACAACAGATATTTTGTATTTATTATATAAAGCTAAATCTTTATTTTTTTCTATAAAACTTTTACTTAAAACAATATTTTTTATTTTAACATTGTTATGAATAGCAGTTAAAAGCGATCTTTTCCCTTCAATAATAAAATTATTATTTTTTAACCTCCCTTTTTTTGTGTAGAGAGATTTAATGCGTTTTTCTAGAATCTTTGAAATCAATTTAATTTATACTCAACTTTACCATTTACTATAGTGTGTGTAACTTTTGTTTTTAATATTTCATTTTCTGGTATAGTCATTATATTTTGGGAAAAAACTGTAAAGTCTGCATATTTACCAATTTCCACAGTCCCTTTGATATCCTCTTCAAAGGCACCGAATGCAGCATTTATAGTATAGCTTTTTAATGCTTCCATTCTTGTCATTTTTTGTTTTGGTTCATATCCATTGCTCGGGTTACCAGACAACGTTTTTCTACTTATACTGGCATAAAAACAAGCAATAGGATTGATTGGCTCAACAGGAACATCGCTTCCATTCACTAAAACTGCTCCAGTATTAATAAGATCTCTCCATGCATAAGCACCTTCGGTTATTCTTTTTTCTCCAAGCCTTTCAATTGCCCACGGTCTATCTGATGACATGTGAATGCCCTGTATAGAGGCAATTACACCTAATTTTCCAAACCTTGGAATATCAATTGGATCAATATGCTGGGCATGCTCAATTCTCCAGCGATGATCTAACGATAAATCAATGTACTCTTGAAAGACCTTTTCATATTGATCAAGAACTTCTCTATTAGTTCTATCGCCTATTGCATGAGTATTAACTTGGAAGCCATTCTGAATACCCTTTTTGCTTACATCGTAAACGTATTCCATAGGTTGAGTTGCCATGCCGTAGTGACCAGGCCGATCAGTATACTCACCAAGTAGCCATGCTCCTCTAGAACCAAGAGCACCATCTGCGTTAAGCTTTATGGATCTTACTGTTAAATAATCATCAGCTAATCCTATTGCAGGCCCCTTTTGATACCATTCCTCTAATAAAGATTCATCTCTGCTAGTAAGCATAGAATATATTCTTACTTTGAGTTCATTATTTTTAATTGCACTTTCAATCATCTTTAACGATTCGCCCGTTGTGCCTGCATCATGGAATGACGTAATTCCATTTTTTAGACATTCTTCCACGGCCAGCTTTATCACCTCAGTAGAGTCGTTGTTGTTATCAATATATTGTGAAACCAAATATTGGGCTCTTTCATTAAAAATACCCGTTGGGTTTCCAGAAAGATCTTTTATTATCTCACCGCCAAATCCAAATTCAGTCTCTTTTGAAATGCCCGCTATTTCCATAGCCTTTTGGTTCCCAAAGCTTGCATGCCCGCTGGCATGCCTTAACCAAACAGGGTTGTTTTTTGATATCTCGCTTAATCTATCATGCGTTTGAAAACCCCTAACGATCTTTTTCGGCTTTAATGTCCATTTGTCTTGGTGCCATCCTCGCCCTATAATCCATTTTCCTTCTGGAGCATTTTTTATTGCATTTTCCACCACATTGATCAGCTCGTCATAGCTTTTGATACTGCTTAGGTCTAAGTTAAGCTTTGATTCGCCCAAGCCAGTAAAATGCCCATGGCCTTCAATCAGACCAGGTGTCATAGTTTTACCTTTTAGATCTATTAAATTTGTACGGTCTGATTTATATTTTTTTAGTTTTTGCCAGTCACCTAAATCTAAAATTTTACCATCTCTTACAGCTACAGCATTAACAAGCGGGCTTAAGTCATTAACCGTATAAATGTTACCGTTATATATAATCATATCTGCTTTTTTTGTTGTGCAAGCGAAAACACCAAATGATATGATTATTAATAGAAGATNCTTTTTCATAATTGTCCTAATTTAAAAATCAAAAGTTATATGTAATTTATAATGCAAAAATTAATACTAAATTTTATTTTGTATGAATAATCTTTAATCCAGTTATAACATAGGACTCAATTAAACAATGTCTAAAAATATGACTACTCAAAAAGAAAATTTTTCAAATTGGTATACGGATATCGTTACCAAAGCAGGTTTAGCAGATTATGGACCTGTAAAAGGAACGATGGTTATCATGCCATATGGTTTTGAGCTCTGGGATTTAGTAAAAAACGTTTTAGACAAAATGATNAAAGAGACAGGACATGTTAATGCTTATTTTCCAATTTTTATTCCCAAATCTTACTTAGCTAAAGAAGCTGAGCATATTGATGGATTTGCTAAGGAATGCGCAGTTGTTACTCATACTCGATTAAAATCTGATGCAAATGGGAATATAAATGTTGATCCCGACTCGCGCTTAGAAGAAGAAGTAATTGTTCGACCTACTTCAGAAACTATTATATGGTCAATGTACAAAAAATGGATTCAGTCTTATAGAGATTTGCCAGTTTTAATCAATCAATGGGCTAATGTTGTAAGATGGGAGATGCGCACAAGGTTGTTTTTGAGAACTTCAGAATTTCTTTGGCAAGAAGGGCATACAGCACATGCGACCGCTGAAGAAGCAGAGGAAGAGACTTTAAAGGTATTGGATTTATATAAGTGTTTAGCTGAAGATTATTTGGCTATGCCTGTACTAACTGGTCTCAAAACAGAAGCAGAAAAGTTTGCCGGTGCTGAAAAAACATATTGTATTGAGGCAATGATGGGAGATAAAAAAGCATTACAAGCTGGAACATCTCATAACCTAGGTCAAAATTTTGCCAAAGCATTTGGAGTAACATTTCAAAACGATAAAAATGAAGAAGAATTAGTATTTGCAACAAGCTGGGGTGTAAGCACTAGACTCGTAGGAGCAATAATCATGACTCACGGAGATGAAAATGGATTAAGATTGCCCCCTAAAGTAGCACCAATTCAAGTCGTAGTTGTTCCNATTTTTAAAAATGATGATCAAAAAAAAGCTATAAAAAACTTTATTATTAATCCCATAAGGGACCTTAAAAATGCAAATGTTAGAATTTACGAAGACTGGTCCGATAAACGGCCTGGTTCAAAATTTAATCATTGGGANCTTAAAGGAGTCCCAATTAGAATTGAGATAGGCCAAAGAGATATATTAAATAAAGAATTAGTGCTTTACAGAAGAGATACAAATGAGAAGTGTAATATTAAAATAGATGATTTTGTCAATATAGTAAAAAAGACCCTGCAAGACATTCAGACTAACTTATTTTCAGAGGCAAAAGATTTTCAAGTTAAAAATACTCATAATGTTAAAAACTTTGATCAATTTAAATCTGTTATTGAGAATGAGGGTGGTTTTATACAATGCGGATGGGATGGCACTGCAGAAACGGAGTTAAGAATTAAAGAACAAACTAAAGCCACAATTAGAGTGATTCCATTTGAGCAAGATATTGATCAATTAAAATGTATTTACTCTAACAAAAAAGCGAAATATAAAGTGATCTTCGCCAAGGCATATTAATATGGTCCAAAAGTCGCTAGCTATTGTTTTAAATAGATTTAGCTATGGAGAGTCAAGCATTATTTCAAAGTGCTTTTTAAAAGACTATGGCAAAATAAGTTTTATCGTACATGGTGCAAAAAATAAAAAAAACTTTAAAAATTCATATTTTCAACCNGGCAATTACTTAGAGCTTTTATTTTATTACAGACCAAATAGAAACCTGCAGACTGTATCGAAAGCAACTTTTCAGAATCAATGGGTTTCAATTCAAAAGGACTTTATTAAAATATCATATGTGATGGCAATTATTGAACTAGTTGATAAGTGCACCTCTGANATAGATAGGAATGATGAGTTATTCAACGAGTTGACAAATGCTATTAACTTGATCGAGACTAAAAGAAATCAAATGAATTTAGTTTTTTGGAATTTTCAATACCAGCTATTAAGGGTTTTAGGCTTTAAACCAGATTTTAAGCAATTAGAGTTGGATCATAGTATATTGCCGGACCCCTTTGCAGGACCTAACTCAAAAAAAATCTTCAATGACTTTGAAAAACAAAATGTTGATTTTAATCAATTTTATAAAATAACTCAACTAGATAGATTAGCAATTAGCGACTATCTGAATCGTTGCTTTAGCATACAATTTGAAAATATTAAAAATTTAAAATCTTTTGAAGTCTTGAAACAATGTATGGTTTAACTTCATTAAAATAAAATGAATTATCAATATCAATCTAATAGCAACAATCTTTCTTTTGGGCCACGATTATTCCCCAATGCTATTAGACAACTCTTATTAATTAACTTAATTGTTTTTTTATTTAGAAGTATAGCTCAAGGTCAATTTGATTTAGCTCAAATCTTCGGTCTCTCGCCATCCAATTTTTGGCCGATGGTTTGGCAGCCGGTAACATATATGTTTATGCATGGAGATTTTTTTCATTTATTTATGAATATGTTTGTATTGTGGATGTTTGGTTCGGAAATGGAATCTTTGTGGGGGAAAAAAGAATTTTTAAAGTATTATTTTATAACTGGAATTGGCTCAGGATTAATTTGGGCTCTATTTAATTTGAACAACCCTTTTTCTTTATTAATTGGGGCAAGCGGTTCCATTTATGGCATTTTATTAGCCTACGGTATAACTTTTCCCGAAAGAAAAATTTTAATTTATTTCTTATTTCCTGTCAAAGTTAAATATTTTGTTGTTGTTTTAGGAGCTATAGCTTTTTTCTCTGCAATGGGTTCAGCGGGTAGCAATGTTAGTCATTTAACACACTTATCAGGAATGATTGTAGGATTATTCTATTTAAAACAAAAAAAGCATGAATATACTCTAAGATATATTTGGAGATCAAAAATAAACCAACAAAAAGAAAACAAAATTAAAAAAATAAAAGAAAACAAAATCAAAATTCAAAAAAATATTGATATTTTGTTGGATAAAATTCAAGAAGAAGGTTTTGACTCTTTAACATCGCAGGAAAAAAAACAACTATACAAACAAAGCAAATTTCTTGGAAAAGATATCGACAAAAATTAATGATCTTTTTCTATAACCTTAAAAATTCTTTCATTCGGTTTTGCCATGCGATATTTTTCTCTTGCTAATTTTTCAATATGTTTTTTATCATTTTTTAATAATGATTTTTCTTTTTCCAGATCAATTTTTTGCTGTCTCAAAAGAACTATTTCCTCTTGAATCTGTTGACGCTTTTTTGATAATTGATAAAGTTCTACAACCCCATGATTGCCAAATATGAAAATGATTATGAGCGATATTCCAATTATACTTAAAACCCCTCGAATGAGCTGCTTTTGAAGCTTGTTAAATGATTGTTTCAGCTTTTTTTTATTTCTCATTTTCTAAAAATATTTTGACAATGAAAGAGGTTCATATAAAGCTCTGTCATTTAAATAATCTTCAATTCTGAGGAGTTGATTGTACTTAGACACTCTATCAGTCCTACACAATGAGCCTGCCTTTATTTGGCCAGCATTTAATCCAACTGCTAAATCAGAAATAGTTGTATCTTCGGTCTCACCTGACCTGTGTGAAATCATTGTAGAAATGTCATTCTCTTTAGCAAGATTAATTGTTTCAATAGTTTCTGTTACAGTCCCAATCTGATTTAATTTTATTAAAATTGAATTAATAGCATCATTTTTTAGAGCCTTTTCTAAAAATAATTTATTTGTAACTGTTAAATCATCTGCAACTATTTGGCATTTAGTTCCTATTGACCTATTTAATTCTTTCCATCCGTTCCAATCATTTTCATCTAATCCATCTTCAATTGAAATTATCGGGTAATTATTTATCAATGTTTCATAATATTCTATCATTTCATCTGATGTTAGCTTTCTTTTATCTGATTGGAGGTGATATTTGTTGTTATGGTAAATTTCACTTGCTGCAACATCTAATGCTATAAAAACATCCTTATATGGTTTGTAGCTGGTTTTTTCAATTGCCCTAATAATTAATTCAATTGCTTCAATGTTAGATTTAAGATTTGGAGCAAANCCACCTTCATCTCCTACGGCAGTAATGTGGCCCTGGTTTTGTAAAATTTCTTTTAATGAATGAAAAATTTCTGACCCCATTTGAATTGCGTGTGAAAAAGATTTGGCGCCAATAGGAACAATCATGAATTCTTGAATATCAACATTATTATCCGCATGGCTTCCCCCGTTCAAAATATTCATGAATGGAATGGGAAGATTGTACTTTGACTCCTTACTTTTATTAAAATCCTTAAAAAGAGGGATTTTGTTCGCTACAGCTCTACAATGCGCTGTGGCTAATGATACACCTAAAATAGCATTTGCCCCTAAATTTTTTTTGTTATCAGNATTATCAATTTCAAGCAGCCTATTATCAATGAATTTTTGATCTTCAATATTTAGACCAATAATTTCTTTTTTTATAATTTCATTGACATTTTTTACTGCTTTTAATACGCCTTTTCCTCTATACCTAGCTAAATCGTTGTCTCTTAACTCCAATGCTTCTTTGGTGCCCGTTGATGCACCAGAGGGTACAATCGCTCTGCCTGATTTGTTTCCATCAATATGAATTTCAACCTCAATAGTAGGATTTCCTCTAGAATCTAAGACTTCTCTTCCAATTACATTCTTTATCTTCATAAATTAATATCCTATTTTTAAAACAAAATTTATGTGTTATTAAAATTTTTATTTAAATATTTTTTTATATATGTTTTTAAAGATTATTGTTTATTCGATTATTATTTTTAAATTCAGAACAATGCAACTAGTTTTCATTGAAACTTGCAAACAAAATTTTAAGTGAAAGAATTGAAGAAATAAGGGGCGTTAAGTGCCCTTTTTTTTTGCTCAATACAACATAATTCAAGGAGGAACCTAATGGCTGATTTTACTTCATCTGTTCAAGGTATTGCTAATTCTGTAGTTAGTTTAGTTAAAGCACTAATTGTCATGTTCGTATTTGTGAACATACTATATTCAACTGGGTTTGACCCAATTGGTGGAATTGTAGATCTTGTAGAATCNTTTTTAGATGGTGGATTCTCTGGTCTATTGGCCTTGTTAATTTTTGTTTCTTTTGCGGGTTAACCAGTAGAAAATAGGGATAGCTCTTGCACCCTTCTTTCTGCTTAAATAATCTAAGGAGACATTAAATGAAAAAGGCCTTTGAAACCGTAACCTCTTTTATAAATGATGTGACCGGTCTGTTACAAGGGCTTGTAGTTCTTGGAATCGTTGTCGGGATATTGTTCAATGACTATTTTGGTGTCATTACAGCAATTGGCGACCTAATGGCAAAATTTGGCGACGCTGGATTTGCTGGTCTGCTCGCTCTTATGTTAATAGTTTTTTGGTATAATAAAAACTAAAAAAGCAGGTTAAATATGGGGCGCTTTTGAATATTATTTTTAATATTAAGCGCCTCTTTTCATATTTATTTTTTATAATTAAATTTTTTCTAATTAAATCCTAGTTTAATGAAAATCATTTTTTATGTATTCCACTTTTTGTTAATAAGTTCTTTTGCTCAATCTGCAAATATTAAAGTTATAAATAGAGTTGATGAATCAGTCAACAATCTTGAGACGCTCGAAACAATAAACGGCCATTTTATATCTGTAAATGAAATTTCTAAGATATTATCTAATAGAGCTCCTTTTGTAAACAATGAAAGAGAAAAAATAGTATTATATGTTAGAGATAGTAGAGTAAAGATATCTGCAAACACGAGCTTTATATTAGTAGACGATAGAGTTTTTCAATTACCAACTTATTGTTTATGGATTAATGGCGATCTCTACATTGGTGCTACATCTTTTTTTGATATAATAAAAAGGACAATATTGCCTGGCATATCTTTTAACAAAAATAATTTGACTCTTGAGTTAAATATAGAAGAATTTACTATCAATAGTATTAACATAGCTCAAAAAGCAAATGGGACTATTTTGCGAATTAAAACCAAAGAGCCATTTCCNGATGGTAACATTAGCTCTTTTTTTCATGAAAATGGATGGTTTTACATTACAGTGGCTAATAGCCTAGTTGATACCACTGAATTAAGAAAAAGCGACCCAAAAGGAGTAGTTAAAAAAATAGCAGCAGATCAACTGGGGAATACTTCACAGCTTGCTTTTCAAATGAGAACAAAAGTTNAAAGTCATGATTTATATCAAAGCAAAGATCCATCGGAAATTGTAGTTTCCCTCAGGACTGCAGTCACTGACGACATATCACGGATTAGCAAAGTTAGAGATAGGTGGAAAATTGACACTATCGTACTTGATGCAGGTCATGGAGGAAAAGACCCAGGGACTATGAGCAAAAATGGCACTTTGGAAAAAAATATAGTTTTAGATATAGTCAAAAGAGTCGGCCTTTCACTTGAAAAAAACACAAAAATGAATGTTATATATACNAGGGAGGAGGATGTGTTTGTTCCATTGTGGATGAGAACCAAATTGGCCAATGAATCAAATGGAAAAATGTTTATAAGCGTGCATGCAAACCATAGCCATAATAGATCTGCTTACGGGTTTGAAACATATTTATTAAGACCTGGCAAAACCCAAGATGCGATTGAAGTTGCATCAAGAGAAAATGAAGTAATTAAGTTNGAAGATAGGTCTGATGAAAGGTACAAAAATCTATCAGGTGANAACTTAATAATGGCAACCATGGCTCAAAGCATGTTTATGAAAGAAAGTGAAGAGCTTGCTTCTATGATTCAGCAAGAAATGGGCAAAACTGTAAAATCTAAAAATAGAGGTGTAAAGCAAGCAGGTTTTCAAGTTTTAATTGGCGCCAGTATGCCAAATGTATTGATAGAGGTTGGTTTTGTGTCGAATGCCAATGAAGAAAGAAACCTAAAGAATGCTAAACATAGGCAAGATATAGCGTATGCTATTTATAAAGCTATAGTAAAATTTAGATATTCTAGAGAACAGTATCTATCAGAAAATTAAAAAAATTGCATTCTAAATTACAATTTCTATATTCCTTGAGAAGGCTTGGCATTAAAACAGGTCTAAAGCATACTCATTATTTATTAAATCATCTTGGTAATCCACATAACAATTTTCCTTCTATCCATGTTGCTGGAACAAACGGAAAAGGGTCAACCTGTTTAATGATTAGCTCTATCTTAAAAGAAATGAATTTAAAAGTTGGTACATACACATCGCCTCATTTGATAAAATTCAATGAAAGGATAAGAGTTAATAATACTGAGATTAGCGATGAGTACATCTGTTCTTTCATAGAGAAAAATGAAGAAAAAATTAAACACATTAAATCAACTTTTTTTGAGACAACAACAGCAATGGCTTTTTCATATTTTAAAGATCAAGAAGTTGATGTTGCTGTCATTGAGACAGGGCTTGGCGGCAGGCTAGATTCAACAAATGTATTGTACCCGAAAGTTACAGTTTTAACCTCAATCTCAATAGACCATACAAGAATACTTGGAAGAAGCTTAGAGCAAATTGCTATTGAAAAATGTGGTATTATTAAAAAAAATATACCTGTCGTTTCTGCAATCCAAAAAAACAAAGTTAAGTTATTAATAAAAAATAAAACTAATGAATTAGAAGCTCCTTATTTGGAAATTGAGGAACCAAAAAAAATTACACTAACATCGAAGAGAACAAAATTTATTTATAAAAACAATTATTATGAAACTCCACTGGTAGGTTNTCATCAGGCTTTTAATGCTGCATTGGCCATTGAAGCCTGCAATATTTTTTTGGACAATCTATCAATAAAGCAAGTTAATCGAGGCTTAAAGAATACAGTTTGGCGAGGAAGATTTCAAAAAATTTGTAATGATCCATCTATTTATTATGATGTTGCACACAATGTCGATGGTATTTTATCAACTATTAATTCTTTAAAATCTATCTATAAAAAAAAGCCGATAGGCTTATTTGTTATGAAAAACGATAAAGAAGCAAACTTAATTATAAAAGCCGTTAACGAAAGATTTGATATATTATTGTTATCTGGATATGAAAAAAACGGTTTAATGGCTGGATCTGAACTTGCAAAACTTTTTGAAAATCATGGTTTTGCAAATTTTTTATTGATTAATGATTTAGAAAGAGCAATTGATCATACAAGAAAAACATCTAAAGAGAAAAAACTCCCAGGATTAATTTTTGGCAGTCATTACATATCTGAAACAGTTTTCAATAAATTTGGCATTTTATCTTGAAATTTTGTAATATCTTGAAGTTACTATATATACCCTAATTCCTCTGAAGTGGAATTTTCCTTATTTTGAAATATAATTTATTACCTAGTTGGATTGACAAATGAATGTAAGTGAATTACAAAAACTAAAAATTAAAGAACTAGCCGAGATTGCCGAAAAGCTAAAGATTGATAGTTATTCAGGAATGAATCGCCAGGAGCTTATTGTTAAGATACTTGAGTACCAGGTTGAAAATGATGTGGGAATTACCGCTAAAGGTGTTTTAGAGGTTTTGAATGAGGGTTATGGTTTTTTAAGAAGCCCAGATTTTAATTATTTACCCGGTCCAGATGACATTTATGTCAGTCCTTCTCAGATTAAAAGGTTTGGTTTAAGGACTGGACACGAAGTTGAAGGTAAGATTCGACCTCCAAAATCTAAAGAAAGATTTTATGCGCTACTAAAAGTTGATACAGTTAATGGTAAAGAGCCATCTAAATTGAAAGAAGCTATTTTATTCGATAATCTAACACCGCTTTATCCTGATTCTAAATTTAATCTAGAAGTAAATCCAAAAGATCTATCAACCAGAGTAATGGATCTTGTATCTCCAATTGGCAAAGGACAAAGAGGCTTGCTTGTTGCACAGCCAAAAACAGGTAAAACTGTTTTGTTGCAAAAAATTGCAAATGCAATTACAAAAAATCATAAAGAAGTTCAAATGATAATTCTATTGATAGATGAGCGCCCTGAAGAAGTGACCGATATGAAAAGAAACGTAGATGCTGAGGTTGTAAGTTCTACATTTGATGAACCTCCAGAAAGACACGTAGCTGTTGCAGAGATGGTCATACAAAAAGCAAGAAGAATGGTCGAATTTGGTGAAGATGTTGTCATTTTACTGGACAGTATTACAAGGCTGGGTAGAGCCCATAATGCTGTAATTCCTCACAGTGGTAAAATATTATCTGGTGGAGTTGATGCAAACGCTCTTAAAAAACCAAAGCAATTTTTTGGTGCAGCTAGAAATACTGAAGAAAGCGGAAGTTTAACAATTATAGCTACTGCACTGATCGATACAGGAAGCAGAATGGATGAAGTAATCTTTGAAGAGTTTAAAGGTACTGGAAATATGGAACTAGCTATGGATCGTAGACTTAGTGATAGAAGAATTTACCCTTCGTTTGACTTAATTAAATCAGGGACAAGAAAAGAAGAGCTTTTGCTTGATAAAAAAGTCCTTGCAAGGATGTGGATACTGAGAAAACTATTAAATGAAATGAATGTAATTGAAGCAATGGAATTCATTCAAGATAGAATGCGAAGAACCAACACTAANGAAGAGTTTATGGAAACAATGAGCCAATAATATTCTCTTGATGCCTCCTCAAACATCTCATATTCAATATATTTCAACAGCCCTAACAACTGATAAGCCAGTTAGAAAAACACCTTATCAGGTTAAGGGCTCTATTATGAAAAATTATCCAAAAAGTGAAATTGTACCGATGCTGAATGGAAGCTATAGGAAGAAATATCTTTATCCAAGAGTTCAAGTCAAAATATTAGATGAAAAAATTTATTTTCTTGGAATTGCTGAAGGGGTTAGTGCTGTCAAATCTTTAATCGATAATTTTAAAGCTCTAGACTTTGGAAATATTACTTTTAAAATAAAAGATATTATAATTGACGAAAACGGACTATTTAAACAATCAGATGATATTAATAGATACAAGTTTATAACTCCTTGGGTAGCACTAAATAGAACAAATATTAAAAAATTTTCTAAGACGCCTTCATCACAAAAAAGAAAATTCTTATGCGAGCTTTTAACTAAAAACCTAATCTTTTTGGCTAGCGAGTTTAAAATTAATCTTGATAAAAAAATATTAACAGATATTGAATTAGACGATAAATCATTATCAAGCTTTAAAGAAAATAGAGATGTCGGTTTTAAAGGAAGCTTTTTAACTAATTTTATATTACCCGACCTTATTGGATTGGGGAATGGAATTACTAGAGGATATGGCTCTATAAAGCACGAACAAAAAATCAAAGATAAAGAAATTGATACAAGCAGATTTTATATGCTAGACAAAAAAAATATCATTTCAAAAAGTAATAACAAAAATAAATCATTAAAAAGAAGAAAAAAGTTCTTAACTAAAAAAACCATTACTAATGAAGAAAATGAAAAAAATTATAATACTCTTAAAAATAACATATCAAATTCTGTTGCAAAAAGTAAAAAATATAATTCTAAAAAAATTAAAAAGAAGAAAGCATCAGCGGAATCTTTTGATAACAAAAACTTTAATTCTGAAGAATATCATAAAAAACAACATTCTATATGATTAATAGATTATCAGATAGGTCAAAAAAAATTAAACCTTCGTTTACGCTTGAAATGACAAGTAAAGCAGCTAAGTTAAGATCGCAAGGCGTAGATGTTATAAATTTTAGCGCAGGGCAACCTGACTTTAATACACCCAAAAATATAATTAATGCAGCCAAAAAAGCTATGGACAGTGGTTTAACAAAGTATACATCTGGATCAGGCATCTTTGAGCTTAGAGAAGCAATTTGCAATAAGCTTGCTAATGAAAATTGCATTAGTGCGAATACAAATCAAGTTTTAGTTTCTAACGGGGAAAAACAAAGCCTTTATCTCGCTTGCCAAGCGCTCTTCCAACAAAATGATGAAGTATTAATATTTACTCCTTATTGGGTATCATTCCCTGAATTTGTAATCTTGGCTGATGCAACTCCAATATTTGTTAAAACAAAAATTGATAAAAATTTTGAGCCTGATTTTGACGATCTTAAATCTAAAATAACTTCTAAAACTAAAGGTATGATTATAAACACTCCTTCTAATCCTACAGGAGGTGTTTGGTCTAGAGAGGCGATTGAAAAATCATTAAAAATAGCTTCAAAAAATAATATAACAGTTATATCAGATGAATGTTATGAGAGATTGGTTTTTAATAGTCATCATGAAATATCGGAAAAAATCAATCTTGAAGAAAAAATAAATGCTCAAATATTGACATGCATGAGCATGTCTAAAACTTATGCTATGACTGGATGGAGAATAGGCTATACCTATGGAAATGAAGAAATTGTATCAGCAATGTCTAAAATACAAGGCCAGTCAACCTCATGTGCAAATTCTATTGCCCAAGCCGCATCTATAGAGGCTCTTAGTGGAGACCAGTCAAAAGTTGAAGTCATGAAAGGTCAATTTAAAAAGAGAAGAGACTTAATGGTAAATTTATTAAATTCTTTGCCTGATGTTTCTTGCAAAATTCCGGGTGGAGCATTCTATGCCTTTCCATCTTTTGAAAAATATTTAGGAAAAAAAATTAAAAATATAACAATAAATAATTCTTTTGATTTAAGCGATCTGTTTTTAAGTAAAGCCAATATTGCTACTGTGCCTGGAGATGGTTTTGGCGCTTCTGGCTTTGTTAGGTTCTCTTTTGCAACATCTGAGAAAGATATTGTTGAAGGTCTATCTAGAATCAAAGATTTATTAATTAATTAAAGGTTTTAAAAAAATGAAATTAAATATTCATCCAGATTATAAACTTGGTAAAGTAACTTGTTCATGTGGTAATATATTTTATGTTGCTAGCACAATAGGAGATCAAAGTGTTGAGATTTGCTCTGCTTGCCATCCTTTTTATACAGGAAAACAAAAATTGGTTGATACAGCTGGCAGAATTGAAAAGTTTAAGAAAAAATATAGCAACTAGACTTAGAGTTTATAAAATAAAAAGTTAAATATTTTACAAAACTTAAAAGTTGATTGAAAAATTAAAAGAAATTATTTCTAGATATAGTTCAATAGAAACACAGATGTCTGACCCATCTCTGGTCAAAAATTTGGATGAATTTAAAAAAGTTACAAAAGAGCATAACAGATTAAAGCCAATTGTTGAAAAATCTAAAATTTTTATTGATTCAAAAAATCAACATTCTGACAATCTTGAACTGATAGAAAATGAGAAAGATCCTGATTTTATTATGCTTGCAAAGGAAGAAAATGATCTTTTAAGCTCACAAATATCAGACCTAGAGGATGAATTAAAGATTCTCATTTTACCTCACGACCCAACTGATGACAAAAATTCTATAATAGAAATAAGAGCAGGAACAGGGGGTGATGAAGCAGCACTATTTGCATCAGATCTTTATCGCATGTACGCTCGGTTCGCAGAGAGAAATAGTTGGGACTTTGCCGTTTTAGATTCTAGCCCTATTGGAATCGGCGGTTTAAAAGAAATTATTTTTTCATTAAAAGGGGATGGTGCTTACGGTGTTATGAAGTATGAAAGTGGAGTTCACAGAGTTCAAAGAGTGCCAAAAACTGAAACAAGTGGCAGAGTTCACACCTCTGCTGCTACTGTTGCAATATTACCGGAAGCCGAAGATGCGGATGTTAATATTGTTGATGCTGACCTAAAAATTGATACATATAGAGCAAGCGGAGCAGGAGGTCAGCATGTTAACAAAACTGAGTCCGCTATAAGAATAACCCATATTCCAACTGGGCTTGTTGTAACGTGCCAGGATGAGTCTTCACAACATAAAAATAAAGCTGCGGCTTTGAAAGTTTTAAAATCTCGCTTATTGGCATCTGAACAAGAAAAACTTGCTAAAGAAAGGGCAGCGGCAAGAAAAAGTATGGTTTCTACAGGTGATAGATCAGCAAAAATACGCACATACAATTTTCCACAAGGAAGAATCACTGATCACAGAATAAATTTTACATCTTATAATTTAGATGCGGTTATGGATGGTGATATTAAAGAGATAATTGAAAATTTAAAAATAGCGAACCAAGAAGAGCAGCTAGCTTCTTTTGCAAATAATTGATTAAGCCCTATTCAAGTCTCAATTATATATTGAATTTTGGTTTTGAATTTTTAAAATCAAGCTCCATTGAAAATCCAAAAAAAGAAATAGAAATTTTTCTTTGTCATTTACTTTCTTGTTCAAAGTTTGAATTATATAATCGCCCAAAAAAAAGCATTTCTCTAACAAAAGTAAATTTGCTTAATGATTGGCTAAAAAGAAGAGCAAAAAGAGAACCAATTCAATATATAATTAACAATGCATGGTTTTATGGAAGGGATTTTTATGTTAATAAAAATGTTTTCATTCCTAGACCTGAATCTGAAAGATTAATAGATGAAGCTATAAATTTTTTAAGGGATTTTGATTCGCCTAGAATATTAGAAATTGGAACTGGATCGGGATGTATGTCCATTTCGCTTGCAATCGAATTGCCTAATTCTGATGTTCAATCAATTGATACTTCTGAAAAAGCAATAAATGTTGCCAAAATTAATTCCGATAACCTTCATGTTAATAATATTTCATTTCAAAAATTAGATTTTTTAAAAACTGAAATGAAAAATTTCCATAATTTTGATCTGTTAATATCCAATCCCCCATATATACCAAAAAAAGATATGGAATTATTAATGCCTGAAGTCAGAAAATTTGAGCCATATAGCGCATTAACAGATAATCATGACGGATTAGAATTTTATAGAAAATTATCCAATGACCTTCCTTATATTTTAAATAATAATGGTATAGGTATTTTTGAAGTTGGACTTAGCCCTCATCCTAAAGATGCTAAAAGAATCTTTAATAAAATTTGTAGAGATATAAAATTACTAAAGGACTATAATGGTGATGATAGGATATTAATAGTTAAGTTATAATTACTATACTTACAACAAAAATTAATTTTGTGAGAAATTTTAAATTTTATGAAATCTGAATTTGTACATTTACATAATCACTCTGATTATAGTCTGTTAGACGGAGCTCAAACAGTTCAGACGCTGGTCAACACAATTGATGACTTAGGTATGGATTCGGTTGCTTTAACCGAGCATGGAAATATGTTTAGTGTTTTGCCATATTACAAGTCAGCAAAAAAAGCAGGAATTAAACCAATTATCGGATGTGAAGTTTATGTTGCCGTAGAAAGTAGGTTTAATAAAAAACCAAGGCCAGATGGAGGATGGGGCAACAACCATTTAATTTTATTAGCTCAAAATTATAAAGGATATCAAAATTTAATGAAATTAGTTACACATGGTTATTTAGAGGGTTTTTATTATAGGCCTCGAATAGATATGGAACTAATTGAAAAATATTCTGAGGGCTTAATATGCTTATCGGGCTGTTTAAAAGGAGAAATTCCTGAAAGAATGTTGAAGGGAGATTGGGAAGGCGCAAAAAATAAAGCACTAGAGTTTTCGAGAATTTTTGAAAACAGATTTTATTTAGANGTCCAAAATCATGGAATCCCAGATGAATTAAAAAATATTGAAAACATGAAAAAATTAGCATCTGAGCTTAGTTTGCCATTGGTATGTACAAATGATGCCCATTATGCAAAACATGAACATTGGGAAGCTCACGATGTGCATATCTGCCTTGGTACAGGCAAGGATCGTGACGACCCTAAAAGATTAAGATATGCTACTCCAGAATTTTATTTTAAGTCCCAAGANCAGATGTTTAAAATGTTTAAAGATGTGCCAAATGCGATTGAAAATACACTTAAAATTGCAGAAAGTATTGATATTAAGCTTCCAATGGGACAGTACCATNTACCAAACTTTCCAATACCGCAAGATTTCAAAGATCATGACCCAAATAATTATTTGAAATCTCTTTGCATGGAAGGTCTTCAAAAAAGATATGGAGAAATATCACCAGATATTTCCCACAGGTTAAATCATGAATTAAATGTTATAAATAAAATGGGTTTTGCGGGATACTTCTTGATAACAGCTGATTTTGTAAAATACGCAAAAGATAGCTCAATACCTGTTGGTCCAGGTAGAGGTTCAGCTGCAGGTAGTTTAGTTTCTTATTCATTGGGAATTACTACGGTTGACCCATTGAAACACAAGCTGCTCTTTGAAAGATTTTTAAACCCTGAGAGAATAAGTATGCCCGATATTGATATAGATTTTTGCATCGAGCGAAGAGGTGAAGTTATAGACTATATTAAGGACCAATATGGTGAAAATTCAGTTACACAAATAATTACTTTTGGAAAAATGAAAGCACGNCAAGTAGTTAGAGATGTTGGCAGAGTTTTGGGATATAGTTTTGGGGAAATTGATAAGCTCGCAAAATTAATTCCAACTACATTAAATATAACCCTTGAAGAAGCTTTAAAACAAAGCCCTGAGTTAAAGAATGCATCTGAAAATCAATTTAAAGAAGTGATGGATTATTCNAAGATTTTAGAAGGAATGAATAGACACGCATCAATTCATGCAGCTGGTGTTGTTATTGCCCCTGGCGAATTAACTGACTATGTTCCGCTTTATAAATCCCCACAAGGCGATATTACTTCTCAATATGATATGAAAGGATTAGAAGAGCTAGGTCTTTTAAAATTAGATTTTTTAGGTCTTAGGAATTTAACGGTTATTGATAAAACTTTAAAATTAATTGAAGAGAGTGGAAAAAAGATTGATATAGAAAAAGTTCCCATGGATGACCCAAAGGTGTATTCACTTTTCGCAAAGGGTTTAACAATTGGTGTGTTTCAATTTGAATCATCTGGAATGAGAGAGTTTTTAAAAAAACTTAAACCTACGGCTATTGAAGATCTTATTGCAATGAATGCATTGTATAGGCCAGGGCCTATGAAAAACATTGATGACTTTATTTCTAGAAAGCATGGCAAAAAGAAAATCGATTACCCTCATGCGTCTATGGAAGAAATATTGAGTGAGACTTACGGTATCATTGTATATCAAGAGCAAGTTATGCAAATAGCCAATGAGATTGCAGGCTTTTCACTTGGTGAGGCAGATATAATGCGCAGAGCAATGGGTAAGAAAATCAAAAAATTAATGGATGAACTTAAAATTAAGTTTATCGAGGGTGCAAAAAAGAAAAATGATATTTCTCATGAAAAGGGAAAAGAAATTTTTGAACTGATCGAAAGGTTTGCTCAATACGGTTTTAATAAAAGCCATTCTACCGCTTATGCATATGTAGCCTATCAAACAGCTTGGTTAAAAGCGCATTACCCTGCTGAATTTATGAGTGCAAACTTAACAAGTGAAATGTCAAACATAGATAGAATTGTTATTTTGATAAATGAATGTCGAAAAATGGATATTGAGGTTAATGCGCCAGACATTAATATATCAGATATTAATTTTAGACCTATTAATAACAAAACCATATCTTTTGGTTTGAATGCTATNAAAAATGTTGGTACAAAAGCTCTAGAGAAGATAGTCGATGCTAGAAAAGAGCATAAAAATTTTACCAATATCTTTGATTTTACATCTTCAGTTAGTTTGCAAGCTGTGAATAAAAAAGTGTTGGAAAGCTTGAACATGGCAGGCGCTTTAGATTCACTTGATGGTAACAGAGCGCAAATTGATTTAAGCATTGAAACAGCATTGAAACATGGGCAATTAGTCCAAGAAAATAAAAGTAAAAATCAGGTCAATCTTTTTGGACAATCAGAAAATGGCATAAACAATGANTTGCTTCCATCTCTTCCTATTTCAGAAGAATGGGAAGAAAGCAAGGTGCTGGAAAAAGAAAAAGAAGTTCTGGGAATGTATTTATCCGGTCAACCATTATTAAAATATGCNGAAGATCTTGAAGAATTCACAAATTTTGATTTTAGTGAAAGTATAATGGATAAAAAATTTAAAAAAGTAAGAATTGGCGGTTCTATATCAGACTTAAAACTTCATATGGATAAAAAAGGAAATCAGATGTCATTCTTTAAACTTGATTGCCTTGGAGGTCAAGCAGAAATTCTTGCCTTCAGTGATACATTTGCAAAGTACAGGGAATTACTCAAAAATGATCAGGTTGTTTTTATATCTGGCAAACCAACTGATGAAAACGATTTTTCTGATCTAAAATTAATTGCTGAAGAAATAGTATCAATAGACTTGGCGAGAGAGATTTTTTCTAAAAATGTAAATATTTCTATAGGCATAGATAGTCAAAATTCTCAAGAAGATATTATTAAGTTGAAAACCCTGTCTGAAAAATATAAAGGTGATTGCGGTCTAATGTTTCATTTTAAGCAAACCACTGGTAGATCTCAAAGAGTTTTTGCTCACAATATTAAAGTAAGCACAAATAACAATTTTCTAAAAGAATGTCGTGAGATTTTTGGATCTAAAAATATTTGGATAACAGATTAATACAAAATTTGTTATTTTTATTCTATTTTATGTATTTTTATAATTAAGATAAGCCAAGCATGAAGAGAAACATTCGAATTCTAATGGCTAAGCCCGGGCTTGATGGTCATGATAGAGGCCTAAAAGTATTAGCTGCAGCTTACAGAGATGCTGGTATGGAGGTAATTTATCTCGGTCTAAGGCAAACGCCTGATATGATAGTTGCTTCAGCACTACAAGAAGATGTTGATGTTATTGCCCTTTCTAGTCTTAATAATGCTCATATGACAATTTTCCCAACAGTCTTAAATCTAATGAAAGAAAAAGGGTTGTTAGATGTATTGCTTGTTGGAGGTGGAATAATACCCAAGAAAGACATTGAGAAACTTGAAAGCATGGGCATGGGAAAATTATTTGGCCCTGGTACTCCGGTGCAGGAGACTGTAAATTATATTACTGCATGGGTTGAAAAAAATAGAATAATAGAGAATTAAATGGAATTGAACAATCTAACAGAATTAGAGNTATATTTTGCAGATCATTTTGATACTGTGCTATTCCCAGTATTAGCAGAGATATATCAAGATAAAGGTCAATATTCTCGTGCAAAAAAAGTATGTGAAATTGGTTTAGGCCATCACCCAGAATCAATTGATGCTCAATATATCTTATCTCAAGCTGAGCTTGGGCTTGGCAATCTCGTCAAGGCTGAAAAGCTAATGATAAAAATTTTAGATAAGTTCCCTAACCACATTCCGGCTGCATCTGCTTTGCCAATGGTTCAAGAACAATTGGGAAGATCAAAGAATACTTTATCAAAAAGCTGGAAAGGTGCTCAGGAAGTTGATCCTAAAAATAAATTAGCTAATGAATTCTTGACAAATGCTAAAAAATCAAAGAAAAGAAAAACAAAAAAAGCACAAGCAAAAAATGATAAAATGGATGACTTTGCTATAAGCCCTAGGTTAGCCACTTTTACATTAGTTCATGTCCTGAAAGGTCAGGAACTATATACTAGAGCTTTAGATGTGTTGGATATTCTTGAGAAAAAAGGTGAGAACAAAGAGAGGATTGCAGCTGAAAGAGAATCAATAAAGTCTAAGTTTTGATTGATTTTTGCACAATGCCTTAAAACATTTATCTGAATAAAACTTACTTTCGCATTAAATGATAAAAAAAGCCTTTACACTTTTCTCAATCTTGTTGTTATTACCAATATTTTATTTTGTATTAAACCCTCGATTTAATCAAAATATAAATGAAGAATCTTTTAATGATTTTGATGTTACAATTTACAGAGATCGATTCGGTGTGCCTCATATAATTGGTAAAAAAGATAAGGATACNGCATACGGTTTAGCATACGCTCACGCTGAGGACGATTTTGAAACAATTCAAGATATGATGCTCTTTGCCAGAGGTAAATTGGCAAGTAAAAAGGGCAGAAAAATGGCTTCTAGTGATTACCTATTGCAGCTCCTAAAGGTTTGGGAAGTAGTAAATGCTAATTATGATAGTAATGTATCAGCTGAAACTAAATCTATTTTAAATGGCTATGCGGCAGGATTGAATCACTATGCATTGAAAAATCCCAAAATGACCTATCGGGGACTTTTCCCTGTAACAGCTAAAGATATTATAGCAGGTTTTGTACACAGAATGCCTTTGATGTTTGGTCTTGATAATGCTATAAAAAATGCGACAGAAAAAGGTGAATCTGAATTTGCTTTTTTGAATTATAATACCAAAAGCTTTGATCAAAAGGTTTTAGGATCAAATCAAATCGCAGTTGCCCCATCTAGGTCAGCAGATGGTTATACTAGGCTTGCAATAAATCCGCATCAGCCATGGATGGGTCCAGTAACATTTTATGAAGCTCATCTGTATAGTGAAGAGGGTTGGAATATAAATGGAGGTTTATTCCCAGGTTCGCCAGTTGTTTTATTAGGGCATAATAAAAATATTGGTTGGTCTCATACTGTAAATCGGCCAGATCTAATTGATGTCTATGAATTGAAACTGCATTCAAAAGATAAGAATAAGTATCTGATGGGAGGTAGATGGAGAGAGTTTGAGATCAAGCAAGCGAAAATTGAAGTTAAGATCTTAGGCCCAATTTCATGGACATTCAAGAGAGAAATGCTCTGGTCAATCCACGGACCTGCAATTAGAACTGAAAGTGGTGTCTATGCTTTTAGATATTCAGGCTATGGTGAAGTCAGGCATGTTGACCAATGGTACAAAATGAATAAATCTAACAATCTTGATGAATTTATTAGTGCTATGAAAATGCAAGCTATTCCCATGTTTAACACTTTGTATGCTGATAAGAGTGGAAATATTTTTTATGTCTATAACGCATTACTACCGCAAAGGACTAGTGGATCATATGATTTTAGCAAAACACTGCCTGGAGACACTCCACATGCGCTATGGGGAAAATATTTTAATTTTGATGAATTACCACAAATTTTAAATCCAGAATCCGGATTTTTACAAAATTGTAATAGCACTCCATTTTTAGCCAGCATTGATGAAAATGATATAGATTTTTCATTTTACCCTANAAACCTAGGGATAGAGACACATCAATCTAACAGAGCCTTGAGAGCGCTTGAAATATTTGGAGCCGATACATCGATTACAAGAGAAGAATTTTACAAGTACAAATTTGATAATAGATATTCAAAAAAATCAGTTATGGTAAAGAATTTAAATAAATTTTTAAGTCAAGTAAAAAGCGATGACGAGGATGTTATCGATGCAATCAAAATATTGAAAAACTGGGATCAGACTGCTGATAGTTCTAGCGTTGGAATGCACTTAGCGTATGAGGCAATATTACCAACAGAGGATCCAAATAAATACAAATACAGTTATTTAAAGATCAAAGAAAGATTAGAAAAAGCAGTGAGAAAATATTTAAAATATTATGGTAAGTTAGATATTAGATGGGGAGAAATTTTACGTATGAAAAGAAACGATGTTGACTTGCCTTTGAATGGCGGACCAGATGTTTTGAGGGCTATTCATTCTAAAGAGAAAAATGGAAAAAGATTGCCAACCGCAGGAGATTGTTTTTTTGAATTAGTTGAATGGTCTCCATCAGGAGAGGTAAGTGCTAAGTCAATGCATCAGTTTGGCTCATCAACAAAAAATAGCAATTCTCCTCATTACAGTGATCAGTCTGCAATTTTTGCTAGGGAAGAAATGAAGCCAGTTTTAATGGATTTAGATAAAATTAAAAAAAATTCAATAAGGTCCTATAGACCAGGCGAATAACTTGAGATTAAAAATGAATAAAATCTTAGTATTTCTTTATTTCTCGTTTTCAATTTCTATTGCTCAAAGGCCTATTACACCAGAAGATATCGTAAATTTAAAAACTGTCTCGCAAGCTTCTTTTCACTCTGATGGCTCAAAAGTAGTATATGTAAAATCTATACCTAGCGCTAAAGATGGCGATAAGGTTTCTAGTTTTAANGAGATTTGGGTTACAAAGTCAAATGGTAAANATCAAAAAAAATATACTTCCCCTTCCTCNTCAATAAGAAATCCACAGTGGACACCAAAAGGGGATATTTCTTATTTATCTAGAAAAAAAGATTTTGATAAAAATACTCAAATATATGTAATGCCAATTGATGGGGGTGAGCCGTCTATCTTAACAAGTCATGACCAAGGGATTATTTCATATAAATGGTCACCTGATGGCAAATGGATTGCTTTTACATCTAAAGATGCGATGAGTGAACAAAGAAGTAAGGAAATTTCTGATGGTTATGATATGATTGTAATGGGGGAGGAAAAGCTTTTCACAAGGTTGTGGATTTACAGTCTAAAAAATAATTCTATCGAATTATTATTTAAAAGAGACCTAAACACCTATGATTTTGAATGGTCACCAAATAGCAAACAAATTTTATTTCAAGCTACTGAAAAATTTGGTGCTGATGCAAACTACTTAGATAGATCGATTTATCAGGTCAGAGCTCCTGGCGGAACCCCAAGAAAGTTATTTGAAACTCCAGGTAAGTTGTCAAGCATGTCTATATCACCAAATGCTAACAAGTTTGCTTTTCTAAGTTCAGTATCTGCCAATGATCCTTTAGCGCAAAGTATATTTATTTCAAACTTCCGTTCACCAGTCCCAATACTAATTACCGATAATCGTGAAGAATCATATGTAGATATCGAATGGATTAACAATAATGAGATTATTGCTCACTCACAAAGAGGTACAAAAACATTTTTATCTATGATAAATACCGATAAGAAATCGGATGATGGGCAATATTTTATCAAGGATATTTTATCTCCTGAAGAAATTATACAAAGCTTTATTTGGAATATAAAAACAGAACGATTGGGCTTAATCATGAATTCGAGAAAGCACCCAAATGAATTATTCATTGGCAAGCTAGGCTCAAACAATATCCAACAATTAACTTTTTCAAACCCCAAATTGAAAAACATTGCTCTCGCAAAACAAGAATCAATTTCTTGGCGTTCAAATGATGGCAAGAAAGTCGAAGGAATATTAACCTACCCTTTACGTTATGGAAAAGGGCGAAATCCTCTAGTATTGCAGATTCACGGTGGCCCTGAAGGTGTAAGCTTGGATGGTTGGAATACAAGACCAACTTACCCTGTTCAACTATTAGCAGCTAATGGATTTGTAGTGCTGGAGCCAAATTATAGAGGAAGTGGTGGCAGGGGCGTCAAATTTTCTAAGGCAGACCATGACGATTTAGGAGGTGCAGAATTTTTAGATGTTTTGTCAGGTGTAGATTATTTAGTTGAAATTGGATTAGTAGATTCTGAAAAAGTTGGTACCGGTGGATGGTCATATGGTGGGTATTTCTCAGCTCTAGCAGCAACCTTGCAATCTGAAAGATTTAAAGCATCGATGGTAGGGGCTGGCCTTACCAATATGATAAGCTTTATGGGTACAACCGACATTCCTAGAGAAATGTCTGTTACACATTGGAATCAATGGTGGTTTGATAATATGAGTCTTCATTGGGAAAGATCGCCTCTAGCGCATATTAATAAAGCAAATACACCTACATTAATTATTCATGGCATGAAAGATGAAAGAGTACATCCAGAGCAAGGAATGGAATTATGGCAGGCATTGAAAATTAAAGGAGTAGAAACCGAATTTGTTCTATATCCGCGAGAGCCCCATGGATTAATTGAGCGCTCACATAAGCTTGATTATATGGAAAGATTGATTAATTGGTATTTGAAGCATGTTAAGTAACATGAAATTCTATTTAATTTTTATTTTTTACTTCATTGTTATATTTCCACTTTTGGCAGATGAAATTGCCTCTGTTGAAATAATTTTAGAAGGAGAAGCATCAAACAAAAAATTAGAAATGTCAGGCTTAGCTTGGTATAGAGATAACTTAATCTTAATGCCTCAATATGTTGATTTAAAATCGCCCGCCTTTTATTATGTTAAGAAATCTGAATTAAAAAATTGGGTTAGAAAAAAAGAAAAGAATGCAATCGACCCCAAGAGGATTGAATTAAAAATGCCTAACTTTGATAAAATGATCGATGGATATCAAGGCTTTGAAGCGTTATGCTTTCATGGAGATAAGATCTACCTTATAATTGAATCTAGAGAAAATAATTTCATGCGGAGCTTTTTAATAATGGGAACTATAAACTTCAAAAAGTCTATTATTGACTTATCTCAATCAAAGCTAAATGAGATTCCTATTCCCATCAATTTGAAAAACATAGGCTATGAAAGCATATTAAAGCACAATAGCAACTTATATTTATTTTTTGAAGCTAATGGTGTCGATATTACACAGAATGCTTACGCGCTAAGATATAGCATGTCTCTTGATTATAAAGGAAAGGTGCCATTACAAAATATAGAGTACAGATTAACAGACGTTTCAAGAGCTGATTCAAGAGGAAGCTTTTGGGGTATTAACTTTTTTTGGCCCGGAGAAAGATCTTTGCTTAAGCCAAACAAAGAAAATATTATAAATAAATTAAACAGAGGCGAGACCCATCAAAGGTTCGACCATGTGGAGCAGTTATTAAATTTTAATATAGGGAAAAATGGTATATCAAGAACGGAGCTATCTCCCATTCAGCTTGAACTTGATAAAGAATCTAGAAACTGGGAAGGTTTAGTTATGCTTGATAATTTAGGCTTTTTAATGGTTGTGGATGAATACCCACGTACAATCTTTTCATTTTTGCCATATAAATTATAATTACTTTTTTAATCTAATTCTGCCTTTCCATTCGATTGCCATTGTCAATGAAAATGCTTTTAACCTAGACTTTATTATGTAATCTTCTTGTTCATAATTAAGATTTAATGAGATGTTTTGATTCATTGGAATGATAAATTCAATAAGATACTGATTTCTGGTAAGGTTATTNTCAATTATTTCGCTAATCTGCTGAAAATGTTCAAATTCAATCTTTGAAGAAAACCATCTCGAATCATGATCCCAAAAAATTCCTGCCATTGCATAGGATGTTTTGCGTGTATCATTAAAGAAGTTTGACATATCAAAAGCATGGCCGATTTCAACATTTATTAATCCATTTTCATACTGATTTAGAAAAATTCCAAAACCTTGATTTACGTGATATTGAAGATCTAGGTTGGCTTGGCTATTTTTTCTAAAAAATGTTGTTGTGTATCTGTAAAATCTAGAATTGCTATTATATTTGTCGCTTGATTTATATCTTAAATATACGAATGACTCGTTTTGTAAATTATATGCAAATAGCCTTAGGTCTCTAAAAGTGTCATCAGTCTTCCTGTTTAGCCTGTAATATCCAAAAGCTC
The DNA here is from genome assembly GCA_002170005.2 of bacterium TMED144. GTDB lineage: Bacteria > Fidelibacterota > Marinisomatia > Marinisomatales > TCS55 > TMED144. The sequence continues at coordinate 7,718 of NHGT02000026.1, read as the reverse complement.
CATTTTGTGATTGAGCATTCGAGAGGCCTAGACGACCATAGTGTTTCCATTTTAACGAATCGCTTTGCGAAAAGATTGATGATATAAATANAAGAGGTAGAATTTTCTTAACATAATTCATTGTTTCATTTTTTTGCCACTTTTCATTGAAAATATCGCAATAAATGAAAGGCCGATGGACATTAGCAATGCAATAACAAAGCTATATTGAGGATCAGAATCCGAAAAACCCAACGTTGTGAAGCGCAGTCCATTAATCATGTAATATATAGGGTTAAAGGCGCTAATGGTTTGAGCCCAATCTGGAAGCATATTAACTGAATAAAAAATACCTCCAAGAAAGCTAAGTGGCGTTAAGAAAAAATTTTGCATTGTTGAGAGTTGATCCCATGTATCTGCCAATTGTCCTAACAACAATCCCATGCTGGAAAAAGCAACAGAAACAACAAAAATGAATCCAATGGTTGCAATAGGATAAAGTACTTCCATCCCCCCTATCCACATTCCTATTAATAAAATAAGAATTCCATTAACGACACCCCTCACCACACCACCAATTATGAATGCAAGAGAAATTTCAAGACTAGATAGAGGTGCTTGCATTAAATCAGGAACCTGCCCTGTTAACTTCATCTGTAAAAGCGAAGAGGAAGGGTTAGAGGATGCATTGGTTAGTGTATTCATCATGATCAACCCAGGAATAATGAAAATGGTGTAGGAAATACCCTCTATCGAAGAGATCCGTTGCTCTAAAGTAAATCCAAATATTAAAATATATAGGACTGAGGATATAAGTCCAGGTATGACCGTTTGTCGATATACTTTAAAAAATCTTCCGACCTCTCGAGAAGTCAGCGTCCATAGTCCAATCCAGTTCATTCATTAATTCCTTTTCCTGTCAGCGAAAGAAAAACATCTTCTAGGGATGATTTTGATGTCTCAATGCTTGCAATGTGACTGCCTGAATCAACGATCTTTTTAATGATTTCGGGAAGAGATTTTTCAGGATTTTTTAATGTAAAATGTATCCTGGTATCTTCTTGGGTATAAGTAAAGTCTTTTAGTGCATTTTTTACTTTGGAGCTGGATTTTGATAAATTTATGGTAAGCCCTTCCTTGCCTTCACTTTTCATTAATTCCTTTGGCGATCCTTTTGCTATTACTTCTCCGTTGTTAATAATTGAAACGCTGTCACATAGTTTTTCAGCTTCTTCAATGTAATGTGTTGTTAATAAAATGGTTTTGCCTGCATTATGGAGTTCTTTGAAATAGCGCCAAAGTTCATGCCTTAATTCAACGTCTACACCTGCAGTTGGTTCATCTAGAATTATTATTTTAGGATCATGCACAAGAGCTTTTGCTATTTGAAATCTTCTTTTCATTCCACCAGAGAGCTGTCTTAAACGAGAACTTCGCTTTTCATTAAGACCAAGCCTATCAAACAGTTCATTTACTTTTGACTCAGCGTCTTTTTTTCGAATACCAAAATATCCAGCTTGAAAATAAAGTAACTTTTCTAAGGAGAAAAACCAGTCCTGTGAGAACTCTTGAGCGGATATTCCAATTTGCGATCTCGTAAAACGGAAATCCTTTTCAGTATCTTTGTTGAAAACTTTCGTTTCACCGCTATCTTTATTGACTAAGCCTGTTAAAATATTGATAGTGGTCGTTTTTCCAGCGCCATTAGGACCTAAAAGCCCAAAAAATGCACCATCTTTAATGGAAATATCAATTCCTTTGAGGGCAATGGTTTTATCATAACTTTTTTTTAGATTGGTAATTTTTATCGCTTCATTCATTATTGATGTTAAATCCTAAATTAGTTGTGAATGGGTCCGGAAAATCAAACCCTTCTTCAAAAGGAAAATGCACAATGGATGCGATATATCCCCATGGTATTAATATAGAAGCATCTATATTTTTCTCTTCAGCTGGTTTGCCATCTTTGAAAATCGGGACAGGAAATGATGACCTATAATCCCAAAGACCATATTCATCATAGCCCACTATCTCAACATATACTTTGCTCTTATCTATCCCCAAATCGCTAAGCGGTTTATGTCCATCTAAAATAAGAAGAACAACGTCATCTAAAATATGATCAATTTTCATTGGAGTTTTGTTGTTCATGCTATCTATTGTCTTAAAATGTGTATTTTACTGAATTAATTTTAGTAATTCTGCTTCAGATAAAATAGTTACATTTAATTTTTTAGCCTTATCTAGTTTAGACCCTGATTTTTCACCCGATACTAAATAACTTGTTTTTTTGCTAATGCTGCTGCTAACTGTTCCCCCATTTGATTCTACCATCTCTCTAGCTTCTTGCCTAGTGAATTGTATCAATGCTCCCGTGAAAACAATGACTTTATTATCAAGCTTATTAGTTCTTTTTGCATCTGTTGTTTTTATTTCAAGACCGTTTTTAAAACATGATAGGACAATTTTTACATTTTCATTCTTTTCCCAGAACTCTCGAATGGTTTCTGCAACGATAGGACCTACCTCATCAATAGATTCCAATGATTCGTAATCCGCAGATATAAATTTTTCAATATCATTTTGAAAGGTTTCTTGAAAAACTTTAGATAAATGATATCCAACATTTCTGATTCCAAGCGCATACACAAAGCGAGCGAATGTAGAGTGTTTAGATTCGTTAATACTGTTAATCAAATTAGTTGCAGATTTTTCTGCCATTCTATCTAAACTTGCAATATCATCTAAATTTAATTTGAAAATGTCATCTACCGTACGAACCATATTTTTATCTACAAGCTGGTTGACAATTTTTTCTCCTAATCCATCAATGTCTAGGGCATTTTTAGAAGCAAAATGTATGATTCTTCCTTTCACCTGCTTGGAACAATCGTAGTTAAAGCACCTTAGAACAGCTTCGCTGTCCTCTTTTTTAACTTTCTGATTACAAGATGGGCATTTAGTTGGTAGAATATATCTGGAAAGACCCTTAGGCCTTTTTTCAATAACAACTTTTACGATCTCAGGAATTACATCTCCAGCTCTTTGAACTATGACTGTGTCGCCAACCCGCACATCTTTTTTATTGATTTCATCCTGATTGTGAAGAGTTGCATTTGTTACTATTACGCCACCAACGTTTACCGGTTCTAAAGATGCTACGGGGGTTATGGCGCCTGTTCTTCCCACAGATGCAATGATATCTTTAATTATTGTATTGGCTTGTTGAGCTTTGAATTTTCCCGCAGCAGCCCATCTAGGAGACCTGCTTCTTAAACCTAAAATATTTCGCTGTTCCATGTTATCTACCTTGAATACAGATCCATCAATCTCATAGCCTAAGGTATTTCTTTTTGATTCTAAATCTTGATGATATTTTACCAACTCTTCAGGTTTGATTACTTTCTGTATATTATTGTTCACTGGAAATCCCCACGATTTCAGCGCATTTAAAAAATCGATATGATTCTTAAAATTGGATCCAACAATCTCTCCGCAATCGTAACAATTTATAGATAAAGGCCTAGTAGCGGTGATCTTTGGATCAAGCTGCCTTAGACTTCCTGCAGCAGCATTTCTTGGATTTGCAAACAAGCTTTCCTCTTCTTTTGATCGCGTTTGATTAAGTTTCTTAAAATCGTCGATCATGATGAAAACCTCCCCCCTAACTTCTAAAAGCTCAGGAGCCTTAATTTCATTTGTCCTTAGTTTTAATGGGATCGATCGAATAGTCCTTAGATTTTGAGTAATATCCTCTCCGCTGAGCCCATCCCCCCTAGTTAATCCATATTGAAAAGTGCCATTCTCATAGACAAGTTCGACCCCAATACCATCTAATTTTGGTTCTGCAATAAAAGAAAGATTTTGCGATGTTTCTAATTTTTTTACAATCCTTTCATAAAATGCATGGATTTCTTTATTATCCATTGCATTTTCTAAAGAAAGCATAGGTATTCTGTGGTCTATTCGTTGAAAAGTGTCAAGAGGAGTTGCGCCCACTCGTTGCGTAGGGGAATCTGATGATGCAAATTCAGGGTTCTTTTTCTCTAAAGACTCTAATTCTCGCAACAATATATCATACTCACTATCTGAAATAATTGGACTGTCTAGCACGTAATAGGAATGATTGTGTTCATTTAATTTATCTCTCAGATCAGTTATATGTTTTTTAATATTCAAAATTTTATTCAATCACGCTTCATAGATCGTTTTTTATAATATTCTAGTGGATCCTCTACTTTAAACGTGTAAGGTGCCACCATTCCTGTGCTATCAATGGGTGTTGCATATACAGATCCATTCTTCAATTCTATGGTAAAAAAATAGCTGAACTTTTGTGTAGGCCTGTCTTTAGGGTTATAACTAAAGATATGTCTTTGAGATGCCAAGTCAAAAGTTTTTTCAATGTATCGTGGCTGTGCATCAGTCCTATAAAAAATGCTAATTTTATCCGTATCGCCTTTTGGGAATTCACTAAAAACTTCAAGGTCAAAGGGTCGAGAATGGAAAATAACTTTAGGCGGATGATGAAAAAAATCAGTCCTGGGTATGCTAGACTCTATTAAAGAATTGCTCTCTTGAGTGAAAACAGTGGCTACAAAAAAAATAAAGAAAAATATGCGGATGGTATGTCTCTAGTTCGTTTCAAAAGTGATGCATTTCTTATACCAATGATCATAAGTCACCTGTTTTCTTATCATATAATCTGCAGTGCATCTTGCATTTGCGTTACATATATCTGAGGATTTTCCTCTTACAGTGTAATGCATGGTGACTACATATTTTTTGAATGGTTTTTTGGCATATTGACCCATATTTGCAAGCGCGGAAACAGCAAAGCTTAGATCCTCGCTCGAACGATTTCTATCTGCAATAATTTCAACAGCATATATTCTATCGCCTTTTTCTGTATAGATTTTTAACCCTGTAAGTTTTGGAGCAGTATGATTCCTTTTGAAATACTGGGGCGTCATTGCTGCGATTTGTTGATCGGAAAATTTTGGTTTTGATGAAGCTATAGATAATAAAACAATACTAAAAAGAAATAAATTCTTCAATGGAATCTCTTAATTGGTTAATTAAAGTAAAATTTACAATTGCAATTTAGCTTAACAAATAAAGCTCTAAAACTATATAAAATAGATTTTTCTACAGCTTAAAACGTCATCCTCAAAGAAGATTGCAACCCTCTAATGATCAGTAAGGCATCTGCACCTGTTACGGGACCGGTTGGCATAAAACGACCGGTCATCATGTCAGCTTGCATAATTCCTCTTTCAGCGCAAAGAGCCATTGCATTGTAGGCAAAATGACTAGAAGGTACGTCGCTAAAACGGCTCTGCGGTTCACCAAAGTATTTTGTCTCTAAGCTTTCATCTCTGGTTGCAACCACCAAGAGTCTTTGAACAGCCATTGCGTATGTGGCTCTGTTAATGCTATCATCGGGATAAAAGTTTCCATCTGGCTCTACATTCATTACTCCGTACCTTATCATATCCTTGATCCAAGTTTCTGCCCAATGCCCTTTTGAATCATTTGGAATTGCAACATTTGCAGTTTGTGCTGCTTGGCTGGGGCTTTGNAATCCTGTGCTTTGAACAGGCATCCTATCGAACAGTACTCCGATTTTCAACTCCTCAGAGAATAAGACAGCAAGATCNGCTCTATTGATTTTCTCTTTTAAAGCTACTTTTTTACCGACAGGNGTTCCTGGCATGGCCCTTACAATCTTTTGTGATAATTTCCACTTGGAATCAGCTTGACCAGAAAATTCCCCTCTTTTATTTACCACTGTTCTAAAGTANTCCTCAGCTTCTTCAAATTGATAATTATANAGATNNGCNACTCCAAACCAATATTGCGACCCTTCATGNTCTTTATCTCTTTTTAGTGCTTTCTCTAAAAGATCTTCAGATCGTTTAAACCAGCGTTTTTCGCTATCACGCATAGTTATCCAAACACGAGCGCTGAGTGAAAGCGCATCNGGATCTTTNCNGCCCCTGCTAGCACATTTTGATGCGAAATCNTTTGCATTCTTATTGTTCTTTAAATACGCATTTGCTAAGCCCAATCCTCCNTAGCCTAAAGCAAATTTGCTATCGAGGTCAACAGACCGCTGAAAAGAGGTAATTGACTGTTGATAATCTTCATTATCAATTGCNCTCATACCNGCCTTAAANTGNTATTCTGGAGTATCAACATCACTCTGGGGCTTTGTAGCACAGGATACGAGCAGAAGAAGAGTTAAAAACGATATATGGGGTNCGTATTTTTTAAACATAATCTATTCCTTAGAAAATTTATCAAAGCTAGATAGAATATAGCTTTAAAAGTTATTATATGTAAATAAACCAAAATTGATAAGTTGATGTGCATCACATTTACCACTCTTATATTTTGCTTTATCGCTGTGAATTGGATAATTTATACAATTATTATATAGGAAAAACGATAAAAGCGTATGAAAAAATTATTTAAAAATGCCTTACTAGCCATCTTTGTTTTAAAAGCCACTTTTCTTTTTGCTCAGTTGCAAACCGCTACCGGGATAGGTTATGGCTTGACCAAAGATGCGGCAGTTGAGCAAGCAAAAAGAGATGCAGTTGAGCAAGGCCTCGGTGCATATATGACCTCAAATACTACCGTTACATCCACATCCATTGAGGATAATATTTACTCTAAAGCCCAAGGGTTTGTCAAAACCTTTAAAATCATTAAAGAAAGCAAAGGGCCAGATGGAAATTTCGAGATCACCATCGAAGCCCAAGTGACGGATATGATCGATCAAGTAATGGCTGACGAAGCTGCATTTCAAACACTGCTCAATTCTATGAACCGTCCGCGAATCATATTCTTGGTCAAAGAGCAGAATTTGATCGATAATATGGAAACAAATTTTGCAGAAACACAGCTTTTGTCTATGTTTTATAACAAAGGGTTTGATGTGGTTGATAGACAATTAGTACAAGGATTAAGGGGGCAGCAAGATTATACCGCTGCTCTTGATGGTGATGTTACTGCAGCAGCTAAGATTGCATCACAACTTGGCGCAGAAGTCATTGTAATTGGTACCGCAAAAATATCATCCGGTGGAAAATTTTATAACATGTTTTCAGGCCAAGCTGTTGCTAACGCAAAGATTGTTCGCACAGATACTGGTGAGATCCTTGCTGTTGTCCCCGCTGCTAGAGGCAAGAAGCCACATATTTCTGAATCAACAGCTGGAACGCTTGCAGCGAACCAAGCTGCTGAAGAAATGGGAAATAGTATTATATCACAATTGATCACCAAATGGAGCACCCAGCAGTCAAATTTCACTAAGATTTTTGTTGTTTTGAAAAAAGCAGACTTTATGTCCTACACTACGTTTGAATCATTCCTAAAAGCTCAGACTGTATCTGGGATCAGAAATGCCTACGCAAAAAGTTTAAATGATGGAGTCGCAGAATATGAAATTGAATTTGAAGGTAAATCTCAGGACCTTGCAATGGGCTTAGCAAGAACAACGCCAGATGGTTTAAATATAAAAGTAACCGGGCTCAGCGGTAACCGTATTACTGCTGAGGTGGTAGAATAATGAGGAATTTTATGAAAAATTATATTATCGCAGGAATCATTGCCTTGACTTTTGCATCATCGCAAGGTGTTGTGAATCAAATGGATAAAGGAAGTATCAATTATTCCGATCGTACAATATCTGCTATTGGGATTGGATTTGTTCCGATCAATGCTGTCAACGC
>NHGT02000025.1 GCA_002170005.2 bacterium TMED144 | reverse complement strand
TCTTTCATTACTTCAATAGCCATGGGGTGAACTTTGTTTGGTGATAGNCCTGCACTNAATACNTCAAATCTATCACCNGCNATNTTGTTCAATAGACCNTGNGCAATTTGAGATCTGCACGAATTGCCTGTNCAAACGAATAATATTTTTTTCTTTAGGGTCACGATTTTATTGTAANATTATTACTAACAGGTTATATTCAAAAAAAAATCAAACTATCAAATATTTTATATGCTCTAACAGTTTAAAGGATTAAAATATTTCTAAACCAATTTCTCACATTAAATTATCACATAATGATAGCTATTGAAAAAATAAAANCGTGATATATTAACATCTATAAATTTTCTTAATATATAATTTCTGTTATATAATTATTAACAGTTTAAAAATTTACATTTAAAAAAATTGATTTTGCCTCGACTATGCGTTTGCTTTAGTGATTAATTTTTATCTAAATCAAAAAAAAGAAAAGCTCCTTTTGGGNCCTTCTTTTTATATTCGTTTTAAATAAATTTATATTTTTTAAGCAATTTGAAAACACAACATGATTCTTTAATATTTGATCTTGATGGAACCCTTTGGGATACTTCAGAATCTATCACCGTTGCTTGGAATAACGTTTTAGAAAGGAATAATATTAATTTTAAAAAAATTGATACAAGTGATATTAAAAAAATAACAGGTATGCAGCATGATGAATGCGTAAAAACCATTTTTAGATCCTTAGATAAAAATAAAAAATCACTTATAATCAAAGAGACGATGATTGAAGATAATTTGATGATAAAAAAAAATGGCGGCAGATTATATAGTGGTGTTATTAAGGGCTTAAAACTTTTAAATCAACATTATAAAATGTATATCGTTAGCAACTGTCATAAAGGTTATATTGAAATTTTTTTAAACTTAAATAAACTTAATGATATCTTTTTAGATTTTGAATGTTGGGGTAACACGAAAAAATCTAAATCAGATAATATTGATATAGTGAAAAATAGAAACAGGTTACAAAACCCATTATACATAGGCGATACAAAATGGGACATGATCGCTGCAAATAAATCAAATGTAAAATTTCATCAATTGACATATGGTTTTGGAGATAAAATTGATGAAGCTATTTCATTTCCAACTTTTAAAGATTTAGCAAAGTTTTTGATACCGAATTATCTTTAATAACTTAATGAGAAGAAACAAAAATGATCTGTTTGAAAAGATTGAAGATGATCTTAGAAAGATTATATCAAAAATTATTAGTGTNGATACTTCAGCAATTGATGACAAAAATTTAGAAGAGAGAACACGAAGCTTAATAAGAACATTACTTTTCAGTATTTTAAAAAATAACAGGTACGATAATAGCGCTTTTATAGAAATGATAAATCCCTATTTATCAAATTTAGACTTAAAAAAAGCTATTAATGATTACTTGTTAAAACCAGATTATAACAATGATAAAGTAATTACTAAATTAATCCTAAAAATGAATGACAAAACTTCTTAAATATTTTTAAATTTTTTAATGAGAAATTTGCTACTAAAAAATACTTTATTTTTATTTACACTATTTTTCCTTACAAATTGTGAGGATGAAAGCATTGAAAAGAAATACCTATTTATAAATGAATTTTTAGCGAGCAATAATTCTGTTTATGCTGATGAGATAGGTGAGTATGATGACTGGGTAGAGCTTTATAATTCTTCATCTGATCCGATTGATATAAGTGGTATGTACCTTGCTGACAACCTTGAGGATAATTTGAATGTAATACCCTCATCGAATCAGTTTTCTACCATAGTCCCTGCTAATGGATATTTGATTATATGGTTTGATAAGGATCAGGATCAAGGCCCTCTACACATTGGTGAGAAACTTTCTGCTGATGGAGAGGGAGTTTATTTATACAACGCTGAAAGAGTGTTGATTGATTCAGTTACGTTCGGAGTTCAAGAAACAGATATATCTATGGGAAGGTACCCTGATGGGTCAGATCGGTGGGTCAAATTCACTACTCCAACCCCAGCAAAATCTAATAATTAATTCTTAAGTAGCAGTATTATTGCTATCCATCCGCAGATTGCAAAAATAATATTTTTACTATCTCTTTTGCCCATACGCGTTTGATCATATATCCAAGCTATTTGCCAAAAAAGTATCCATAGGCAAGTTAAAACAATCAGAAAAATCTTCATTTTGCAGGTTGATTTTTGTATAAGATAAAATAGATAGGTATGCCAGAAATTATGAAGCAAAGATCTTTAACTGAACTCTCAAATTCATAAAAACTTCTTAACATTACCAATAAAACTATACCGAATAGATAAATCGCGGGGATCCAAGGATAGCCAAAAAGTTTGTAGCCATTATCTTTGCCAACATTTTCGTTTCTAAATTTGAAAAATGCTATGGTTGTTAATCCGTAAAAAATCAGAACTGCAAAGACCATCCCCGAAACTATAGTTTCAAAATTTTGTCTTATAATTATTAATACGGCAGCCCATAATCCGTGAGCTATAATTGCGTGAGTTGGTGTTTGATATTTAGGATGGATATGATCAAGCCATGCAAAAAGAAGTTTATCTTTTGCCATGGCATAATAGACCCTACTCGCTGACATGATGGTACCATTGATACTGCCCGTTGCAGATATGATTACCATTAATGAAATTATTGCTGCTCCAATTGGGCCAAAAAGTTTCACTGCTGTATCTGAAGCAACAATGGTACTTTCTCGCATTTGCTCCAGGCCAATAATAGTATGATATAGGATATTAGAAGAAAGATACAAGACAGAGATAATGAGCATGCCAAAAAGCATGGTCTGGGGGATAACTTTTTGAGGATCTTTCATTTCACCAGCAACATAACCTACCCGATCCCAACCAATAAATGAAAATAATATGAGCATCAAGGCTGCAATCGTATTACCAATGGGTCCGAGACTTGCTTGTACGGTTTTGATTTCACCTAATTTTGAAAAATCATTTCCATTAATTAATAGACCTATAACAGCAAACAATAGCAATCCTCCAATTTTAGTGGATGATGACAGCTTGTTATATGCGCTAGCTTTTTTTACACCTATATAATTGATTGAACAGAAAACAAGAATTACTAAAAATGCTACTAATGTTTTTTCTATTTGGTTCATTGGAAAGAAATAGCTCAAGTAGTTTGCAGTTACAAGGCTTAGACCTGCCGTTGCACTGGTTCGAATTATAAAGAGTTGGGTCCAGCCAAAAATAAATCCCCAAAAAGAACCAAATGCCTTTTCAATATAAATATATTCACCACCCGTTTCAGGAAACCTACTTCCAAGCTCTGCATATATAAGCGCACCTACATAAACAAAAATAGAAACCGCTATCCACAACAAAATTATTATAGAAAATGAACTTAAATATTTTGCAATGATTTGGGGTGTGGCAAAAATTCCTGAACCTATAGTTATACCTACAAGCAAAGCAATTCCATCAAATCTACCAAGTGTCTTTTTTAAAGTAGCCATTGTTTTATTTAATATATTTTATATAATTAATATATAATTATATCATGATAATGCCTAGTTGCTATAATTATATAAAAATCAATGATTTATACTAAGTTTTAACAATAATGCTTAATTTTTCATTATGAGCTTAATTGAAGAATTAAAAAGACGAAAAGTTTTTAGAGTTGCAGCTTCCTATGCAGTAGTAGCGTTTATCATATTTCAATTGGTTGAGATCTTATTCCCCATCTTTAATTTTCCACAATGGACCCAACAGTTTGTTGTCATTATCATAATATTAGGATTTCCAATCGCACTGATTTTTAGCTGGGTATTTGACAAAACTCCTGAAGGGTTTATAAAAACCGATGCGGTTAAAAGTAAAGAAAAAAAGAGTACTGAAAACACAACAGCATCCAAACCTTTTTATCTTGAAAGCAAAAATCTTTTTTTGCTTTTAGGTTTGGTTTTAGCGTTTCTTTTAGGTTCTTATGGTAGTGGAATTTTTCAGTCTTCAGTAGATGATAAATCAATAGCTGTTTTACCGTTTGATAATTTTAGCAAATCAGATGATGATCAATTTTTTTCCGATGGCATTACTGAAGATATTACTATGAATCTCGCAAAGGTGAAGGATTTAACAGTCATCTCTAGAACATCTGTGATGGGTTATAAAGGAACCACAAAAAAAATTAAACAAATTTCAGATGAGCTAGGAGTAAAATATATCTTAGAAGGAAGTGTGAGAAAGCTTGGGGAAAGAGTGAGAATAGTTGGTCAGCTTATTGATGCAAGACAAGACAAACATATTTGGTCTGATTCATATGATAGAGAAATGTCTGATCTATTTTTAATTCAAGCTGATGTATCCGAGAAAATTGCGCAAGCATTAGAGGCTGAACTATCAGATAATACCTTAACTCAAATTAATGAAGCCCCTACTCAAAATATTGATGCGTATATGTTGTATCAGCGCGCAAGAAATTATTATGGTATGTATACTGCTTCAGCAAATGAATCAGCTATTTCATTGTTTAAAGAAGCTTTAAAATTAGATAAGACATATGCACTATCTTATGCTGGATTAGCTGATAGTTATGCTCAAAGAGTAATTAGGTCAGATTTTAAAGTTGCATGGCTTGATTCAGCATTAAATGCTGCTAATATAGCTTTAAAAATAAATTCCAATCTAGCTGAAGCATTTAAGGCAAAAGGGTTAGTTTACTTTGCTTCAAATAATATTGATTTAGCAGAATTAAATAATGATAAAGCTTTAGAAATTAATCCAGGTTATTATCAAGCTGTTGCCAATAAAGGAATATTTTTAAATCAAAGAGGTCAGTTGCTTGATTCATATAAATATTTACAGAAAGCCATTAGAATTAATCCAATTAGCACTTCTAATGAAATGTCAAATCTGGTCACTATATTTAAATTAATTGGTGAAGAAAAAAAATCTAATGATTATATTTTTAATACAATAAAAAATAGTCCAAATGTTGTTGGCTCCTATAGACGTTTTTTGACAATGTTCTTAAGAAGTGATGATTTCTCAAATGCTAAGAAAATAATTAATCTATATCAAGAAAATATTGGTGATAGCAAAATCCTTAATTTTTATAATGCACTTTACTCATATCATGAAAAAAACTTTAGTAAATCGTTAATCCTTATAAAAGAATCTGGCGAGATAAGCAAAGATTGGAGTATGAGGGGTGTAACTAATTTTTCTAATGCTCAATATTATGTTCAGTCTCTTGCACAATCAAAAAATTCATATAAACAGCTTTTAAACGATGGAATTAAATATACGCAATCAAGAATTTTAGATGGAGCTAACTCAGCAGCAATTTTTTTACAATATTCTGCTTTATTATGTCTCCAATCTGATTTTGACAATGCGTTAAAATTTTTAGAGAAATCTGTTCAAAGCGGCTTGAGAGATCGTACGCTTCTTGAAGACTTAGCATTTGAAAAGTTAAGGAATAATGATAGGTTTAATATGTTATTAGAAGAGATAGATATTTTAGTAAATAAAGAAAAATTAAAATTTAAAGAAAATAAGATTATTTTNTCATNATGAGCTTAATTGAAGAATTAAAAAGACGAAAAGTTTTTAGAGTTGCAGCTTCNTATGCAGTAGTAGCGTTTATCATATTTCAATTGGTTGAGATCCTATTTCCAATTTTTAATTTTCCACAATGGACTCAACAATTCGTTGTCATCATAATATTATTGGGCTTTCCAATTGCGGTCATTTTTAGCTGGGTATTTGACAAAACTCCTGAAGGGTTTATAAAAACCGATGCGGTTAAAAGTAAAGAAAAAAAGAAAAATGAAATTTCAAAAAATACACCTTTTCTAAATGATAAAAGAAATTGGATGCTTATTGGTGGAATTGTTGGAGGAATATTAATAGGATGGTTTGGGCAATCAACTACTGAAGTAATTGAGCCCATAAATGAAAAATCTATAGCTGTTTTACCTTTTGAAAATCTCAGCCAAAATGAAGATGATGAATACTTTGCAGATGGAATGACTGAAGATTTGTTAACAGAACTTTCAAAAATAAAAGATCTATTAGTTATTTCTAGAACAACAATAATGAAGTATAAAAACTCAAGTAAATCTCTAAAGGAAATTGGGAAGGAATTAGGTGTTGCTAATATTTTAGAGGGTAGCATAAGAAGGATTGGTGATAGAGTAAGAATAACAGGCCAGTTAATCAAGGCATCTAGCGATCAAAACTTGTGGGCTGAAAAATATGATAGGGATATTCAAGATATTTTCTCTGTCCAAGATGAGGTTGCAAATGCTATTGCCAATGCATTGAGAATTGAGCTATCAGATGAAGAATCTATGATGATTTCGTCCTCGCAAACAGAATCTGTTGAAGCTTACGATCTCTACATCAAAGGTCGGCAACTTTCATATTCTTATCAAAACACTATGAGGGATGAAGTAATAAATCTATATCGGGAAGCTATAAAAATTGATCCTAATTATGCTCTTCCATATGCAGGAATTTCGCGAGTTAGAATGAGTCAAAGATCTATGCAGGGTATGGATCTAGACTTTTCTAAAATGGCAGTTGAAGAAGCTGAGCAAGCGGCAAAAAAAGCCGTTCAGCTCGGACCCAATGAAGCAGAAACACACTTTGCTCTAGGGTTTTTTTATAATCAGACAGAAGAATATGAAAAGGCTTATTCAAGTTTTAATACTGCTATTATGTTAAATCCCAGTCATGCACACGCGCACGATGAGATAGGCGATGTTTATCTTTATAAATACGGAGACTTTGACAAAGCAATTATATGGTATGACAAAGCTTTGAAAAGAGACCCTGAGCTCGTGCCAGCAAAATGGTTTAAATCTGAAGTATTATTAAGGGCTGGTAGAGCAAAAGAAGGTTTAGAATTACTGGATCAAGCTCTATCTCAGAACCCAAATGTTGCTCAATTTTCAAATCTGAAACATTCGGGTTTGACTATGATTGGAAAGCATCAAGAAGCATACGATTTTATCATAGACAAAAAAGATCTATACACAACTGAAAGTAGTATTTTTCAATATTATCAAGCCCTCGGTCTCTCTCTGCTTAATTTAGATAGATCTGAAGAGCTTAATAAATTAATCAAGGAAATTGAAAATACTTCAAATTCGAATTTTACCCATCAAGGTAGATACTTATCTTTGCTATTAGATTATAAAAATGAAAACTATCAAAAAGTTATTAAAGGTTTTGAGTCGCTAGACAATGCAAATCTTTATTCTATAAATTCTGATGTAAGACGTATTATGTCTGATGTATTCTATTACTGGAGAGCAAAATCATTTATCGCATTGGGAGATTATCAAAGCGCTTTAAAAGAGACTTTTCGTTTCAGAGCAGCAAATAACCATGTGAGTGGCCAAACCATCTTTGATGCGTTTTGGCCAAAGAAATCATATTTAAAGGGATTAGCATATGAAGGGTTGGGGGACAGGGTTAATGCAATTGAAAGCTTTGAAGATTTCTTACGAATTTGGTCAAATGCTGATGAAGATCTTCCAGAAATAGTTGATACAAAAAAACGATTAAGAAATCTTGGCAGATTTAACTAATTATATATAAGTAATTTTTATTTTCTTAAAAAGGNACCCTTNAGCCACTCGCCNGGTCTTTCTCCAGTNAGNGCCCCATCTTTTATCGCAAATTTNCCATTGATCATGACATGATCAATGCCNGTNGGATATCTGTGNGGATCNGTGTATGTAGCGTTNTCTTGAATGTTTTCAAAATCGAANACAACTAANTCTGCATANGTNCCAACTTTAATTCTNCCNCGNTCAAAATGTCNNATNCGGTCCGCAGCCATNGATGTCATTTTTTTAATTGCTTCAACGAGNGTAATCACTTCTAAATCTCTNACATANCTTGCTAAAACTCTNGGAAAAGCACCATAGCTTCTTGGATGNGGATAGCCAACACCNTANCTAACNGGGTCTCCATCAGTTTCAATCATTGCTANTGGATGTTGCATTATTCTNATTACATCNTCTTCATNCATGGCATGATAGATAGCAGANAATCCNCCNTTTAANTGCANATCNATAACCAATTTAATTCCATTGGNTAAATTATTNTCTANNCCTAAATCTTCAGCATAGTCTGATAATCTTTTTCCATTATAGNAAGNATTGCTNGGTAAAATTCTAAATTGAATTCTACTTAAATCCCCCCCAGTCCTTTCCTTTTTGAAAATATCAATCATCTCGTTTTCTATTTTTTCTCTTGTTATGGGATCATTGATTCTATCTTTGAAAGCATCTGGCCCGCCGGCTAAAGACCATTGAGGAAATAAAACTGAGGAGCTGGTACTGGATGCAGTATAGGGGTATAGATCATGAACAATGTCAATACCTTCTGATTGCGCAGAATCGATTAGGGCTAAACTTTTTTTGGACCAACCCCATTGCGTTACACCTACTGCTTTGTGATGATTAATTTGAGCGGGAATATTAGCTTCTGAACTAATTTGGATTGTTTCTCTTACAGAATTAAGTAATCCAGTAGCTTCATTGCGCATATGAGTCACATAGATTCCACCAAAGCTGGAAGCAACTTTTGCTAGCTCAATTACTTCTTCAATTTTTGCAAAATTTGCTGGCACGTATAATAATCCAGTTGTAAATCCTATTGCTCCCATCTTCATAGATTCTTTTACGTAGTTTTTCATTTCCTCAAGCTCTTTATTGCTTGGATCCCTATTGTCCATACCTAGGGCTTGTTTTCTTATCCATGTGTGACCACAAAAGAAACCAATATTGGGGGCTACTTCTAATGACATTGCATACTCATCAATGGGCCACGGTTGATCACCGCTATGTAGCGAAGCTAAAATTGTCGTTATCCCTTGACGTNTGAAATTTTCAGCTAATGGATGCTCATGAATATTTGTTTGAATATGTGCATGATTGTCTATAAAGCCCGGAGAAATAATACGATTAGAAATATCTATTACTTGTTTTGATAAGTCACTTGAAATATCTTGTTCAAGTGTAACAATTTTATCTCCTTTAATTCCAATATCTGCTTCATATGGTTCATTTCCAAGCCCATCAACAATAACACCGTTTTTAAAAATTATGTCATAAGGTAAATTTTTTTCGCAACTTAAAATGAAAATAAAGAAATAAACTGGGACTATCTTAATTAAAAATCTCATTAGATTTATTTAGTCTAAAGCAGTTAACATCAATTTGATGAACTGGTTGAATTTTGTTCGATCTATCCATCTTACAACACAAACAATATCGTTTTCCCAGTCAATATAAATAATATTTGAGCCAGCTCCTCTAAATGTTACCGCTGTTTTGGGAGCTGATGG
Organism: bacterium TMED144; assembly: GCA_002170005.2. Taxonomy (GTDB): domain Bacteria; phylum Fidelibacterota; class Marinisomatia; order Marinisomatales; family TCS55; genus TMED144. The sequence continues at coordinate 9,660 of NHGT02000025.1, read as the reverse complement.
AATTGATTTAGCTTTACCCTCTTTATCAGAGTTTAAAAACCAATTCATATAACCATAGCCTTGATGAACATCGGTTGGAGTGCTAGCCATCTTGATCCATTCTTCAGAAATAATCTGTTTGTTTTTCCACTTACCGTTTCGCAAAAAAAGATATCCAAAACGCGCGTGATCCAACGCATTTATCCATACTCCACCTCCCCAATGACCTCCACCACTGACTGATTGCATCATTTGACCGTCAAGTAAAACCCACGAATTTTCGTAACCATGCCACCTCCAAGTACTAGATGCTCCAATTGGGTCCATAACTTTTTCTTTTAAAACCTGCGGTAGGGGTTTACGCCAAACTTGAAGACCGCTAAATGCCAAAAGATTTACCCTAACATCGTTATATTTCCAATTTTTTCCCGGCTCGTACATTGGTTGATTCTGTAGTTCAGTCCAAGCAACATTTTTTGGAGGACGGTCAGCCCAATCGGGTTTATCCCATAGCGTTCCTTTCCAATGACTGGTTTGTCGCAACAGATGATCCCATGTTATTTTAGAATTATGCTCACTTTCAAAATGTTCAGTTGGTACATACATTTGAACTTTATCATTAACATCATGGATTAAGCCCTTATCCAAAGCTACCCCTATAACTGTAGAGAGGTAGGTCTTTGATATGCTGAAGGTCATATCAACTCTATCTATATTTCCCCATTCTGAAACTATAAATCCATTTTTAATAATCAGTCCTGTCATATCTCCACGATCTCTAGTAGGGCCGATAATCTCTCCATGAGGTTCTTTGGTAAGTGTAGCCTTGATGAATTCTGTTAGATTTCTAGAGCCATCACTTTCGCTCTTGATAGCATATTGAATCGCCTTGTTAATTTTTTTTTGATTAAAGCCCACTTGGTTAGGTTTTTTTCTTTTCCATTTTCCGAAGTCTGGGTAATAGGTTTGCGATAGTATAGATGTTATCGCAAATATTAATATGAAAAATATTTTTTTTGTTATCATGATCCTTTTTTAACCTCGATCCAGTTTTTTATATTTTGCTCTAAAAGATCCAATGGCAACTCACCGCTCCATAATATTGTATCATGAAATTCTCTTAGATCAAAATTTTGACCAAGCTCTTTGCTTGCGAATTTTCTTAATTCTTTAATTTTAAGTTCACCAATTTTATATGCCAGGGCTTGTCCTGGCCACGCAATATATCTATCGGTCTCTGTTGTACATTCATGAATTGGAAGGGCAGTATTGCTAGATAGATAATCTATTACTTTTTGCCTAGACCAATTCTTTGCATGAATACCGGTATCAACAACCAACCTACATGCTCTCCACATTTCATAGGTTAGTCTACCAAAATTGCTGTACGGATCCTTATAAAAACCTGCCTCTAGTCCCAGAAATTCACTGTAAAGACCCCAACCTTCTCCAAAAACGGTAATACCTAATCTTTTACGAAAATCAGGCAGACCAGTAATTTCTGCTGCAATTGAATTTTGAAGATGGTGTCCTGGAACCCCTTCATGCAGTGTTAAAGCTTCGAGATTATAAAGAGGTCTAACTTCAAGTTTGTATGTATTTACCCAATAGTAACCAGCTTCATTACTACCTTTTGCGGGACCTGAGTATCTGCCACCAGTATATTTAGGCGCAAGATCATCAGGAACAGGCGCAACGCCATATGGAAGTCGAGGTAATTTTTTAAATAGCGATGGAAGTTTGGCATCCATTTTTTTTGCAATAAAAGATGCTTCTTTTAAAAGATCTTCAGCTGATTTTGCATAGAACCTTTTGTCCGTTCTTAAAAAATCAAGAAACATTTCAAATGTGCCATCAAACTCTAAATCAGCTATTATCTTATCCATTTCTTTTCTTATTCTTTTCACTTCACTTAATCCTATATTATGGATTTCATCTGCGTTCAGGTCCAAGGTGGTAAATTGTTTAATCTTGTATTGATAAAACTGATTGCCATTGGGAAGTTCTGATGCCCCAAGGGTTTTCCTGGCGTTTGGATAGTATTCCTTTAAGAAAAAATCTAGAAAGTTTTGAAACGATGGTATCACTTTTTTTTTGATGCTCTCTGATCCTAGTTCTAACAGTTTTTCTTTTTGTTCTTTGTTCAAAGTTTTTGGAAAAGATGTAAAAGGGGTAAAAAATGCACTTTCTTTGATTTCATCAACAATATGAGTAGTTATTGTAACTTCATATCCGTTGAGTACTACTTGAGGTAAAGTTCTATTTTCTGCAATTCCCTCTTTCATGTTACTAATGTGTTCATCAAAAAAACGTGGAAATTGATCTAATCGGCTAATATAATTCAAATAATCGGATTCGGTATTGAACGACATTGCTTTGTGCAATCTTGAAAGCCCAGTATGAAAACCTGAATCAGCATTAATAGGCATTTGATAATCTTTAAATAAAATTGCATCTATTCTTCCTTTTACCATATCTTGAAAAATAGAATAATTTATTTTATCTTCATTACTAAGTTTGTTTAATTCTATTTTGTTCAGACGTAAAATAATCCCTTTCCAAAAATTTAATCTCCTATCCAAACTTTCTTTCGAAATAGAAGGCATTTTGTTATTGTATTTATATATACCTGCGTAGGTAGCACTAATAGGGTTTTCTTTAAAATGGAAATTGTCTGCATCTGAAAAAATTTGATGTAATTTTTTGCTGTAATTTTCTAATTCGCAACTCATTATTGAAAAAAGGAATAAGATGAATAATGCTAGGTTTAATTTAGATTTTTTGTTTTTCATAATTTGGATTAATGAAATATATTGAGAAAAATATACATCATTTTTATTAATTAATTTTTACAAATTTTATCTATACTTAATATTGTATATTGAATTAAGTGGTATGGATGGACTATAATATAAAGTAAGTATAAAATAAATATTGAAGTGATAAGTATTAAAAATGAATAATAGCAGAAGAAAATTTATAAATCGTTTTAGTTCAATTTTAGGAGGATCAATTCTTTTTAATGATCCAAGTTATTTCGAATTTGTTAAGGAAATAGACCTTAACACTGAAAGAATAAATACTAAAAAACTTTCAAAATTTTACATGATTAAAGAAGATGGCATTTATTTAAATCATGCTTCAATCGGTACAATCCCTCAACCTGTACATAATGCGCATGTAAAATATTTAAAAATTTGCGAATCAAATCCATCTCTATATGTTTGGGGGGCCCCATGGAAAAAAATTACCGATCTAGCTAGGACACTATCAGCTGAGCTTCTCAAATGTAATAAAGACGATATCGCAATCACTCACAACACCACAGAAGGTTTTAATATTCTAGCTCATGGGTTAGTTTTGAAAGAAACAGATGAAGTATTATTTAGCTCATTAAATCATGCAGGTGCTTCAATGCCATGGAAAGGTCTTTCTAAAAATAAAAATTTTAATGTGAGATCATTTAATTTTCCAATGGATTTAGTTCCGGAAATTACCGAGGACAAAATTGTAGATTTGTACTCTTCTCAAATAAGAAAAAATACGAAAGTATTAATTTTTCCACACATTGATAACATTGTAGGTTTGCAACATCCTATTGAGAAAATTGCAATCAATGCTAAGAAGTTGGGTGTAGAGTATGTATTTGTTGATGGTGCGCAATCCTTAGGTATGATTCCTTTAGATTTATCCAATACAAAAGTAGATGCTTATTCCATGTCTCCACACAAATGGTTGCAGGCACCTAAAGGGACTGGATTGTTTTTTATTAGCGAAACAATGCGAAAAAAAATTCCACCTATGTGGTATAAAAGCTCGTTATCAATGAAAGATAATACTGCAAAAAAATATGAAGATTATTCTACTCGCGCTTGGCCTGCCGTCGTTGCTTTAGCAGACGCAATTCGTTTTCAAAACAAAATAGGATTGAAAAAGAAAAATAATTATTACAATTATTTATGGTCAGAAACAAAAAAAATAGTTGATACTAGCCCTGATTTAATCTGGCATTCGCCTAGAGACAAAGGCCTTTCATCAATGATCATGACAATAGAGGCTAAAAAAAAATCATCATCTATAGTTTCAAAGACATTGAATGAAAAGCATGATATTTATTTACGTCCTTTTGAAAATCCATTAAATGCTTTACGTATTTCTCCTAATATGTTTACAGATATTATGGATATCAAAAAAACCATTAAAATTATTGATAGCTAAAATTAAATAATTTCAAATGAAAAAAATTTTATATTTAATAATAATAATCTTTTTGTCAAGTTTTTTTGCTTCCCGCATTCAATCTTCATGGGGTAGAGTTAAAGTAACTGGAATTAAAATTCCAACTCAAAATGGCCAATGGCTTGTTGCTGATCTCTTTAAACCAATTTCTGCCACAAAAAAAAGCCCTGCTCCATTGGTTATAAATATTCCGGGCTTTCAAAGATCAAAAGAGACTTTGTCAAATATTGCTATAGAGCTATCTCGAAGAGGAATTGTAGTTATAACTATCGACCCATATGCCCAAGGCGGTTCCAGTTCATCCAATAGTAGAAGAGCGGCAACGACGGAAGGTTATGGTATGTTTGCCTTGGTAGATTACGTTTACAACACAAACAATCTTAATTATATTGATAAGTCTAAAATATCATCTTCAGGTCACTCCGCTGGAGGACTTGCAGCAATGAGAGGAGCACAACATTTTGGAGCTCAAGCAATAAAAGACTCTTCACTAAGCAAGTTGCATTCTGCATATATATCTGGAATGATAAGAATGGGTTTTAATCAAAAAGATATTAATAAAGTAAAATCTAATGTAGGGATAAGTTACGCGCTCAGAGATGAGGGAGCATGGCAAAATGAGTTGAAAAATGGTAATATGAAAAAAGCACCTGAAGCTTTAAGATTGCTTAACCATCAAATAGGAAATGAATCATTAATTGATTCAATTGTTATAGGAAAATATTACGGCTCACTTGATAATAGAACACTAACTACAGTTCATAATGAGGATGTTATTCACCCTCTGCAACCATATAATAAAGGAGCTATTGAAAATCAGATTAATTTTTTCTTAAAGGTATTCAATATAAAAAATACTATTGAACCAAAAAATCAAGTATGGTTTTTGAAAGAATTATTTACATTAATATCGCTTGTCTCAAGTTTTTTATTATTGATTCCTTTGACAGCCCATTTATTAAATTTTCCGTATTTTAATGAACTGGTTCATAAAGTACCAAAAAAAATTCCATTCCCAAAAGGTAAGAGTAAATATATTTTTTGGGCATCAATTGCTGTAGGAACTTTTATTGCTGCTTTTTCATTTATTCCGTTATCAGAGCTATCTAAGGTAATTTTTTCATCTGCTCAAAATAGAAATCAGACATGGTTTTTTCCTCAAAGAATGAATAATGCAGTTTTGATGTGGGCTTTCTTAAATGGGGTTGTAGGATTTTTAATATTTTTTTTAAGCTATCTTTTCGCTGGAAAAGATGGCAATGTTAGTCCAAAGAATTGGGGACTTCAGATAAATAACAGTGAGATTTTTAAGACCTTAATATTGAGTTTTTTAATATTTACAATTTATTTTTTATTGCTAAATATTATCTACTACATTTTTCATGTTGATTACAGATTTTTATTTGTTGGTGTAAGGACTTTTCGTCCAATCACATTGGCTTTGATACCAATGTATATTCCCTTTTTCTTGATTTTTTTCATATCAAATTCACTTAGAGTAAATTCCAGTTTAAGAATAGAAGGCGTTCAAAAATATAAAAGTATGGCATTTTCGGGCTTAGTAACAGCATCAGGCTTAATGATCATATTGTTTATTCAATATTTTTCCTTATGGATAACCGGTACAGTATTTTGGAAAGAAGGGTGGCTTTATGTTAATCTTTTATTTGCAATCGTACCTATCATGTTTTTTTTACCTTTTTTTCAAAGGGCATTTTTCAATCTGACAGGAAAGATTTATCTAGGTCCTTTAGTAATGTGTTTAATTTTTATAATGATACTAATGTCCAATACAGTTAGTTATTTTCCAATTTAAGAATTTTAAAAAAATTCTAAAATTTTATGAATAATTATGATACAAGAAAATTGATGAGGACAAAACAAGCTTTGTCATTATCTAAATACTTAGAAAGTCTTGATCTCAAATTATCTTTCGAAATTATTTTTCCTAAAAATAGATGGCCTAATATTGAAAATGAACAATCTGATGAGGCAATGTATTATATCAACCAACATCATACTGTTTTTCAAGACTCTACTGAAAATGACTTTGGTATAGATTATATCTTGGGTGCCAGTACATCAGCCGATTGTTGGATACATATTTTAAAAGGTAGAGACGAAATAGTGGGTTATGCAACAAACATATTCTATGAGTTAAAAAATAAAAAAGTTAATTTTTTTAGAGTAACCTTTTTTAAACAGTCAATCAGACAGCTAAAAATTTATCCTTATTTGCAAGATTTTAGGATTAATCTTTTTCCTTCTGACTACATTTTTTCAAGAACTCAAAACCCTGTCGTTTATAAAATTTTTAAAAGGTTTTTTAGTACTTATCAGATGAAAATAGCTCCATCACTAGATGGATTTGACAATAAGTGTATCGCAATAGCTAAGGAGCTTGGTTTTGACGTTGATAATGATTTAATAATTAAAAATGCTGTAAGAGGAATTGTCGCTAAAAATACCCCGATTATTGAAGGTGAAATAAATATGTTGTGGAATAAAATTAATTTAAATAATGGAGATGTGTATTTAGTTGTAGGCTATAAATAAATTTCATAGTATATTAAAACGCTCATAACGCTCAAATAATATATGAAATATTCAACATCTATAGTTTGGTTTAAAAAAGATTTAAGAACATTTGATCATGCCCCCTTGTACCATGCGTCTCAGAATGGCGATGTTACTTGCATCTACATTTACGAAGATGAATTGATGAAATACCCTTACAGTGACCGGCATTTTAATTTTTTGCAAGGTTCGCTCATTGAGTTAGACTGGTCATTGAGAAAAATTGGATCACATTTACAAATTTTTAGGGGCAACGCTCAATCAGTTTTCTCTGAAATATCACAATATTGCAACATAGAAGCCGTTTATTCACACCAAGAAACTGGAGATTGGAAATCTTTTGAACGCGATAAAAAAATTGCCACTTTTTTTAGAGAAAAAGGTATTCATTGGAATGAATTTCAAAATAACGGAGTTGCAAGAGGTTTAAAAAATAGAGATTTGTGGCAAAGTCAATGGCACAAAGTCATGAGTCAGCCTTACTTAACTGCTGGAAATGTTAGCACAGAATTCAAATTGCCAAATACCACCGGCTTGTTACCTTCCAAAACTTTCGGTCTTGGTACTACTAAAGTGAAAAATCACCAACCTGGCGGTCATATCTATGCAAAAGAACTACTTAACACATTTTTAGAAAAAAGAGGTAAAAATTATGCCTCACGCATGTCAAGCCCATTAACAGCAGAAAAATCCTGTTCTCGCTTAAGTACTTATTTTACTTTCGGCAATATTTCTATCAAAGAGGTGTACCAAAACACTAACGATAAAAAAAATGAATTACGACAAGCCAGCAGGAGTAGTGTTTTTCTAAAATCTCTCAATACCTTCACCTCTAGATTGCATTGGCATTGTCACTTTATTCAAAAACTTGAGATGCAACCATCAATTGAATTCGAGAATCTCGTTTCTACTTTCGATGGTATGAGAGAAAGTGTTTTTGATTATGAAAAGTTTGAAGCATGGAAAAATGGGGAAACAGGCTTTCCAATGGTTGATGCAAGTATGCGATATTTAAAAGAAACGGGGTGGATAAATTTCAGAATGAGAGCAATGTTAATCTCATTTGCATCTTATAATCTTTGGTTAGATTGGAAAAAAACATCAAAACATCTTGCTTCCCTTTTCACAGACTACGAGCCTGGTATACACTATAATCAAATCCAAATGCAATCAGGTGTTACTGGTATTAACGCTATAAGAATTTATAATCCCATCAAGCAACAAATTGACCATGATCCAGATGGAAAATTTGTAAAAAAATGGTGCCCAGAGCTTGCGAACTTGCCAATCGATTATCTTACCCAGCCGCATCTTATGAGCGAAGCTTTACAAAATAAGGTCGGCTGTATGATTGGCATTGATTATCCCGCTCCAATTGTTGAATTAAAAACATCAGGACTTTTAGCTAGAAAAAAGATTTTTGATATAAAGAAACTACCAGAAACTAGAAAACTTTCTCAAGAAGTATATGAAAAACATGGTAGTCGACGAAAGAAATATGTTAGATCATATTCTCAGTAGAGAAGATGCTTACAAAGCATTAGTTGAGTGGATTCCGAACGCAAGATCTCAATATGCTAGCAATCGTAATTACGACATTGAAAAAAATACAACCAGTAGACTTTCATCATTTATATCTTCCGGCTTGCTTTCAGAAGAAGATATAATACAATGTGCAAATGATATTGGTATACCTTCCAAAAACAACAAATTTTTGGAAGAAATATTTTGGAGAATTTATTTCCGGGGCTACTTAGAAAATAGATCCAGCATATGGAACAGCTATATTTCCGATTTAAAAATGTTAGACGATCATAAGAATAAATTAGATTATGAAAATGCTGTCTCTGCTAAAACCGGTATAGAATGTTTTGATGATTGGACTGTTCAGTTAAATGACTCAGGATATCTTCATAATCACGCTCGAATGTGGTACGCTAGTATATGGATTTTTACACTAAATCTTCCATGGCAATTAGGTGCTGATTTGTTTTTGAGAAAACTGATCGATGCTGATGAAGCATCTAATACACTCAGCTGGAGATGGGTAGCAGGTTTGCACACATCAAAAAAACCATATGTAGCAAGACCAGATAACATTTTTAAATACACAAAAAAATATAGACCTTCTAATACTCAGTTAAATCTATATCCTGACCCAATTGTAGAGGAATTGGTTCACGAACCAAAGACTTTAGTAAATATAAATCATGAAAAAAAAAAGCGCAAATGCAATATTATTGCACGATAATTTTTTTCCAATCCATCAGATCAACAGTATGAATTGTAAAGAAATTTTTGTTGTGGAATCGCCAATCGATCCGTCCTTCAGGATCGCGAGAATTTGGGATTTTGTCCAACCCCAAATAGTGAATTATACTTCTAAAAAATTTAATATTAAACCAATTTACATAAGTCAAAACGAAATTGCCGAACTTTCCAATCATAGTATTATTACCAACAGGCTAAAAGTTGGACTTTGGAAAGATTCTATCTATCCTCAAATTCAATCTCTGCAAAATAATAGCAGTATTCATTTTATAACCCCTTCCATTGATAAAATATCCTGGCCATTATGTAAGGGTGGTTATTTTAAGTTAAAAGTTAGTATACCTAAAATTATAAACAAGTTAATAGGTCAAGTTGAGCTAGTTTTTTGAAAAAAAAACTAACAAGCATGACAGCTGATGAGTTACTTGAAAGAAGAATATGTTGCGGACTGGGTTGTCAAAATTGCCCATATGACCCACCTCACAAAAAGGGTAACCAGACTGTTAGGCCACCTGAAAAAAGAGTTAGGCTCGGAACTTTTTCAAAAGGAGCTCAATCATCACATTGGGATCTGGACTACATGTCAACCGACGA
>NHGT02000024.1 GCA_002170005.2 bacterium TMED144 | reverse complement strand
TATTATTCAGGTATTAAATCTGATGCAACTTTGGAGCCAGGATCATCAACAAAATTTAAAATAGTTTTAACTCTTGATGAAAAAAGTGATGTTGCCTATAGGACTTACGAAGTGAAATGGGAATCATTTAAATAATAAAAAACTAGATAATTTTTTATAATAATCTAGTTTGATAAATGTCATGTAATCTTATAAGACCTAAGCATTCACCGTTTTCTTCGCTTACTACTGGCAGGACAGATATTTGAGACCTTCTATCTTCCATAAGTTTTAAAGCGTTATCAACGGATGAATTTGATGTGATTGAAACTGGATTTGTGGTCATAATTTTTTCAGCATCCAAAAGATCAATATCTTCCCCTGCAGCAAGACATCTTCGTAAATCTCCATCTGTAATCAATCCAAATTCATCATTTTCACATTTTACAATGGCAGCTCCGTTTGGTTTTTCAGTCATAGCGATTACGACTTTCCTCAATTTGTCTTTTATATTAACGACTGCAACATCACTAAAATGCTGCATAATGTTTTCAACAGTAAATATTAATCGTTTTCCCAAGCTTCCAGAAGGATGATACCTTGCAAAATCATTTTTATTAAATCCTTTAATGCTCATTAACACTCCAGCTAAAGCATCACCAATTGAAAGGGTCAAAGTTGTGCTGGATGTTGGGACAATACCTAAAGGATCTGCTTCATTATCCACAGAAGCATCTAATGTAATATCTAAATCGTTAATTATTACAGAATTCATATTACCTATAATCCCAATTAAAGGAGATTCGAATTCTTTAAGAATAGGGATAAGTCTTAGTATCTCTTCTGTAGACCCACTTTTTGAAATAACTATTGTTGGGTCCCCAGCTTCAAAAATTCCAAGATCTCCATGCAGGGCATCAACAGCATGCAAAAAAACAGCTTTTCTTCCTATGCTGCAAAAAGTTGCTGCAATTTTTTGTGCAATCAATCCAGATTTTCCCAACCCGCAAATCATAACTTTTCCATTCTGATTATCAATTAATTTAGCAGCATCCACAATAGATTCACTTGCTCTGTCAGCAGCTTGCAATAGTTCATTTGCTTCTGTTCTTAAAATTGAAGCTGCAATAATTTTTAAGTCTCGATTAAACACTTACAATTAACCTTTATTAAATAATTTTAACATTATAGCATTTTGTATATGCATTCTATTTTCAGCTTGTTGAAATACAATAGAGTTTTTTGATTCCATTACATTATCAGTTGTCTCCCTACCTCTCTCCGCTGGCAAACAGTGCATAAATAAAGTATTCTTATTTGTTTTTGACAACATATCAGAATTGACTTGGTATTTTAGAAATGTTTTTACTCTTGACTTAGCTTCATTTTTTTGCCCCATGGAAGCCCAAACGTCTGTATATATTATATCAGCTCCAATCACGCTTTCGAAAGGATTGTGACTTAATTCAAATGTAGATATTTTGGATGACCGTACTTTATTCATTAATTCATTATCAGGCTCATATCCACTTGGACAAACACAAACAAAGTGCATTGGCAAGATGGATGCCATAATTAACCAAGAATTGACAATATTGTTACCATCTCCTACATAGACAATTTTTAAGTTATCCAAGTGCCCCTTATTTTCAAAAATTGTAAAAACATCACACATTATCTGACATGGATGATTGAAATCCGTTAAACCATTAATGACAGGTACTGATGCATATTTTGCCAATTCTAACAAGTGCTCATGTTGAAATAATCGAGCCATGATTAAATCATTGTAATTTGAAATCACGCGGGCAATATCTTTAACAGCTTCTCTTTTTCCTATGCCTATATCATCAGGGCCAAGGTAGATAGCCTTACCACCCATTCTGCTAAACCCGGTCTCGAAAGAAATTCTGGTCCTTGCAGAAGGTTTAGCAAAGATCATTGCTAAGGTATATCCTTTGAAAGGAAGGTAATCTTCACGATTGTAAAATTTGCTCTTTACATGTAAAGCAAGATTTATGGTTTCCATTATTTCATCTTTGGAAAGATCGCTTATATGAATGAAATCTTTTTTCAAAGAAGCTATTTCTTCATTAATAATTCAAAGATTTTAGAATTAGATGGTAGAACCAAGGTTGTATTATCATCTATTAATTTTTTGTACGCATCTAAAGTCCTTACAAATTCATAAAATTTTGGATCTGCAGAATAAGATCTGGCATAAATCTCTACAGCCCTCGCATCTCCTTCACCTCTAACCCTCTCTGATTCTTTGTATGAATCTGCTAATATAATGGTCTTGTCTTTATCGGTTGACGCTCTAATTTTTTGAGCTTCCTCCTCACCTTCAGATCTGAATTTGTTTGCCTGTCTTTTTCTTTCAGCTTCCATTCTAGCATAAATGGATTCTTCGTTTTCTGCGGGAAGATCAACTCTTCTTATTCTTACATCAATAACAGAAATGCCATAATCCAAAGTAGCTTTGTTGCTTGCCTCAGTCACAACATCCATAATAGTTTCTCTATTTTCCGTAATTATATCAACCATATCATGAGTTCCAAGCTCTCTTCTAAGCTCTGAATAAACAATGTCATCCATCCTGCTCAATGCAGTTGGAATTGCTTGCACAGTTCGAAGAAATTGAAGTGCGTCAACAATTTTCCATCTTACATAGTTATCTACAATCAAAGATTTTTTATCCTTGCTCAATATCTCTTCTGGGGGAGAATCATATTCCAACAATCTATCATCAAAAACAATCTTATCTTGAAATGGGTATGGAGCTTTAATATTTAATCCTGGATTGGTTACTGTTCTAACTGGTTTACCTAATTGCAACACCACAACTTGTTCTTTCTCATCAACAATAAATACAGATGTCGATCCAATTAATGACAAGACAGCAAACAGAGCAAGTATAATATTTTTCATTTTTATTTTTCCTCCTTAGCATTCAAATTCAATAAGTTTATTAGATTTCCTCCGCTTTCACCATCAGGAACAATTATCTTCTTTCTATTCTGAAGGACTTCTTCGATTGTTTCTAAAAATAACCTGGTCTCTGTGACTCCTTTAGCTTTCCTATATTCCTTTAAAACTGCAGAAAACTTTGCTACATCACCTTCTGCTCTTGCAATTCGAGCTTCTTTATATCCTTCAGCTTCTCGAATCATCGCCTGAGCCTCTCCTCTAGCTTTTGGAATGATATCATTTCTATAGCCCTCAGCTTGATTGATCATTCTATTTTTATCTTCTTTAGCAGATGCAACATCTTTAAAGGCCGCTATAACCTGCTCAGGGGGACTTACATCTTGCAACTGAACCGCTACTATTAAAATACCTGAATTATATTTATCGAGGATGTTCTGAATCAACTCTTTAGATTCTTCTTGAATCATAAATTTTCCTGATGTCAAAGCTGCGTCTATATTATTTTTTCCGATAATAGTACGAAGAGAAGCTTCAGAGGCTTGTCTGACAGTGAGTTCTGGATTGATAAAATTGAATAAATAAGCAGCAGGATCCTTGATCCTGTATTGAACAATCATTTCAGCATCGACTATGTTTTCATCTCCAGTAAGCATTAAGCTTTCTTGTTGAATAGTTCGATATTGATTTTTACCTACGGTTCTAAATCCAATCTCCACTCTTTTAACTTCAGTAACTTTAGGAGTCTGTACTTTCTCTATAGGGTAAGGAAGGTGGTAGTTTAAACCTGATTGTGTTACCCCCGAAACTTTTCCAAATCTTTGCACAACTCCTACTTCATCTGGCCCCACAGTGTATACACCTGTTGCAAGCCAAATAAGTAGCAATATTCCTAAAATAGGTAATGTGCCAATAGAGAACGTAGGTATTTTTACTTCTTGATCGCCAATAATGATTCTCTTATATGCCATCTTGATTCCTTTCTAATGAATTAATTCACGCCTAAGTTTTGCTATTGGAAATTGCAAATTCTCTCTGTATTTCGCCACTGTTCTTCTAGCAACAGGGTATCCTTCATTCTTTAGCTTTTTTGCAATTTCAGTATCAGTCAATGGAGAATTTTTATCTTCATTGTCAATTAAACTTTTTAGCAATTGTTTTATGGTTTTGGTACTTATAGTATCTCCGCTATCAAGCCTATATCCTTCACTAAAGAATGATTTTAACTCAAAAGTACCATAAGGAGTTTCTACATATTTACCGCGTGTTGATCTGCTTATTGTTGAAATATCCATCTTTATATCGTTTGCTATATCTTGCAATTTCATGGGCTGAAGCTCTCCAGCGCCATCTTTAAAAAATAAGTATTGACGATTAATTATAGCACTCATAACCGATACTAGTGTTTTTCTTCTTTGCTGAATAGCTTCTATAAACCAATTTGCAGAATTAAATTTTTCTTTAAGATATTTTTTTGTATCAGTAGAAACATCTGTCTGATCTAACATATTGGAATAGTTTTCATTTAAAGATAGCTCTGGCATCCAAGAATCATTAACAACAATTTTCCATGATTCATTAGTTTGAATCAGGATCAAATCAGGAATTAAAACTTCTGCATTAGCATCAAGCTTTCCTTCACCTGGCCTAGGGTTTAGTTTCTTAATTTGCTCTAATATAATGGATAGATCTTGTTTGCTTAATGAGAGTTTTTTTTGCAATTGCTCATAGCGATTATTAACAAAATCTTGAAAGTGGTCAGATAAAATTTTCAATATTAATTCATTTTTATCAGCACCCTTTGCTTGAATTAATAGACAATTTTGTAAATCTAAAGCAGCTATTCCAAGAGGATCTAGTTTTTGAACTTTTTTTAAAATTCTTAAAACTTTTTCCTCGTCACAGTCGTATCTGTCTCCGATTAACACTGGTTCAATCGCCAAATATCCTCTGTCATCCAAGTTCCATAAAATTTCTTCAGCAATGGATCTTTCCCAATCTGTAAAACCCTGTTCATCAAGCTGGACTATCAATCCATCAATAAAATCTAAACGCTGCGGAATAGCGCCATCAAAATCTTTTCCTTCAGATTTTTCATAAATATTTGCTGGCTCATACTCATTAGGATCTTCATCGAAGTCTACACTTTCATCAGCTTCAGTCTGGCTATCGTTTTCAACTTCGGGTTCGTTTTGATCTAAGATTGGGTTCTTCTCAAGCTCGTCAAGAATCTTCTGCTCTAAACTTGTCATATTTAACTGTAGAATGCTGGCACTAAGTACCTGACTTGGAGATAATGCCTGTTTTTGAGATTGACTTTGTTTCAATTTTGCCATTACATAGAAAATCCTTCACCTAAATATAGCTTTCTTACTTCCTTATCATTCGTTAAAAAATCAGAAGTTCCCGATTTTAAAATTTTTCCATCAAAAAGTAAATAAGATCTATCGGTAATTGATAGTGTTTCTCTTACATTGTGATCTGTAATCAAAACGCCAATGTTTTTTTCCTTTAATGATTGCACTATAGATTGGATGTCTTCCACTGCAATTGGATCAACACCTGCAAAAGGCTCATCCAGAAGAATAAAATCTGGATCAATGGCTAAAGTTCTAGAAATTTCAACCCTCCTTCTTTCTCCCCCAGATAAATTCATACCCTTATTCTTTCTAATATGCTGTATGGATAAATCATCTAACAACTTTTCCATCTTATTTCTCTGATCATCTTTTGAAAGACTAGTCATTTCAAGAACAAGTCTTAAATTGTCCTCCACTGAAAGTTTGCCAAAAATTGAAGGCTCTTGCGAAAGATAACCAATTCCAGACCTACTTCTTTTATACATCGCCCAATTTGTAATGCAAGTTTTATCTAAAAAAATATCTCCTTTTGTAGGTTTAATCATACCTGTAATCATGTAAAAAGTGGTTGTCTTACCTGCTCCATTGGGTCCAAGCAAACCAACTACTTCGCCTTTATTTACCTTGATAGCAACGTCTTTAACCACCCATCTCTTGCCATAGCGTTTAAAGAGCCCTTTAGAAGATAAAAGGGTATTATTTTTAGTTAAATTATCGCTCATTAAAAACACCAGTGGGTTGTAAAATTTTCCAATTATTTAATTCAATATCTGATTCAAAGCCAATTCCATATAGCGTATCTTTTTTCTCCGTGATGAAAATTACACTATCAGAAGTAAAAACTTTTTCTTTTTGATTATCCCATGAAAGAGTATCCGTGAATAATGTAACGCCACTGTCAGTCACAACTACTACATTTCCAATTGCGACTAAAAAGTCTTCTTCTTCATTAATTTCAGCAACAAGAGATTTTAAATTTGTAGTAAACACTTCCTCTTTGTTAAAAAAATCTGCATCAATATTTTGATCTAGCAAAATAAATTCGTTCTCGTTGTATTTCTCCAAATGGCCTGATCTTATTACGCCTCGTTTAGCACCTTTGTTTGTCAAGGTTATCACCGCATCCCAACTTTCAGCGTCTGGACGACCCTGTCGTGTCTGCCCTGATTTTTGTAGTTCATTTGACTGGCAAGCAAACAAAAAGAAAAGTAAGAATATGTAACGTTTCATTTAATTATTTTGAACGTAATCCCTTATGCCAATCACAGTTTCATTAAAAATATTTTTTTCGTTCAAAATCCACTCAACTGCATCTCTGAAAGCTCCATTGCCACCTGATCGCTCAGTTACAAAGATTGCTATTTCTTTACATTGCTCACAAGCATTGTTTGTTGCAACTGGAGCAGCAACTTTTTCCATTATGGGAATATCAATTAAATCATCTCCTACGTACATTATTTCGCTATCATCTACCTTGTACTTTTCTTTGAGTTCTTCGTAGGGTTTGATTTTATTCAGCACTCCATTATAAACATCTTTTATCTTTAGTTCTTTGGCGCGCTCTGATGTTGGATCAGATCTTCTACCTGATATCAGACATAGCGGTATTTTTGCTTGTCTCAATAAGGCTACAGCTGTACCATCTAAAACTGAGAACTTCTTTAATTCAAAACCATCAGGCCCTTTGTATATTGAGCCATCCGTCAACACACCATCTACATCGGAAATTATTAACTTAATTTTTTTTGGATGAAAAGTCATTTAACTACTTAATTGCTTGATTGACACGAATTAATTTTTCTAATAGGCTTTCAAATTTATCAATTGGCCATTGTGTAGAGGCGTCAGATTTTGAACTGTTAGGATTATCATGAACTTCCATAAAAATGCCATTGCAACCAGCCGCGACAGCAGCAAGAGCAAGGGTTGGTATCATATCTCTTTGACCTCCGGTCGTCTTATCCGTCCCTGGAATTTGAGCTGAATGAGTTGCATCAAAAAAAACTGGATGGCCGAATTTTTGCATTTTAGGAATGGAGGTCATATCAGAGACTTGTCCATAACCAAATGAAGTTCCTCTTTCAGTTAAAAAAATATTATTATTGCCAGTGCTTTTTATTTTTTCAACAGCATGTTCCATTTTTTCAGGAGACAGAAACTGTCCTTTCTTTATGTTAATAGTTCTTCCGGTTTCACCAGCTGCTATCAAAAGATCAGTCTGTCTACACAAAAAAGCTGGTATTTGCAACACATCGACAACTTCAGCAACTATTTTGCATTGCTCAGGCCAATGTATATCTGTTAAAACAGGTATGNTATTTTTCTCTTTTACTTCAGATAATATCTCTAGTCCTTCTTCAATGTTTGGTCCCCTAAATGAGTTCAAAGATGTTCTATTGGCCTTGTCAAAGGAACTTTTAAAAATAACTGGTAACCCTAATCGATCAGTTATTGATTTTATAGATTCAGACATTTTCAAACTGTGATCTTTATTTTCAATAACACATGGTCCAGCGATAATTGGGAATTTATCTTTAATATACTTACTCAAGGGTTCATTTGAATTAAATATCAAAACTAAAGCCTCTTTTCATAATTTACNGCTGCTTTGATAAACTCTCTAAAAAGAGGATGNGCTTTTCTTACGCGGCTTTTCAATTCTGGGTGAAATTGACTGGCTACANACCATGGATGATCCTTTAATTCAATTATTTCTACTAGATTCAGATCTCTATTTATCCCAGAAATCTTTAAGCCTTGTTTTTCTAACCTATCTCTATATCTATTATTGAATTCCCACCTGTGACGATGTCTTTCAGATATTTTTTTCTTTCTGTATGCTGCAAAAGCCNTTGAACCTTTCTCTAAATCGCAAGAATATGAGCCAAGCCTCATAGTTCCGCCTTTAACCTTAATTGCTTTTTGTGATTCCATCAGATCAATAACAGGTTTTTTTGTTTTTTTAGAAAACTCTGTACTGTTTGCATTTTTTAAACCACAAACATTTCTGGCAAATTCAATTACTGCGCACTGCAAACCCAAACATATACCTAGGAAGGGTATCATATTTTCTCTTGCATATTNGCATGACAATATCTTTCCTTCAGATCCTCTAGATCCGAAGCCAGGCAAAAGAAGAATACCATCAACATCTTCAAATGCAAATGAGGCATCTTTTTGAGTTTTAATTTTTTCGGTTGATATCCATTTAACATCAACTTTTGCATCATTTTCAACGCCAGAGTGTATAAAAGCTTCTGTAACGCTTTTGTAGGCATCTGGNAGCTCTGTGTATTTACCACACATNGCTATGGTAACACGATGCTTTGGTTTTTTGAATTTTTNTATGAATTTTTCTAAGTAGGACACATCTACTTTGCCTGGCAAGTTTAATCTATCCATTATTATCTTACCTGCGCCCTGATTATAAAGCGTAAGAGGTACTTCATATATACTTTTAACTTCTGAACCCTCTATTACATGNTTAGGGTTAACATTCCCAAAAAGTCCAATTTTTTCTCTTATTTCTTTAGTTATTGGNTAATCAGTTCGACATAANATCATNTCAGGAGACAAGCCAATNTCTCTAAGCTTCATNACTGAATGTTGNGTAGGCTTACTTTTCAATTCTTCNCTTGCTTTNATNTATGGCAGTAAAGTCAANTGCATGATTGTATGGTTGTGATAACCTACTTCAAGCGATAGCTGCCTTATGGCTTCCATAAATGGTTGGCTTTCAATGTCTCCAACTGTACCTCCAACTTCACAGATCACTACATCATATTTCTTGGGTTTATTTACTAGCTTGATCCTTGCGATGATCTCATTTGTTATATGTGGAATGACTTGAATGGTTGCNCCAAGATAATCGCCCTTTCTTTCGCGGTNTAGAACAGTACTGTAGATTTGACCTGAAGTAGCATTATTTTCTTTCTTCATATCAACATCAATGAACCTTTCATAATGTCCAAGATCTAGGTCTGTTTCTGATCCGTCATCCAAAACAAAGACTTCACCGTGCTGNTAAGGATTCATTGTGCCTGGATCAACATTTAAGTAGGGGTCTAATTTGAGTATAGTTACTCTTAGTCCGGCACTTTTTAAGANATAGCCAATAGAAGCAGCGGCAATGCCTTTGCCTAGTCCAGAAATGACACCCCCTAAAACAAAAATATATTTTACTGGTAATTTTGCCATTAAAATTGCGAGTTCAAATTTTTTAAATCTTCTGGTATATCAATGCCAATCGTAGCTATGTCAACTAAGTGTACTTTTATTTTCATAGCATTATCAATTGCTCTTAATTGTTCAAGTTTCAATTCTTTTTCTCTTAATGTTGATTGCAATTTAACAAATTTTTCTAAAGAATTTTTTGCATATGCATAAATTCCCATATGATGATAAAACTTTTTTGTTATGTCACTTATATTTCTATAAAAATCTAGAGCATAACCATTTTTATCTAGCAACACTTTTACAATATTTTTATCTTTTAATTTTTCATTTGACATATTTCTACCAGCAGCAGTCACAATATCAATATTATTATTTTCAAACTCAGACACAAGGCTATTCAATAGATTATAATCTAAACCTGGCTCATCTGCTTGAATATTTATAATAATATCAGCATTATAAGCTTTTGATGCTTCATAGACTCTGTCAGTTCCGCAAATGTGATCCTTTGAGGTCATAATAGTTTTAACATTCCAATCCTGTAGGGCTTGTTTAGTTTCTTCCGAATCAATCGCAATCACTAAATCATTCAATTTATTTGATTTTTGTGCATTTTCATAAACATGTACAACCATTGGTTTTGAATTAATTTTGTAAAGTATTTTTTTAGGGAAACGTGTTGAGTGCAGTCTTGCCGGTATGACTCCAAGCGCTATCATTTAATTGCTTTTAAAGCTTTTAAAATAGATGTGTTTGATTTTTCTGGTATAATAAAAAAAAAACATGTGTTAAAATATTTGAGGGAGATCATTATTCAAAACGCATCGAGTCGACTGGGTCAAGGTTTGCTGCACGCCAGGCAGGGTAACTTCCAAAACTAATTCCAATAAATGTGCAACTTAATAGTCCATATATTGCCCAATCAAATGGAATAACTGCCGGAACTTTTGCCACCACAGAGATCAGGTTTCCAGCTGCAATTCCAAAAATAACTCCAATGATTCCGCCAATCATACAAAGAAAAACTGCTTCTGTTAAGAATTGTGTTAAAATATGCCCTTTCGTAGCGCCAATTGCTTTTCTTATTCCTATTTCTTTAATTCTTTCTGTAACCGATACAAGCATTATGTTCATAATACCGATCCCAGCAACAAGCAAAGCTATTAAGCTTACTGAGAAAGCAAATATTTTAACACCCCCAGTAAAAGAACCAAATGTTTCCATTAATTCATCATTGGTAGTTATTTCAAAGTCATTTTCTATGCCTGGAGATACCTTTCTAATAGTTCTCATTATTCCTATGACCTCATCTAACGTATCATCATAGTTCTCAGCTGATTCTGCTTCTACATTTATGGACAACGATGTCTTGCTTCCACCGTATCGCTGCAAGAAAGTAGTAATGGGTATAAAAACATAATTATCTTGGCTCTGCCCAAAAGACTGTCCTTGTCTTTCTGTGATTCCAATTACAGTGTAATCCAATCCTTGCAATTGAATCACTTTTCCAAGTGGGTCTTCAAAAGGAAATAGCGCATCAACTACGTCAGCTCCCAAAACGCATACACTTCGCGATAAATGAACATCTTCATCAGTTATATTTCTACCATCAGAAATGTATGTATTTACAGTTCTTAATGTACCTGCGTCCCCGCCTCCAATTTCAGGTGTCTGTTTAGTTTTCTTATCTTTATAACTTACTAATCTGACATCATTTGTATTCGCGCCAGCACTAACTAATATTGGCAATCTTGCTCTATCCTTTAAAGCAAGATATTGATCAAGGTTAATAACCTTTCTATTTCTATATTTTTCATTTCTTCCAAATTGAATGGCAGGATCTTTGGCTATCATAAAAGTATTTGTTCCAAAAACATTTAAACCGCTTTCAATAGAGCTTTCTAAGGTTTTAATTGCTGTCATAACACTTATTACTGAAAATATTCCAACAGATATTCCCAATAGTGTCAATATAGATCGAAGCTTATTTTCTTTGATAGCGTCCATGGTCATACGAATACTTTCCCTTAGCAAGCTTTTGATTTGACTTTTACCGATCATAAGTTTTTACTCGTATCTTAATGCGTCAATAGGGTCCAATCCTGCAGCCCTGTAAGATGGTACTACTCCTGCAATTACACCGACAAAAACACTCAAAGATATAGACGTTATAGCAAGCCAAATTGGCATTGTAGAAGGAAAAAACTGATTTATGATCAAACTGAGTACTGCAGCAAATGATAGTCCAATTACCCCACCAATAACACAAATCATGATCGCTTCCATTAAAAATTGTGTTAAAATCATATTTCGCGTTGCACCAATGGCTTTTCTTACCCCAATCTCTTTTGTTCGCTCTTTGACAGAAACAAACATGATATTCATTATCCCAATGCCACCTACAACCAAAGATAGAACTGTTATAAATATTCCTACACCGCCAATTGCAAATTTTATCTGATTATAAGTACTTTCAAACGCTTCTGTTTGATTAACTGCAAAATCGTCTTTTTCTTTAGGTTTTAATCCCCTTATTTGACGCATGATACCATAGATCTCATCCTTGGATTCTGAAATTTTATCTTCTGGAACTTTAACGCTGATACGCAGAAATCCCCTTTTGGAAAATAGTCTTTGCGAGGTTCCTGATGGAATAATGACTTGTGTGTCAAAACTAAATAATCCTAAAAATTTACCCTGCTTTTCCATTACGCCTAATGCTTTAAATCTAATTCCATCGATTTTAAAATATTTTCCAATTGGATCTTGATTTGGAAATAGATTTTCGGCAACATCACTACCAAGTAGCGCAACTCTCGCACCAGACCTATCTTCACCTTTTGTAAAAAATCTTCCTTCAGCTACACCATAATTAGTGGTTTTTAAATAATCAGGTGTCGTCCCAAAAATTTGAGATCTTGCACCTAAATCACCTTTAGATAAACTTGCGCCTCTTTGTAAAACTGGCGCTACCGCTTCAGCATACTTTGATCTTTCCTTGATTTTATCAATATAGTCTATCTTTATTCTAGGGCGATTTCTGACCTCCCACCACTCCAGATTTCCAAACCACTCCCAGCGACTTATTGAGAGAACATCCTTTCCTAAAAAATCCATACTTCTATCAAATCCTCTGTCAAGCCCTGAAATCAATGTCCCCATCAAAGTGACGGTCGAAATTCCTATAATAATACTTAATCCAGTTAGCAAGGATCTTGTTTTATTAGAAATAATAGAGCTAATTGCAATTTTTATACTTTCAGATAAAAGTGAAAGCATTACAGAGCCTTAGTCATTTTCTTATTAATCTTATCTTCTTTAATCTTACCATCAAAGATGGTGATAATTCTTTTGGCATGCATTGCAATATCCTCTTCATGCGTTACCAAAATAATAGTATTTCCGTTAGTATATAATTCATGTAAGATCTTCATAATCTCGATTCCACTTTTTGAATCGAGATTGCCTGTAGGCTCATCGGCTAAAATGATTGAAGGATTATTGACTAAAGCACGGGCAATTGCCACTCTTTGCCTCTGACCTCCTGAAAGCTCATTTGGTTTGTGATCAAGCCTATCATCTAATCCCACAGATATTAAAGAATCACTTGCCATTTTTAATCGCTTTGATTTCGAAATATTTGAATAGATAAGCGGAACTTCTACATTTCTAAGAGCAGTTGCTTTTGGAAGCAAATTAAACGTTTGAAAGACAAAACCAATTTTCCTATTGCGAATAGATGCTAGCTGATCATCATCCATCTCATGAACTAATTCACCTTCAAACTCATAGGTGCCTTCTGTTGGAGTATCTAGACATCCAATCATATTCATTAAAGTTGATTTTCCAGAACCAGAAGGACCCATAATTGAAATATATTCATTTTGATTGATAGTTAAGTCAACTCCATCTAAGGCGCGAACCTTCTCGCCGCCAACATCATAATGTCTTTTTATTTTTTTGAGGGAAATAAGACCAGGCAAATCTAATTCCTATTTGGTATTTTTCTTTTTAGTCTTATCGGAGAACTCTACCGCAGAGTTATGCTCCAAATCTTTGCTGATTGCTTTAAAACTGCCTGTTACAATCCTATCGCCTTCGAGAATTCCAGATTTTATTTCATAATGTGTTTCACTTGATATGCCAACCTTTACTGGGGTCGAATGAACAAATTTCATTCCTTTTTTTACTTTTTTGACGCTAGGTTTACCTTCATCACTATCTTTAGCTAACATTTTATCACTTACTAAAAAAACCATCTCATCAGAATCTTTTCGGGCTGTTAAACTTTGAATTGGAATGGATAGGATATTCTCTTTTTTTTCTGTAATTATATCGGCAGTAGCGCTCATCCCAGGCCGAGTTCCTTTCGGCACATTCAACATTCTTACTTTTACTTGAAAGTTGGTTACTTGTTGTTGTGAGCCCATTCCAGCAACTTCAGACATATGAGCTATTTCACTTACTACCCCATAGAATAATGTATCAGTAAATGCATCTATTTCAATTTCCGTCGTATCTCCAATGGATACNGAAACCACATCATTTTCATTTACATCAATAATAACTTCCATCCTAGAGAGATCGGCAATGATCATTAGATTATCTGCTTGGAACATTCCTCCTACTGCCATCTCACCAACCTCTTTGTAAATCCTTGTTACAATACCATCTTGTGGTGACATTATTCTTGCCTTATCGAGCTCATCTTTTCTTGAATCTAAGTTAGCTTTCGCCTGCTCGAGTTGGCTATTTGCAATCTCGTAAGATGCTTGCACAGCTTCAAGCTCTTGATCTGAAGCAAGGTTTTGTTCATACATTGATTCAACTCGTTTTTTACTAGCAAGCTCTTGTTTTAATCTTGCTTGCGCAGATCTAACGGATGAGGAAGCCGAATTATAATTTGAAAGAATTCTTTTTCTATCGAGCGATATGAGATGTTGTCCTTTAAAGACTCTGTCACCTTCTTTAACTGTAATAGAATCAATGAATGCTGTGGATTCGGCACTTATTTTAACTTCTGTTTCAGGCTGTATAGTGCCGCTAGCGTTAACTTTCTGGACAACAGTACGCAGTGAAACCAATTCCGTGTCTACTTTCAGAGCTTTAACATCATCACGAAATATATTGGCTAAAACAAAAACGCTCAAAAATGCTATAATGCCACCAATGATAAATATTCTCTTTTTACTTTTTGATTTTTTTGCCACAATGACTCCTAGTTTTCTTCATTCTCATTATCTAGAGTGCCCAAAAGGGCTTTTAAAGCTGTTTGCTGAATAAAGGCATCGTATTTCAAGCGCACTAAAGATGATCTCGCCTGAACAACTGAAACTTGAGCATTCAAGACCTCAAGTAAAGTGGTTGATCCTTGTGCATATCGTACCTGAGAAAGCTTTAAATCTTCTTCAGCTGATTCCAGCACTGTTTCATTGATTGGAATGATCTCTTTGAAATTGTTAAGACGATCTAAAAAACTTTGCAATTGAACTGACAGGTCTTGCAGCTGTGTTAAATATTCAGACTCCTGTCTATTTACGGCTATTTTAGCTTTTTGAATTCTTGTTGATATACTATTACCTGAATAAATCGGAAGCGAGATAGAGAGGTTTGCATTTGATCTGCTTTGATCATTGTATGTGTTAGAGAAAGCATCGGATAAATTTTCTGCAGAGCCTGATATGCTTGCAGAAGCGCTGATACGAGGCAAGCGAGAACCTTTGGTTATCTTTGTATTTAGCTTGGCGCCTAAAATCTGATATTGTTTGGCTTTAACACTTGGATTGAACTTTTGAACTAGCTCAAATCCTGTATCAAATTCTGGAACAATATCTAGAGGGGCATCGATATCTTGTATTGTAAAATCAGAACCGCTATCTGTTAGTCCAATCGAATTTTTTAAATTTCTATAAGCGTTTTGCACAACAGCATCATTGTTGATAACATCAATCCTTGATTGGCCAAAACGGACCTCCGCTTTTAACAGATCTGTTTTTTTGGCAGAACCAAGCTCGAATTGTCTTTGAACCAAAGCTAACTGCTGCTGGGAACTCATAAGATTCGAGCGAGCAACATCCAAAAGCTGAGCTGCCTTTAAATAATCAAAATATGCAATGTGAACATTGTTAATGATGGTGGTCTTGATTTGACGATCAAATTGTTCAGAGATTCTGAAGCTGTTTTTAGCTTGGCGAATAGTATTCCACCAAATTCCACCATCATAAATATTTTGACTTAGAGAAATGCTGGAGGATGAACTTTTAATGCTATTTATTTCGCTAGTAATTATTTCCCCGGAAGCTTGGTTGAACCCTCCAAGTTGTTTAGGAAATCTTGACTCGCTTAAACTGCTTGCTAATCGCATGGAAGGCAAAATAGAACTGTATGACTCTTTTATATTTTGCTTTGAGGTGGCAAGGTCTAACGCTGATGCTTTCAAGGCTTCTTTGTTTTTTAAAGCAATCCTAACAGCATCATCAAGGCTAAATGATTGTGCTTCAGTGAAATTGAGAGAGATTAAAACGAGCAAAAGGAGTTTTTTACACTTTTTAAGCGAACATGTTTGCAAAAAATGCTCCTAATGCTGAAAAGAATATCAAACCAAATAGCCATAATCCACTAAGGATACCTAAAGCAAAATTAAATGGTTTTTTATAAGCGAGACTGAACCCGACAGCGATTAAATAGACTCTCCAAAAGGCAAATACATCTATTCCTGTTAAAAAGCTATTAATAAACCCTCCTTGGTTACCAATGTTCAATACACCTAATCCTGTGAAAAACATCAAGTCTCCTGTGATGAATTGATAGCCTGTTTTAAAAATATACTCTAAAACTGATGCAAGGTATCCAAAGGATGAAATAGTAAAAATAGTACTCAAAGAAATGCCTCCTCCGAGGAGAAGATTGCCAATGAAAAGTGAGAAAAGAGACCAAAAAAATATTCTAATAGGCCATTGAGGAAAAGATCCAAATGTAGGTGGAATAGAATCAGATATAAAAACTCTACCCATTAAGCTCGAGTTTGCATTCATCCTATCTTCCATCCCTTTAATGGCTTGATCTTTTTGTTCATCGGTCATTCTTTCAGAATTATTTATCCATTCACTTGCTCTTTCAAAATTCATAACCTTTACTTCTTCTTCCATTACTAAGCCTGAAAAGATATTTAGCAAACAAAGAATAAAGATAGGTACAAAAGCATGCCTCCAATTNAATGATTTTAAAATATAATCAAAACCATCCTTTGGAGAAGTAATTACATTGATGATTGCAGCTAACATAATTATTGAACTTTAAAGTTTTTGAATTGTTTCATGAAGATTATTTAGGCAAGGAAGAATTTAACAAATTAATAACTCAAAATTACTTATTTCTTTTCTAGGGTTTACCCAAATAAGAATCTTTAATCTTCATAAAATAGGTATTTGCAGCATCGTAGTTATTATCGATTTTTCCATCTAAAATAGCATTTTCAATGTCTGTTTTTATTAAACCAACGATCTTGCCTTCATTTAAACCGCACACCTTCATTATTTCATCGCCTCTTATGGGAGATTGAAACTTTTTCATTGAATCTCTTTCATGCACATCGCTCATTCTTTCTTCCACAAGCTCAAAGTTTTTCATATACTTTCTAACCTTTTTTGGATTCTTAGTAGTAATGTCAGCTCTACACAAAGTTAATAGATCATCAAGATCATCCCCTGCAGCTACCATAACTCTTCTCACTGCTGAATCTGTGATGATTTTTTTTGCTAAAGCAATAGGTCTGAGATGAAGTAATGTCAATTTTTTCAAATAATCCTTAAGAGAATTGGATAGTTTCATTCTCCTGGCAACCTTGTTCAGCATTCTTTCTCCAACAGCATCATGCCCATGAAACGTGTATCCTTTTTTTGGGTCGACTCTTCGAGTCGGGGGCTTGGCAATATCATGCACTAATGCCGCAAAACGTAATTTCATTTTTTTTGATAATTTTGCCGCATTATCAACAACTTCCATTGTGTGAAAGAAAACATCTTTATGCTTCCATTCCTTCGTTTGCTCCATCCCGTACATGACGTGTATCTCCGGAAAAATATGTTTCATCAAACCTANTTCTTGAAGAATTTTAATTCCTANAGAGGGCTTTGCGGTTGACAAGATNTTTGTAAACTCGGTTGTTATCCTTTCTTGCGAAACTATTTTGATTCTTTCTGCTTGCCTTGACATGGATTCATAACAATCATTNTCAATCTTTAAGTTTAATTTTGANGAAAAGTATGCAGCTCTCATCATNCGAATTGGATCGTCTGAAAAAGTTTCATCTGGGTCCATCGGGGTNATCAATTGTTTCGATAATAGNTCCTTCAAACCATTTTGGGGNTCATAAAGATTTCCAAAATTTTCTGGCAAAAGGTCCATTGCCATGGCATTAACAGTAAAATCCCTTCTTAATAAATCGCCTTCAAGATTTGTATAGGTGACTTTATTGGGCTTTCTNGAGTCTTTTGAATATGTTTCTTGCCTTGCAGCTGCAATCTCAATAGGTATTGGCCTTGATGGAATATGGGCAGTTGAAAATCGATGGAAAGGAACGATCTTAGGAATTCCCATTTGCTTAGCTACTANTTGAGCAAATTCAATACCATCTCCAATTACCATAATATCAATTTCTTTTAATTCCTTACCTATAAAAACNTCCCTGACTGCACCTCCAACAGCATAAGCATTTTTATTTTGCTTGCTAGCAATTTCACCTATCTTAACCATAAGAGACTTTACAAAGGGTTGTTTATCTAATAGATTTTGGATATTAGTCATTATCCAAATTAATAAAGATCAAATGAAAATTCGTTAATTGATGTAGACTTTTTTTTTAAGATAAAAATCTCTTATCTTCTTTTTATGAGAATAGTCTTATCATACTTTTTTACAATCANTCTAGCATTAGCACAATTTGGAAAAATAAACGTTACCGTAGATGATAGATTGCTCAGGAGCTCTGAGAGNCAGAAAATTGCTCAAATAAAAAATGATATTTCTAGATTTTTCTCAAGTAATGCATGGAATGATGATTACAGAGATCTAAATGTAGCTTTAAATATTTCATTGGTCTTTCAAAACTCATCACAGAAGGGCGGACTTGAAACCTTTCATGCTCAAATTCTTATTAGCGATGGTGCGGACATCAGATTTTTCGATAAGTCACTNCAATTTAACTATAATAGTGGCGGCACTTTATATTTTGACCCAGTGATCTTCAATCCNCTAGGAAGTCTTTTGGCNTTTTATGCTCATTTGAGTATAGCTTATTATGTTGATACATATGATTTTTTTGGTGGAAACTACAATTTTGATATAGCAAGGGAANTAGCCTTAAGAGGAGTTTCTTCAGATTTTTCAAAAGGATGGAATAATAGAATNCAACTTCTTAAAGAGATATACGACAACAAGGGGTTGCGNGAAGCTCGATTNGCATACTATGTTGCAACAGAACTTTTTAATAANGGAAAACCAGACCAAGCTCTTGAAGAATATTCAATCATGATGAATGGTCTTNAAAAAGTNTTCCGTCAATTTCCTACTGGACGCACTCTGTACTTTTTAAATGCTCATCATCGAGAACTTGCAAATAATCTTCAAATTCTTGGTCAGAATAAGATCTTAGAACAGTTAGCTATTATGGATCCAAACCACAAAGACATTTATCTATTCAAATCAAATTCTAGATGAAAACCTAAATAATTTATTTTTAAAGCCTATTACTTTCTCTCCTGCTATATCTATGCCTTCCTTTTGCAATAAGGTAATTTTTGTCTTGGTTCCCTCTTTGTATGAAAAAAGTCCAACATCTCCATTGCTTTTAATTACTCTATGGCAAGGAACAATAATTGGATTTGGATTCTTTGCCATTGCGCTTCCTACTGCGCGGTATGCTTTGGTGTTCAAAGCTTTAGCAACTTCTTTGTATGTTGAAATGCTTCCTGCTGGAATTTGTGATATTAGATCGTAGCATTTTTCGTTGAATGTCATTTAACAGCGAACTTTTAAAATATCTTCCCATCTAGTTGTATAGCAAGGGGACAATTTTTCTCTTTTTATTCCCCATTTAGATATAAGCCCTTGACCTAAAATTTGGACCTTGTCTCTTCCCAGCGATCGATTGATTTTATCTACCGCCTTATGAAGACTATTTATTTCTAAATTATTTTCTAAATTTTCAAAGAGATCTATTTGCACTCTGTCTTGTGGAACAATATCTCCAACAATCACCCCTGCTTTTTTGTATGTCAAACCTTGCTTGTATATACACTTAAGCAGATCATTCGCAGCCTGGACTATGCGAATGGTGTCATTGGTTGGAGAATTAAAACTCACAGATCTATAGCCGTAATAATACCTCTCCTTGTCATTGAATGGATCTGTCTTTATCAAAACACTTATGTATCGCGCACAAGCATTTTGCATCCTTAGTTTTTCAGCGCACCTAACAGAATGACTTGTAATGGCTTCTTTAAGATCTTTAAGTTTTTTAGCTTTTACCCCAAACGACCTTGAGGTGCAAATATTCTTTTTCCAGGTCGGGTTTGTATCCAATTCAAAATGTTTGTGCTCCCTTAATTCTTGCAAGGTTTTTAAACCAACAATGGTCATTTTTTCTAAAACCCATTGCTCGTCTAATTTTATAAAATCATGCGCTGTTCGAATATTTTGTCCATACAACATNTTAGAATATCGCGAACCTATCCCCCATATNTCAGACACTGNAATCTCTNTTAGTATCNGACCAATTTTCACTTGGCTATCTAAACAAAATATNCCACTGTCTGTTTTTTTCTTTGCAACATGATTGGCAATTTTAGCCAGTGTCTTAGTTGGGCCAATTCCAATTGAAACTGGAATTCCTGTTGATTTTCTAATATCATTTTTTAATTCACNTGCAAAACCANAAGGATTNTTAATACCTGNAAAATCAATAAANGCTTCATCTATNCTATATATNTCAATTTCAGGNGCAGCATCNGCAAGCATCGACATTACACGATTTGACATATCGCCATAAAGAGCAAAATTTGTTGAGAATACATTCACATTGTTATCCTCTATTATCTTCCTTGCTTTAAATACTGGCTCTCCCATTTTGATTCCTAGAGATTTTGCTTCATTACTTCTCGCAATGATACAACCATCATTATTTGATAAAACTACGATAGGTTTATTTTCTAATGCTGGATTAAAAACACGCTCACATGAAGCGTAAAAATTGTTACAATCTGCTAANGCAATCATCGGTTGCTATGNATGGTATGAGTAACGATGCCCCATACTTCAAATTGAATGGATTCGGTTATATTGATATCTGGATAATCATCAGATAATCCTTCAGCTCTGAGGCATATGTGGTTATTTTTTTTAATATAGCGCTTAACGGTAAATTCACCATTGACTGCTGCAACCACTATATCGTTATTCTTTGGGTCTAGNGATTTATCTACTACCAACAAATCATTATCGCTGATACCAGCTTTTTCCATTGAATGACCTTTCGCAATGATAAAGAAGGTTGCCGCTGGGTGTTTTACAAGATAGCGATGCAAATTTAGATCCACATCAAGATAATCATCCGCTGGAGATGGAAACCCTGCTGAAACTCCACTTTCGTATATATGAAGCTTCTTTAGGCTTTCTCCTTCCATAGAATAAAATATTAACTTTTCTTGATCAGATTTTATGGCCATAGTTAGGCTACTCAGATATAATATCAGATGATAATGTTTTTTTTCTTAAATAATAGTCAAAAACTATNCTGCCCCAATACATATGTCGCAAGATACGTTTATCTTCAATTCTGCGAATTTTTTTAACTAGTTTTCTTCTTCTAAAAATTACATGCGGGTGAAGAAATATCCAAAACAATGCATGCACTATTCCAAAAAAATGTTTTAAATCTAAATAGATCAATGAATAAAGAATTGCTACAAATTCTAAGGAAAATCTTATTGGCCCCACATATAACGTTAAAGGCAAGCTAAAGTTTGTAAGAACCATAAGTAAAGAATTCCTGTGATTGAGATATTGTTTTCTTTTAGAGAACATAGGCAATGTAACTGCATTTTTATGAAAAACGACAGCATTTGGAATTGACCAAACTTCTTTTTCAAGTAGATGAAATTTCCAACAGAGATCGATCTCTTCTTGGTGTGCAAAAAAAACTGAATCAAAACCATCTACCGCATCAAAAACNATTTTTCTAACCATAATAGCTGTGCCACTAGCCCAAAAGATTGGTCTGATCTTATCGTATTGTCCGCTATCTATCTCGCGCTCTAANAAAACCCGCCCGCGTGCAAAAGGGTAACCTAGAACATCTAACCAGCCCCCTGCACCTCCAGCATAATCAAATTGATCTTTGTGAAAATAATTTAAGATTTTAGGCTGAACAGCCGCTACTTTAGAATTTAAATCTAAAAAATCTGCAAGTAATTCAACGAAATCAGGACTATGAATAGTATCATTATTCAAGAACAAAAGATATTCACCGCTAGCAACTAATGCTCCAGCATTACATCCTCCAGCATATCCCAAATTTTTATCATTCTCAATAACAATAACTTGAGAATNATTTATTTTAAGCCAATCNACACTATCATCGCTTGAACCGTTNTCGACAACAATAACTTCNATGTTAGNATANGTTGACTGAAACAATGAATCAAGACATTCAGATAGAACTTCAATCCCGTTATAATGGGGGATTATGATTGAAACTTTTGACTTAGTCATTTTAAAACTAAATTACCAGCAATTAACAAACATAAGTAATGCCGAAGTTTGTTAATATATTTGCATAAAGTTTAGTTCAAATCTTCAAGCAATTTTTTAGCAACAGGGTCATCTGGATTCTTTGCAAGCCAGTCATTTAAAACTCCTTTCGCATCATCGATCATATCGAGCTGCTTATACGCATATACTAAAGATGAAATTATCTGAGTAAAACTTTCTTGCCATTCACCAATTTCTTGTTGAGAGGCTAACCTTTTGCCGCTTTCGATATCCTTAAACTCTAGATATAGTTTTTCAAAGATATCTTTGCCAAGATTTACTGAGTCAAGTTGCGTCATATAGACCTGTCCGTAGTCTACACGATCTCGAATCATCAGATCATCTCTTTGGATCAAAATATCCATTATTCTCAATAATTCGTCAATTTTCCCTAGTTCTCCAAATATGCGCGCAACTTGATAATGTAAATCTTTGGAATCAAATCTAATGGTTTTTTCAGGGATATTATCTTGCATTTTATTCATCACAGCTAGAGCCTTCTCACGATGATATTCAAGTTTCTGTTTATCCCCATTCTCATTTTCTTTGAATTTCATAAAATGAAAGACTGCTAACTGCATATATGCACTTCTCAGATTCTGAAGTAATCGTATATTGGTAGATGGAAAATAGTATACATCCTCGCGTCCTAAGTTTCTAAACAGATATCCAGGATTATAATCTTTGGACCAAATTTCACCCTCTAAAGATTTCCACTCTTTTGCCTCAATATCTTTTTCCCAAATCTCAGAGCCATAGCCAGACATTAGATTTGCCCACATTCTTTCTTCGTTAATTGGATTGCGTGCATTAGTTTTATAGGGTCTTAATCTATATACCAAACCTTCCATTTCTAAAAATTCTTCGAGACCTAACCTATTTGAGCCTGGAACGGTGACAGCAAAATAAATTGGATATTTCCACTGTGAGTCAGAAATGATTCTTAAGATCATTAAATCTTTGACCATCAATGCTACCCCAGCATAAGTAGGGTCAACTTTCCACTGTATGAATCCATCAGAATTTTGTTTCGTCAGTGGAGCCGGAACTTTAACATTGCTTGATTTCCATTCTCTAAGCCCGGAAGCAACAGCTTTGATCTCCTCATCTACCATACTAATGAACATTCCTTCGTTGTTTTCACCATCTAGTTTTTTTATTCTTTCTGGCCTTAATTTCTTTATTTGACGAATATACCACTCTGTATTGAGAAGGCTAAGATTTGCTATGGTAACATCTCTTCTGATCCCTTCGACTTCTTGTAAATACCATAGTGGAAAAGTATCATTATCTCCATTCGTAAATAGTATAGCATTAGGTTCGCATGATTGTAAAATATTATAACTATAATCCCAAGCTATTCGATTATCTGAACGATCATGTTCATGATAGTTTGCTTTCAACATCATTCCAGGCATAGCCATCAGTAAAAAAATAAATGTAGCTACAACAGCATATTTTGAATTGAGCTTACCTTGAAAAAACTTTCGCACGTAATCTCCAATAGATGATAATGCGATGCCTATCCAAATTGAAAAAGCAAAGAAACTACCCACATACGAATAATCTCGTTCCCGTGGCTGAGGATCATTTTGGTTCACAAAAATAATAATAGCAAGGCCAGTCATCAGAAAAAGACTGAGAACAGAAAAAGCAGATTCTTTATCTCTTTGAAAATGATAAAAGAGCCCCCATAATCCCAATAAAAATGCTAATGGTAGACCAAATTGAAACCAATAAACTCCATCTTGGTTGGAATTTGCGCCGTATGATGTTACGTAATCATCCGTACTCGCACCTCTACCAGCAAATTGCCATAAAAAATAACGCCAATACATTTTTTTGATTTGATATGACAAAAAATAATCCCACTGTTTATCCATCCGATAGGTCTTATATTTTCTTTCTTGCCTAGAAGAGTATTCGCCATTAT
The DNA here is from genome assembly GCA_002170005.2 of bacterium TMED144. Lineage (GTDB taxonomy): Bacteria > Fidelibacterota > Marinisomatia > Marinisomatales > TCS55 > TMED144. The sequence goes on along the minus strand of NHGT02000024.1, from coordinate 36,718 downwards.
TAGCTGGTCTGCCAACCACTTCATGTTTTGGTGGTAATCCTCTAAAACGCCTAGGGAGCTGAAACATTTGTCCATACTGTTCACGCTCCATGTAAGCAATTGCCCGAGTAACATTTGATGGGTCATTCTCATTGATTGCAGGTTGCTGCTGAGATCGAACAAATATACTTGCATAGCTTGAATATCCTACAAGAACCAAAACAGTTGCAGTTAGAATATATGAAACTTGATATTTTTTATAAATGATTGAAGCAATCATTAATCCCAAAAGTAAAAATACTACAAAAACAAATGGGTATAATCCAATCGACCTCACAAGTTTTGGAACGCCATTTATTATCCCTGAATTGATTACAAAATAAACAATGCCAGTTAATATAACTGTTACAAAAAAGCCTTTGTAACTAAAATCAAAATTTCTAAAAAAAATAATTAAAGCAATGAAAGGAAGTGCCAACAAATTTAAAAGATGAACCCCGGTAGCCAGGCCAATCATATAGGCTATTATTAAAATGTACCTTTCATTGCCATCTTCATCAGCTTTTTCGGACCAAAGCAATATGAGCCATACTACTATAGCAGTAAAAAATGTAGAGAAGCCATAGACCTCTGCCTCAACAGCATTAAACCAATGGGAATCAGTAAATGCAAATGTTAATGATCCTATTAAAGATGAAGAAAAAACTATAATTGCATCTAATTGAGTTTTAATTTTTCCCCGAAAGCGATTGATAAGCTTTACAGTAGATAAATACAAAAACATGACTGCTAGAGCGCTAACAATCGGTGAGATCAAGTTAACTCTAAATGCAATATCTGAATTAAATGGAAGCATAGAAAAAATTCTTCCTAATAGCAAGTAAAGGGGGCTTCCAGGAGGATGAGGAACTCCTAGAATGTAAGATGATGCTATGAATTCCCCAGAGTCCCAATATGGAACAGTGTCAGCCATTGTAGCAAGGTAAACTAAAAACGATGCTAGAAGTGATATCACAGCACCAATTTTGTTCCATGATATATAACTCGAATTAATCAATTAGCGCTCTTTTTGTTTTTTTTGATAGATTTTTTTCTTTCTTTTGAATCTGTAGAAGCGCTAGTAGAATCATCAATTTTCTTCTTCTTTAAATCTTCATCATTGGAGGGTTTTTTCTTTTCATCAATATAATTCAATTTTAGTTCACTCAGATTATGAATGATATACTGCTCTTCCCATTCCGACAAGTTTCCTTTCATTTTGATCTGGAGCATATCTAGCAAGTCAATGTAATAGGTTGCTTGTTCTACATTACGTTCAATTTTATCAGATACAGGGTTTTTTACTTTTCCAAGTGATATCCATGCACTTTGAACAAAAGTATTGACCAGGTGAATAAAAAGCTGGTCCTCTTTTTTTGGTTGATTTTGGCTCATTTTTGATTATTTCTCCATTAAGTTTAACGGATTTTTTAAAAAATTGTTTCTTTTAAAAAAGACAAAAGTTTAATCTTTTAGTTTAATAATTTACGATATAATTATTTCATTTAAATTCTGTTTATATGTCTTATAAAGTTTATTTTTTAATTCAATATTTTTGCGACCCTTTAAGTTTGAATCATGCTTAATTATTTCTTTAGCTAATTTTCTAGCTTTTCGAATTAATGAACCATCGGTTTTCATATTAGCTATTTTAAAACTTAAATAACCACTTTGACGGACACCAAAAAATTCTCCGGGTCCTCTTATTTTTAAATCTTCATCTGCAATTACAAATCCATCATTTATTTCTTCCATTATTTTTAATCTTTTTTTGGCATTTTCAGAAAAGCTTCTTCTTACCAATATACAAAAGCTTTTATTTTTTCCTCTACCAACCCTACCTCTAAGTTGGTGCAATTGTGTCAAACCAAATCTTTCGGCATGCTCGATCAACATAATTGTTGAATTTGGAACATCTATGCCAACCTCAATTACCGTTGTTGATATCAATATGTTTATTTCGTTAGCTGAGAACTGATTCATTATTGAGTCCTTTTCAGTTTTTTCCATTTTACCGTGAATTAATCCTACTTCAAGATTTGAAAATTCATTTTTGCTCAACTCTTGATACATTTCTGTTGCAGCAATTAGATCAGATTTTTCAGTTTCCTCAACTAATGGATAAACTATCATGCACTGCCTTCCTGATGNCACTTCCTTTGCCATAAAATCATATACTTTTTTTAGACGATTCTCATCGATTACTTTTGTTANTACAGGTTTTCGATTTTTAGGCATCTCGTCGATGATACAAAGATCCATATCGCCATATAGAGTAATAGCCAATGTCCTTGGAATTGGCGTAGCTGTCATAGCTAAAAAGTGGGGGTTGTTTCCTTTTTCAACTAATTTACGTCTTTGATTAACGCCAAAACGATGCTGCTCGTCAATTATTACCAAACCTAACTTTTTAAATTTTACATCGTTTTGAATTAAAGCATGAGTCCCTATAATTAAATCAATTTTCCCATTATTGAGACTATCTATGATCTTATCTCTCTCCTTCTTAGCCATTCCGCCCGTTAAGAGGGCGCATATAATCTGCAAACGATCAAATTCTTTTTTATAAGACTTTAAATGTTGTCTTGCTAAAATTTCAGTTGGAGCCATGATGGCAACTTGAAAATTATTTTCAACAACAACTGATGAGGCTAAAATACTGACAATGGTCTTACCTGATCCCACATCTCCTTGTAATAAACAATTCATTGGGCTTGAGGAGGTCAAGCTATTTTTAATTTGGGTATGTGCGCGATCTTGGGCTTTAGTTAATTCAAAACTTAGAGCTTCTATGATCTTTTTGTCAAATTTTGAATTTTGAAAAAAAGGATTTGATTTTATTTTTAGATTTTTTTGATTTTTGAATGCTAAGTATAATTGCAAAAAAAAATGTTCATCAAATTTTAAACGCTTTATAGCTTTGTTTAAATCAATTAATGATTTTGCAAAGTGAATATCATTAATTGCTTGTTTTAATTCAGCTAGGTTTACTTTTAGTAAAAAGTTTTTTTCAAAATGATCATTAATAGAGATCGAAGATTTTTTTATAGTCTTTATTATTTTTCTTAAAAATCTACTATCTATTCCGTTATTTTTTAAATTAGATGTAAGAGGGTAAATTGGGATGATAGAACCAGTATTGATTGGGTCCTCATCTTCCTTTAATTTTTCAAAATCTGGATGTATGATTTGATAGCCATTATAAAATTCTACCTTGCCGCTAACAGCTAATTTGTCCCCTATTTTCAAAGCTTTTTTAATATATTTTGCTCCATTGAACCAGCGGAGTGTTAAATACCCATAACCATCATAAATAATTGATTCTAAAAAATATTTAAATTTTCCTTTTCTCATTTTTAAACTTTGAATAACGCCAATTACATTTACATTTTGCCCACTGCTAAGCTTTGAAAGCACTGTTAAGGTTGTTCTGTCAANATATTTTCTAGGATAATAATGCAATAATTGATCAATAGTATTTAAACCGTCTAAAGATAGAGCTTCTGCTTTTTTTGGACCTACGCCTCTTAATGCAGTGAGTGGTGTTGAAAGAGATAGCACTCTTTCTTGCAAGCGCTATAACTCCTTACGATATGTATAGGAAACAGTTTTTGACCGATTTGCAGGGACCGAAATTGAAAAGTGAATAGTAGTTGCATCTTTCTTTTGATAATTAGAAGAGGCTTTTCTAATCACCCAGTCACCTTTAATTTCTTCAACTAAACGAACATTGATTTGATTTGATAAAGTATTATTTATTTCGATCATAATAGAGGCTTCCTCGCTTTTTTGTTGTCGATCGAAATTTATAATGCTTCTTTTTCCAATAACATCAAAAGCCCTGCCTGAAGTGATCGTAGCATCTTCACCTTTAGTTACCTGGGAAAGATGATCCTCTCCAATAAATTCAATATCTTGCTCATTTAGATATTGGTAAATTTGAATGTTACCCTCGGGAAGAGGTATCCCGAGATTATTTTCCTCTATATTAGGTATCGTATATTCAACTNTCAAAGGTTCTTNCCTTTGATTCTTCTCATTGTTTTCAAATAAGTANGTTTTCTTGAATGAAACATTCTTTGGAGGATAGAGTCGAGCTAAAATACTCTCCTTGATTTTTAAGTTTATTTTCTGATTTAAGTTATAAATATAGTAGTCACCAAATTGATTTTGCTGGAAAGTATTTTGGCTCATTCGCGATTGTCTATAGGGGCCAACAAAACTAGTACTGTTTACCTTCGTATTTAAATTTCCTTCAATTAACTTTAAGTTGACTTCTGAAAAATCCATGTTGGTATTATTAAAAATATCGGCTTCAATAATNAAATCAGCACTATTTTGCATTCTGTTGATTATCAATTTATAGATTGTTTTCCATTTAAAACCCTTGGATAGATAAATTAAATTTCCATTTACTATTTTTTCTAGATTGTCCTTAGGGGCTATGCTCCAAGTTAGTGTAGGCTTGAGAGTTTTTGGAATTTCCTCATCATAAACGCTTACATAATCTACTCTGTCAAAATTAAATGATAAAATGCTTCCTCTTCTTTGAACTGATAATATTGAATTATCAAATTCTACCAGGACGCCAGAAATTTCTCTTTCATTAACTAATTTGATTTCAATGTTTTNGCCAATCTTATTTTTTAAATTTTCACGAAAACGAAATGTATTATTATTTAATCTTTGGGTCAAGATTCTAGCATTTTTTAAATTCAAAAAAGCTGATCCATNAATTAAACCTGATGGTAGAGAATCCCAGCTGATNACATTACTTTCTTCTTCTAATTCCCAGAGGATTTTTTGTTTTATTAATGCTCTATCATCTTTGTATATAGTAATTGATGTTTGCGCGTAACAAGCATTGTTGAATTGTAAAAAGATAAATATAGATAGAATGTATTTCATGAGATCATTTTTAAATTTTTCTTCAACAATTCCTTTTCTAGATTTAATTGAACCATTTTTTCTTTTTCATGNGCAATAACATTTTCTGGTGCATTAGCTACAAAATTTTTATTGGAGAGCTTTTTCTCACTTCCTAATATATGCTTTTTTAATTTGTCAATCCTTTTGGAAAGTCTATTAATTTCTAAATCAATATCTATTAAACCTTCTAGTGGAATAAATAACTCCATATTTTTTATAACTGCAGTTGCAGATTTAGAGGGTTTTTCATCATTGGTTATAAAAGAAATAAGATTTACTCCAGTAAGCGTTTTAATCTCTTCATCAAAAGAAAGAATCTTTTCTTTAAATGATTCTGAGTTTGCGATAAAAACTGTTGCTCTCTTCTTGGGTGGAATATTTAATTGACTCCTGATCGCACGAATAGATGTAACTATTTGTTGCAATAAGTCCATCGAATCAAAAACTTGCTCATTTTTTGAGACTTTTCCATTTATCCATGGAGATATTATAAGATCCTTATCATTCTTAGTTTTAAAATATGACCACAGCTCTTCTGTAATGAAAGGCGAGTATGGATGCAGCAAGGTTAAAACTCCTTTTAGAACATGTATCAAAACGGCTCTAGCGAGATCTGCCTTTTTTGGATCATCTCCATATAGACGAATCTTGGCTATTTCAACGTACCAATCGCAATAATCATTCCATGTAAATTCATAAATAGCTTTAGCTGCCTCATTAAAACGATAATTACTTAACTCTCTATTAACGTTAAAAGCGGTTTCTTCAAACCTGCTTATGATCCATTTATCTGATATATCTAAATTCTCATTATGTAGATTAACTTCAGGAGGAATGCCATCTATCAAATTCATAAAAGTAAATCTCGCAGCATTCCATAGCTTGTTCATGAAATTCTTTCCAACTTCAAGTCTATCTTTTGAAAAAAGAACATCCAATCCTTGTGGAGCCATTAATAAAGTTCCAAAACGAACTGCATCTGTACCAAACTCTTTGAATAATGTTATTGGATCAGGTGAATTACCTAATGACTTGCTGAATTTTTTTCCATCAGTATCTCTTAAGATAGATGTAAAATATACATTTTTGAACGGCTCCTTTCCCAAAAATTCATAGCCTGACATGATCATTCTAGCTACCCAGAAAAAAATAATATCCGGCCCTGTTACCAAGGTGTTTGTAGGATAATATTTCTTTATAGAAGTGTCTTTTTCTGTCCAATTATGAACGGCAAATGGCCAAAGCCATGAAGACGCCCATGTATCCAAAACATCTTTATCTCGAACCCAATTTTCTTTATCATCAGGCCCGTTTTCTGAGACATGCAATTTGGATACATCGTCTTTATGATACCAAACAGGAATTTGATGACCCCATGTTAATTGACGACTAATACACCAGTCATTAATATTCTCCATCCAATGATTGTATGTCTTTACCCAATGATTTGGATAGAATTTTATTTTTCCATCATTGACAGCATCCAAAGCAGGTTTAACGAGCTTATTCATTTTCATATACCATTGTTCTGACATATAAAATTCTATTGGAACATTTCCCCTTTCAGAAAAACCAATGTTGTTAATATGGTCTTCAGTTTTTTCTAAAAGATTTTCTAAGTTCATTCTTTTGATAACTTCTTTTCTTGATTCCTCTCTTGATAGTCCTTGAAAATCCTGTGGAACATTTTCATTTAGCGAAGCATCATCATTCATAATGTTGATAAATTTGAGACCATGTCTTTTTCCAATTTCAAAATCATTGGGATCGTGAGCTGGAGTGACCTTCACACAACCTGTTCCAAATTTTGGATCAACATGCTCATCAGCAATGATAGGTACTCTTCTATCAACAATAGGAATATTCGCATAGCTTCCAACTAAATGTGCATATCTTTCGTCTTCGGGGTTAACAGCTATTGCTGTATCGCCAAGCAATGTCTCTGGTCGAGTCGTTGCAACAACGAGGAAGGATTTATCTTTTTCGATAGGATATTTAAAATACCATAGCTTTCCAGAAATTTCTTTGTGAATCACTTCCTCATCACTTATGGCAGATCGCGACGAAGGGCACCAGTTTACAAGCCTGTGACCTTTATAGATGAAACCTTTGTTATAAAGATGGACAAATGCTTTTATAACTGATCTCGAATAATCATCATCCATGGTGAACTTTTGCCTTTTCCAATCGCAGGAACAGCCAAGTTTTTTTAATTGATCTATAATAATTCCACCATATTTTTNTTTCCATTTCCATGCATGATCAAGAAATTCTTCTCTACTTAATTGTTTTTTTTCTATGCCTCTTTCTTCTAACATTTTCACAACCTTGGTCTCTGTCGCTATTGAGGCATGATCTATTCCAGGTATCCAGCAAGTGTTCTTGCCTTCCATTCTCGCTTTTCGTATCAAGACATCTTGAATTGTATTGTTTAGTACATGACCCATGGTCAATTTGCCTGTGATATTTGGAGGGGGAATCACTATAGAAAATGATTCTTTAGAAGAATTTTCGTCCGCAGTGAAGTAGTCTTTTTTCAACCATCTAGTATACCATTGGTCTTCTAATTGAGCCCAATCGTATGATTTTTCAAATTCGACTTTCATAATTTTTATCTATAAAATAATAGAAATTATCTATCTAGCATAAGGCTAAATGCTGTAGTTAACTTTAAAACATTTTGATTCGACTTTGCTAAGTTGGCTGAAACTATCCTGCCTAGATTTCGCATGACCTTATAGCCAATGTCAGAATTTTTCTCACAAATATTAAAGAAATCTGTCTTATTTAACCGTGCAACCGTGCATTTTTTTAATGATCGGACATTTGCAGTTCTAAGATCTCCATCATTAAAAATGGACATCTCTCCAAATTGGGGAAAAGAGTCACTTTTAAGATTAATTATCGCTTTTTCTCTTTTGTCAAATTCACCTTTGTTCATGGAGAGTGTAAGCGCTTGATTTACCTCTACTTCTCCATCTAAAAGAAGNTATATACAATCGCCTTTATCTCCTTCTGTTATTAGTTTTTCACCTACATCGAACTTAATCTTCTCAATTACTTTAATAAATTTATTTATATCGCTTTCAGTTAAGTCTTCAAAAATTTGAAAGTTGTTCAATTTATCAAAATTCATTTTATCCTCTATGGTATTATAATAGCATGCTCGCCATCTTGAAGCACATAATTCTTTTTTGGATTAACCGATACATGTATTTTGCTTTGATCATGCAACGGAACACCACCTTCTTTCAATTTTCTTTCAATGAATTCATCAAGCGCTGAAGTGTCGGTTGATAATATTTCACCGATTCCTAAATTTTCATCCTCTGCATATAAGCCAATCAGAATAGAACCGTCCGTAGATCTAAAGTGATTAAAAAGAGTATTATAGGTTTTGCCTACAAATTCGTCAGGAATTTGCCTTCTTTTAAAATGATAGCTTGANCCGCTATTNATTAATTGATTCGCAATTTGAGGCACNCCAGGNTCAATAACATGAGAAGCTAACAAATGGGTNCTCATATCGTCAACTACGACTACCTCATCAGCATTGGCTCTTTTAATATGAGTCAAATTTTCTCTATCGTNTATATAAGCTATAACNCTCAAACTTGAATCCATATTCTTAATAGTTAAAGTTGCAAAAACTGTCTTTTCATCATGAGGCTCATTCTCTCCAGCGGCAATGTTTGGCAAGATAACTACCGTATTTGACATAAGAAGGTTTGCTTTTAGTAAAATCTCTTCATGAGTGAAATCACCTGCTACAAAGTGAACAGTCATTTTTGGAAATTTATTTTTAATCTGTGCAATTTCCTTTTCATCCAAATCATTTACTAAAACAACTTCATTTTCCTTGGTTTGAATGATGCGATCGTATATTGATTCNAATACTCGAATTGCAGATGGATTCCAACCGCAAAGTATTATATGATTTTTCAAATTTAGCTTTTCCAATCCTTTTCCCTCCCTAATATTTTGAACAACAAATATCGAAGATATTGAAGCAGTAAGTAAAGACACCAATGAAATGCCAATAAACATGATGATTATTGCGAAAAGGCGACCCTGTGGCGAAGATGGAGAATAATCTCCATAGCCAACAGTTGTCATTGTTACAATAGCCCACCAAAATGGGGTATCTCCTTCTGTAATTTCACCCGTTTCAAGAACTTGAATGACCAACCCTCCGATCATCATAGTAACTAAAATGCCAGCACTAACTTGAAAAAAGCGATTACTAATTAATGTTTTGANCCACAACCTCATTTCAAAATTTAGTTATTCTTATACTCTCTGACTCTAAAAAAAGGAAAATTTTCAAAAAAAAGATTTATTTTCAGTAAACTATGATTTTTTATAATTTTATTGCATGAATATTTTATACAAATTGCTGATTTTCATACTTATCAACGCTTTGATTTCAGGTCAGATAAGGACAGGACCATCTCCAGTGAAAATTGGATACGTAGGTACTAACATTGCTGGGTACGATGATTGGCTCGCTGAGGAGTTAGAAGAAAAACTGCTAGAAATCTTTTCAAGTCTATCGCAAGAACAATACATTAACTCTCAATATTTTAATGATAAGACTGATGTTAATGCATTTTATTCTGACATCAATAATGATTCATTTGCAAAATTATCTGAAGGAATTGATGCGGACTATTTTTTTGCAGGAAAAATTAATAACCCAACAACAAGCTCTGGCAGAATTATGATTCAAGGAACATTTTATAAATATAATAAGAAATCTGACATCATTAGCAAGCATGATATTCTAAGGTATTACGACCAATTTGATTTAGAGATTGAAAAAATTAAAGATTCGCAACTAAATACCATTAAAAATATTAACCAGCCTGCATCACTATTAAAAGCTGCTTTATTCTTNGGAGCAATTGCAATCATAGGAATTTTATTATTTACTTTTAGTGCAGCAGGAATTAGCGCTGAAGGTGAAGGCAACAGCTCTACCAATTCTCCAACAGACAATTAGTGAAAATTATTTTAAAAAAAATAATATTTTTATTATTGCTGTTATTTATTGGATGTGAAAATAGAAATCCAACTAATCTTGGTAAAATTGCTTTATCATATCAACAAGAATCAAAAAAGATCATAGTTGCCACATTAAATGACTCTGTTGGTTTTAATCGTGTTGCAGAGCTTTGTGATACATTTGGACCTAGATTGAGTGGTAGCGAGAATTTAGAAAAAGCGATTCTATGGATCATGCAGGAAATGAAAAAGGATGGCATAGAAAATGTTAGAGCTGAAGAAGTAATGGTTCCTAAATGGGTTCGCGGCGAAGAATCAGCTAAAATGTTAAAACCTTGGCCAAAAAATCTAGCAATGCTTGGTCTCGGCGGAAGCATAGGGACCAAAAGTAATGGCATAACAGCAAAAGTCATTGCGGTAAGTAGTTTTGAAGAATTGGCTACTCGATCAAATGAAGTCAAAGGAAATATTGTTTTATTTAATGTTCCGTTCGACACTTATAGCAATACAGTTAAATACAGAGTACGCGGAGCAATTGAAGCATCAAAACACGGCGCTGTTGCAAGTCTCGTTCGCTCTGTGGGAACATTTTCAATGAATACTCCTCATACTGGAAATAGCTCTTACGAGGATGGAGTAAAAAAGATTCCACACGCTGCAATCACAATTGAAGATGCTGCAATGATTGGAAGAATATTAGAAAATGGCCAAGATGTTGAAATCAATCTAAAAATGGAAGCACAAAACTATCCTGATGTTCTATCGCACAACCTTATAGGAGAAATTGTTGGAAGCGAATTTCCAGATCAGATAATCGTGATTGGGGGTCACATTGATTCGTGGGATGTAGGTCAAGGAGCCATGGATGATGCTGGCGGTTGTGTAGCTGCATGGAACGTATTAAGAATTCTAAAAGACCTAAACATAAGACCAAAAAGGACTATCCGATTAGTTTTGTGGACCAATGAAGAAAATGGATTAAGAGGTGCAAATTCTTACAGAAACAAATATTTAGATAAATTGAAGGATCACATTCTAGCTATAGAATCTGATGCAGGAGTTTTTAAACCAAGCGGTTTTGGATTCACAGGGCCTGATGAATCTTTAAATATATTACAAGATATCGGCACGCTTTTAAAACCAATTCAATCAGGAGTTATTACTAAGGGTGGAGGTGGTGCAGACATTGGACCTATTATGAAAGAAGGTGTTCCAGGCATGGGCTTAACAGTAGAATCAGAAAAATATTTTTGGTACCATCATACTGCTGCTGATACATGGGACAAATTAAATATTCAAGAATTTAATCAGTGTGTTGCAACAATGGCAGTAATGTCCTTTGTAGTGGCAGATATGGATATCAGACTACCTAAATAATTCTAGTTTAAAATCAACCAACACCATTTTTAATTGTTTCTTCCATTGCATCTGAAAACCTATCTATTTCTTCGATAGTAGTGTAAACATGAGGAGTAACCCTGCAGCCTTCAAACTCATCATTTTTAATCGCAACGACGAAAATGCGGTATTTATCCCATAAATGCTTAGCCACATTAGAAGTGTCGATGCCTTTGATTTGAACAGTGGCAATGGCGCATCCCAGACCTGGTTTCAAACTTGTATGAAGTTTGATTCTTTTATTTTTTATTAGTCTTTTGGCCCACCTATCTCGCAAATATATCAATCTAGCTTCTTTATTTTTACTTCCTATGCCTTGATGAAATGTCAAGGCATCTCCGATAGCTAAATAATTTGCTGCTGGGTGCGTACCAATCTCCTCAAACTTTCTAATATCCTCAGAATTGCATTTACCAGGAGCCTGCAGAGGCCATAAGTCTTTTATTTTTTCTTTACGTACATAGAGTAGTCCAGTTCCATGAGGCGCACATAACCATTTATGCAAACTTGAAGCATAATAATCACACTCGAGGTCATCTATATTAAAATCAAAGTGAGCAAATGAGTGAGCTCCATCAACAATAACAGGTATATTGTATTTTCTAGCCATATTTACTACTTTTTTAACAGGAAGAATTTGTCCAGTCAAGTTTATCATGTGACACATGAGTATTAATTTTGTTTTTTTTGAAATGTTTTTTTCAAAAAGATCAACTATTTCATTTTCATTTTCACTAGGGGTGGGAATTTTAAATTGCTTCATAACAATACCATCACGGCATTCTCTTTGCTTAAAAGTATTTATCATCCTTCCATAATCCTGAGTAGTGGTTAAAACCTCATCCCCAGAGTTTAAGTCTAATCCATTTTGGCATATCTGTAGACTTTCTGAAGCATTGCGAGTTAATGCAATTTCCTCTGGGCTGCATTTAAAAAATCTAGCAAGCCTTCTCCTTACAGGCTCTCTTTGAGGTTCTAAAATTCTCCACATTGAGTACGCAGGTGAAGTATTTGAAAAATCTAAATGCCTTTTCATTGCATTTTGAACAACTGATGGAGATGGGCTAACTCCTCCATTGTTTAAATTGACCATACCGCGATCTGCGGTATAACCTTGTTGAATCTCTCTCCAAAAGCTCTCATCTTTAGCAACTTGATGTGGTTTTTTGTCATTCAAATTCATTTTTTTGAGGATTTTTGCAGATAATGAAGGATTTAGCGCTGCAATAGATGTTAGCGCTATAGGCTTTGATATCGATCCTAAAAATGCTCTACGATCTAAATTTTTCATATTCGCTCCAAACTAAATATCGTTTGTTTTGTGAATTGACACATTCATAATTTGATACTATGTATATTAATATAAAAATTTATTTTACAAAAATGCTCATATTACTCTTATCTGCATCCATAATTATGCAAAATAATGTGATCTTTGCCCAAAAAACACAACCAAATACAAAGCTAGTTAATGTTGGGTATCTAGGCGAAAGCCTAATAAACATCAATGAAAAGAATCAATCTTATTTAAGTCAAAAACTTCTTGGCGCATTGAATCAGAACTATTATGAATTCTATGATTCTCAAACAATTGACAAAAAAACAAAACTAACTCCAATTTCTTTTGACAGCAATGAAAATGAGCTGAAAGCCGTGCTTAATGAAATTGCAATTAACGTCAATCTGGATTACGTTTTTGTTTCAGTTTTTGAAAATATTGCACCCCAAAACGAAAGACCAATGCTTAAAGGAAAAGTTTTTCGGTACAACTTATCTTCAAATGAAATTTTCAATTATGAGATTCTTTCATATATTGAAGATCTTGATATGCATATGAAGAATGTTAAAAATAGATTAGTTGAAAACATTCCAAGAAGCGTATATGGAATGAAAAAAAATAGAAACTTTCTTTTACTTGGAGTTTTGCTTGTTGTAGGAATGGCTCTCAATCAATCATTTGAAGATCTTGGTAAATATTTAAATCCTGGAAGTTCTGGAGGATCAAGTACAGATCCTGGTGGAACGAATTAATCTATTCTTTAGTAAAAAGAGCCACTGTTTCAATATGGGGGGTATGAGGAAACATATCCACTACGCTTATATTTTTTAAATGATAACCACTATCGATTAATATTTTAGAGTCTCTTGCCTGAGTAGTTGGGTTACAAGAAACGTATATTAACGAATCTGCTTTCATTCTTGGAAGGTAGCTGACCATATCCTTGTGCATACCTGCTCTTGGGGGGTCAACAATGATTATATTTGGCTTTGGCAGTTCTCTTGGCAATTGTCCACTTTTAAAATAAGTATCTAAATTAGCTTTCAAAAAAGTTATATTTTTTACATTATTTTTAATAGCATTTATTTGGGCATTTTCAAGGGATGATCTAATTATCTCAAAACCATAAACATGCTTTGAGGTTCGAGATAAGGATAAACCTATTGTGCCAGTACCGCAATACANATCATATATAATTTCATTTCCTTTAAGATTGCATAGCTTCTTTACCTCATCATAAAGCTTCTCACCTTGCAATGTATTAGTTTGAAAAAATGAGTTTGCAGAAATGTCAAACGTTAAACCATTCATTTTTTCTTCAATAGTTCTATTGCCATGTAAAAGGATTTCATATTCGCCGTAAGAAACATCAGCTTTTTTAGTATTGATATTGTTGATTATTGTTGTTACCTCTGGTGTATCATTTTTTAATACTTTAATAATTGGCTCTAACTTTTCAATATCTTCATAGGCTGTAACAACATTCACCATTATTTGATCAGTGTTAAATCCATATCTAATCATTAAATGTCTTAAAAAACCTATATGAGTTCTTGGGTTGTAAGGTTTAAGATTTGGGTTCTCTTTACATTTTTTCTTTACAACATCAAGTATTTTATTACCAATTTTAGGCTGTATGTGACATTTNTCAATATCAAGTATTTTATCAAATCGACGAGGGATATGTAGTCCCAGAGCAAATGATCTATCGGCGCCTTCGGGCTCACTTTGTAACACCCAGCGATTTGATGAAAAAGAAAATTCCATTTTATTTCTATAATAGTATTTCTTTTTTGCCTTTATAATATTACCAATCTTAGCATGTTTTATATCACCTAGTCGAACAAATGCATCATTTACTTGATTGACTTTTTGTTTTATTTGTTCATCATATGCTAGATTTTGCAGTTTNCTGCAAATGAAGAAATGATTGCATTTCTCTTTTATTTTTTTTGGAGATTCTTTGAGCACTTCAACAATATATGCTTCTGAATATCCTNTTTTTTTTTTATAAATATGACCAAGCACTGTCTGTCCAGGGATACCCCCTTTCACAAAAACTACAAAATCATCTAATTTGGCTAATCCAAGGCCACCATATGCTAATGATTCTATCTTTAATTCTAGCTCTTGACCTTTTCTTGTTGGGTTTTCTTGCTGAGTGATCATAAAATAGATTTTAAATTTTCAATTATACCTTCAGCTATTTCTTTAGATATGGCTTCTGAATAGATTCTGACAATTGGTTCGGTGTTTGATTTNCTAACATGTAACCACTTATCGTTCCAAATAAATTTGATACCATCAGTCTCATCAACAATTGAATCTTTATAAAGATTTTTTACTTTTTTCAGAAAAACCTTTATATCGATATTTTTAATATTAATCTTATCTTTAACAATGACATATTGAGGTAGTGCTTTATGAGTTTCACTTAATGTAGTGTCTTGTTGAGATAGATACGATAAGATTAAAGCTGCTCCAACTAAGGCATCTCGACCAAGATGTGCATCCTTTAAAATCACTCCCCCATTGCCCTCGCCTCCAAAGTTTGAATTACTTTCTATCATTTTATTTACTACATTGATTTCTCCAACGGCTGATCTTAAAACAGTGGAATTATATTTATCAGCTATTTTGTCCAACGCAATAGAGCTTGATAAGTTAGTGACTAAAATTTCACTATTTTCTATTTGAGACAGATACCCAGCAGCTGCCAATACTAATGTGTATTCTTCTCCNAATGGCTTCCCATTTTCGTCAACAATNGCTAATCTATCTGAGTCAGGGTCAACAGCAAANCCTAAATCACAATCCTCTCTTAATACTAGACCTGACAAGTCACCTAAATTTTCAGGCAAAGGTTCTGCCCCTCTATTAAAAACTCCGTTTTGATCACAATTAATTTTTACTACATTACAGCCCAAATTTTCAAGTAGGAGAGGAATTGCTTCAGATCCAGCGCCATTGACAGCGTCAACTGCAATTTTAAATCCTCTAGTTCTAATTGATTTTAAATCCACACATGGCAATTCCATTATTTTAAGGACATGTTTTAAATTAGCATTTTTATCAGAAAGATACATCCCGGGAGTTTTTGCAGGNTTTATTTGGTTATTTTGATCAACAGTATTAAATAATTCAGCGCACTGATCNGAATCAAAAAATATTCCATTATCATTTACAAATTTCATTCCATTCCAATCAGTAGGATTGTGACTTGCAGTAATGATTACACCCCCTACAGCTTCAGTTTTTTCTACCATAAATTGTATTGTTGGGGTTGGAACAATATCACAGACAATTACATCTCTACCTAAAAATATAAGTTCACTGTAGAAAATGTGTAAAAAGTCTTCTCCAGATGGTCTAGAGTCTCTTCCGCAATAGATAATTCCATCAGGAAGAATAGAATGAAAAGCTTGAGCGTAGGATTTAATAGTTAAATCATTTAAATAGGTTGGGGTAATCCCGCGTACACCAGATATACTTCTAATTAACATTGGTATTAATAGCTCGGTTTAGATCGAGACTATTTACAAAAATAATTTGAGATAAAGATTAATTAAATTTTGCGAAACGCAAGCGTCGACGAATAGCTTTCTTTTTAGCAGCTCTTTGCTCGTCGCTTGGCTTTATGTAAAAAGATTTTCTTTTTACTTCACGTAAAACACCAGCTCTTTCCCACTTCTTTTTAAATCTTCTTAAAGCTCTTTCTAATTGTTCACCATTTCTAATTGTTACTTCTACCATCAATTCACTCCTGTAAATTATCCTAAGTAAGTTCTCAAAGATTTGCTACGCGAGCGATGTCTTAAACGTCTGATTGCTTTTTCTTTTATTTGTCGGACTCTTTCTCGCGTTAAGTTGAATTCTTCACCAATTTCATTTAATGTCAAAGCATAATCTCTATCTATACCGAAATACATTTTAATAACTTGTCTTTCTCTATCTTTTAGAGTGTCAAGGGACTGTCTTATTTCATCCTTTAAAGATTCTGCCATTAAAGGTTCATCTGGATCAATCTGTCCATCATCTTCAATTACATCTATTAAAGAATTTTTATCTCCGTCTCTAAAAGGTGCATTCAAAGAATGATGTCTCCTAGAAATACGCATTGCATCTATAACTTCATCGCTAGTCATTTCAAGATTTCTACCAATTTCTTCCTCGTTGGGCGATCTTTCAACTTCAGCTTCAAGCTTTTCAGCTGCTTTAGTTATTTTAGAAATTGTTCCAACTCTGTTTAGAGGCAATCTGACAATTCTTGAATGCTCTGCCAGAGCTTGTAAAATTGACTGCCTTATCCACCAGACAGCATAAGAAATAAATTTAAATCCTCTTGTTTCATCGAAACGACCCGCTGCTTTCATTAAGCCCATATTGCCTTCGTTTATTAAATCTGTTAGCGGCAAACCTTGTCCTTGATAATCTTTAGCAACAGAAACAACAAATCTTAAATTTGCTTCAACAAGCTCTTTCATTGCTATGCGGCTTCCTTTTTTAATAGCTTGAGCTAATTCAACTTCTCTTGAAGGATGTAAAGGTTCATATTTGCCTATTTCTTCAAGATATTGACTAAGACTTCTGTTTGATTCGTTAATTGGTCTAGCTGCTTTAGGCATTATTTTTGAATCCTTTTTTAAAATTTTTAACAATTAAAGCTTTGAAAGATACATTTAAAATTTTAACTCTCACAGAAAATAATAAATATCAAAACTTAATTTTCTACTAACTTAGAAAACTCATTTAATGACAAAGACTCCGGTCTTCGTGAAAAATCTATTTCATTTTTAACCTTATCAGGAATATTGAATTCATTGAGNGAGTTTTTTAGCATTTTTCTCCTCATTGAAAATGCTTTTCTAACAATTTTATTTAATTTTAAATAATTCTTATCCGAAACCAATGGGATTCTTTTTTTTNTAAAACGAACAATTGCAGAATGAACTTTTGGTTTTGGATAAAATACTTCAGGAGGGATTTTAAAACACAATTTTACATCAACATACATACCAGTCATTACGGTTAATCTAGAATAGTTTTTTGATCCAGGNTCTGAAATTAATCTTTCTGCAACTTCTTTTTGCATCATAATAAAAGCATCATTCCAAAAATCAAGTTGCTCAATTAACCAAAAGATTATAGGAGAGGTGATATTATAAGGAATATTTCCCACCACTCTAAGGGGGTTAGAAATTGGTAAATCACTTATATCTTGTAGCAAGATATCTTTATGAATAATATGCAAACCTTTAAGAGGTTTTGCTATTTGAAGTTTTTTTACTAGTAGAGGGTCAATCTCAACTACGGCCATTTCATTAATATGAGGATATATTTGTCTTGTCAGCGAACCATCACCTGGTCCAATTTCTAAAAAATTGTCATTTTTTTTGGGAGAAATATTGTCAATTATCCTTTTGATTAAATTCTTATCAACAACAAAATTTTGACCCCATTTCATTCTAAATGGATGGCCCTTTTTATTCAATTAAAGCTGTATGGTTAGGTTTATAAAGGATTCTTAAGGCAATCTGAAAATTTCAGATGCATTGTTGCTGGTTTGCTTCGCAATTTCTTCAAAATCTAAGTCATATATCTCAGATAATTTTTTAGCAACATATACTACCCTAGATGGTTCGTTCGGTTTTCCACGGTAGGGCTCAGGAGACAAATATGGTGAGTCTGTTTCAATTAATACCCTATTCAATGGAATTGACTTTGCTACCTCAGGAAGATGGCTGTTTTTGAAAGTGATATTTCCTGAAAAAGATATATAGTATCCTAAATCCAAAAATGCTTTAGCAGTATTTAATGTTGATGAAAAACAATGCGAGACCCCAGTTACATCCGGAAAATCTGACAATATTTCAAGGATATCTTGATCAGCATCTCGATTATGAATAATAACAGGCTTGTCTAGTTCTTGAGCAATATCCATTTGCGATCTAAAAACTTCTTTTTGCGTTTCTTTATCAGAAATATTCTTAAAATAATCAAGTCCCAACTCGCCAATTGCAATCATGCTTTCATATTCCATCATCTCATAGATTTGATCAAGATATCCATCCTGTACATCTTTTGAATCATGTGGGTGAACACCGCAAGAAGCAAAAATATTATCGTCTTCTTCTGTAATTTCTAAGCATTGTTTTGATGTTTTGATATTTGTTCCAGCGCAAATAAAACGAGTCACATTAGCTTCATTTGCACGGTTTAGTACATCGCTCAGATTATTCTTGATTTCATCATAATATAAATGACAATGTGTGTCTATTAGCATAAATTCTATTAATTTTATATAAATAAGATAAATAAATTATAATACCACACTTAAGCTTAAACAAGGTCAAATTTTTATGAATTTAAATTTTACCAAAGAAGCATGCGTTGATAATATTCATGATGCAATTAATGTTGAAAAAAATGGTGCTGATCAAATTGAACTTTGTTCTAGGTTAGATTTAGATGGTCTAACTCCAAGTAAAAAATTAATATTACAAACGATCAGAGCGGTCTCTGTTCCGATTAAGGTGATGATTAGATCGAGGCCAGGAGATTTTACTTACAATCAGGATGATATTAATACCATGTTAGATAGTATTAGATTCTGCCTGAAAAATGGAATAAACGATATAGCTTTTGGAGCTCTGAACTCAAAAAGGAAGATTGATGAAAAAAATATCAATCAGATTATTTCTAGATACAAAGAATTAAATATAACATTTCACAAAGCAATAGATTTGGTTGATAATCAGATCGATGAAATAAAAAAACTATTAAAATTTAACCAAATAAAAGCGATCTTGACATCTGGAGGCCAGAAAAATGCCATTGAAGGTCAAGAAAATATTAAAAAGTTATTTGAGTGCTTTAAAAATAAAATTGATATCATTGCCGCTGGCAAGATAACAAATAAAAATATTACTAAAATACATAATACATTAGGATTGAAAATTTATCATGGAAAAAAGATTGTTAATAATTGAATTAATAAATTTTTTCTCCTAAAGCTAAATTATCAGAATTTGAAGTGATCAAAGATAATTTTTTCCCTTTTTTTGCTGCAAGTAACATACCTTCAGATTGTATTCCAAAAATATTAGAACCTTTTAGGTTGGTAACAACAATTATATTTTTTCCTACTAGGTCTTTTTCAGTGTAATGCTTTGAGATGCCAGAAACAATCTGAATCTGACTTTTTCCAATATTAGCAATAATTTTATAAAGATTATCTGACTTATCAATTTTTACAACTCGTTTTATCTGTGCAACTTTTAGTTCAATATTTAAAAACTTTTCGTAGGAAATAATTTTATCAGAGTGATTCTTTTTGTTGCTTTTATTATGGTTTTTTTGAGGACTAAAATCAATTCTTGGAAAAAGTGGTTCATGTTTTTTAACAGTTAAACCGTTTTCAAAGAATCCCCAACCACTATCATTTGAATAATCTCCTAAAATATTTAAAACTTGATTCATTTTATTTGGCATCACAGCTTTTAATGACAAGCATGAGATTCTTAAAGCTTCGGCAGAGGTAAGTAAAACACTGGATGCAGCTGAAATATCAGTTTTTACTAATTTCCAAGGAGCCATGGATTCAATATATTTATTTATACTCTTTATACAATTCATTGAATTATCAATTGCTTCATTGATTTTCATTTTATGAAAGCATTCGTTTGTAAAGCTTATAAGTTTTGAGCTCTGAGCTTTAACTATTTTTCCTTTTGATGATTTATCAAAACCTGAAGATAATTTTCCTTCAAAAAATTTATTAATTAGGTTGGTAATTCTGCTGAGCAAATTTCCTAAGTCATTGGCTAGGTCACTATTATATCTAGTAATGAATAATTCCTCAGAAAAATTCGAATCCTGACCTAGTTTCATATCTCTCATTAAAAAAAATCTTACTGAATCTTCATCAAACTTATCTATTAAATCTAAAGGGTTTATCACATTGCCAATGGACTTGCTCATCTTTGAGTCTTTATTAAGCCACCAACCATGAGCAAAAATTGTTTTTGGAAGATCCAAACCAATTGACATAAGCATAGTTGGCCAATAGACACAATGGGTCGTTAAAATGTCTTTACCAATCAAATGGATATTAGCTGGCCAATACTTTCTAAATTTTTCATCACTACTCANATAACCTATTGATGAAATATAATTTATTAAAGCATCAAACCAAACATAGGTAACATAGTCTTTATCAAACGGCAACTCTATGCCCCATTTTAAGCGAGATTTGGGTCTGGATATACATAAGTCATTAAGTGGTTTATTTAAAAATCCAAGGACTTCGTTTTTTCTGTAATCGGGCATTATGAAGTCAGGGTTTTGTTTAATGTATTCAATTAATTTGTGCTGATAAGATGACATTTTAAAAAAATAATTTTTTTCCTTAATTTTTTTAATATCTTTAAAAATACCACTTTCTGCTTCTTTGTCAGTTATAAATCTTTCTTCTGATATTGAATAAAGCCCCTCGTATTCATCAAAATAAATATCTCCATTATCATATACTTTTTGTAATATTTTTTTTACTACAACAGTNTGCCTATTTTCAGTGGTTCTAATGAAATCATCATNCTTTATATTTAATTTATCCCATAATTCTTTAAATCTAGGAACCATTGAATCGCAATGTTCTTTTGGGCTAATATTTTTGTTTATTGCTGCTTGCTCAACTTTTTGCCCGTGCTCATCCAATCCAGTNAAGAAAATCGAATCAATTTTTTGAAATTTATATTGTCTGGAAATAACATCTGCTAAAATAGTGGTATAGGCATGACCTATGTGAGGCTTATCATTAACATAATAAATTGGTGTAGTTATGTAAAAGTTTTTCAAATTACTTTTTTAATTTTTTTGCCCTTTAATAAGCTTTGCATTGACATAAGAAAATTAATTAGTGTCAAATTTATATCAAGATTTTTTTTCAAAGCACTTAAAGCATGTTCAATTAAGATGTTGATTTCGACAAGATCTGCATTGGGATAATTTTTGTTAAATTCATTTATATTGTTTTCAATCTTTTTGAACCCCAAGCTTAAAGATTCATTCCCACTTCTAATTTTCATAGCATGATTGAACCAGGCTTGGGCTAATTGGAAATTCAAATTATACTCATCAGGGTTCCTGTAGGCTAATATATTAAATTCTTTCAAAAAGGATTCCCAATTATCTCTTTTAAAAACAATTAATTGTTCTATTAATTTTTGAGTCTTANCAAAAATAGACTCNTTTGAAACATTAATTAGTTTGTTTGCAAATTGTATATTCCCAAAT
The DNA here is from genome assembly GCA_002170005.2 of bacterium TMED144. Classification (GTDB taxonomy): domain Bacteria; phylum Fidelibacterota; class Marinisomatia; order Marinisomatales; family TCS55; genus TMED144. The sequence continues at coordinate 14,796 of NHGT02000024.1, read as the reverse complement.
GAAAATGATGCTATTTCTTTAGCTTTCTCTTTATCAACTCCCTGCTTTTCTAAGTACAATTGAACATTAAAGATGTCAACATTCGAAAAAAAATATTTTTGACATCTGCTCAAAATTGTGGGTAACAGTTTATTCTTAAAATCTGTTGTTAAAATAAACAAGGAATCTAAAGGTGGCTCCTCTAAGATTTTCAATAATGAATTTGCTGATTCGCCTGAACCTATAGAAAGAAGATGGGCATCAAAAATGATAAATACTTTTTTACCTGCATGTTCTAATTTTAGAAAACAGTTTTTTTTTATGTCTTTGATAGAGCTTAATAAAATTCTTTGTGCGCCGGGAATATTTAATTTGTAAAAAGGGTTATCAGATTTTTTATTTAAGGAGTCTAGTAAAATTTCGTAATTATCTTGTGATAAATTTCCAATACTGTCTTTTTTTTTGTTTTCTTTTTTTGATGCAGGTAGAGGAAANGTCATAAAAAGATTAGGGTGTTGAAAGGATTTAAACTTAATGCATGAATCACACGAATAACAGGTTGTATCATCATTATTCAAACAATTTAAAATTCTTGCAAACTCTAAAGCGGTCCACTCTTTACCGCATCCTTGAGGACCGTAAAATAAATAACCATTGGATAATTTATTTAGTTGAATGGACTTCAACAAAACATTCCAAATCACTGGCTGAAAATCTACGACATTCATTTATTTCTTAACCAATCTTCAGGGTTTAATTTTTTTCCTTGACCCCAGATTTCGAAATGTAATTGTGACCCATTTATAGACCCTGAATCTCCCATATATGCAATAACATCTCCACTCCTTACTTGACTGTCCTCAGTTACCTCAATATTTGCTAAATGACTATATACTGTATAAAAACCACCGCCATGATCAATAATGATGGTTGTTCCAAACCCCCTTAAGAATGTTATGGTGGTTACAACACCCCCAAGAACTGATTTTATCTGAGAACCAGGTTGGCCTTTTATGTCAATTCCAGTATTTTCAGTAGTCGTTTTTAATTTTGGATTCCATTGCAATCCAAACTTTGATACCACCCTACCTTGAGCTGGCCATGAAAGCTGGCCTTTTAATTTAGGAAATTCTTTTGTTTGTAATGCCAATTGCTGTTTTCTAATTCTTTCTTCTCTCTCTACTCTGACAATATCATCCTGAATTCTTTTAATAATCTCTTCCAATTGTCTCATTCCAGCTTGCTTTTCAGTAAGGTAGGATTTTAAATCTTTTTGNCTTTGCCTTATTTTTGCTAATTCTCTTTGCTCATTCTTNTTCTTTGATCGCAAAGAAGTCAGAGCTTTCTCTCTTTGATTTTTTAAATTTGTTTTCCTTCTCAAAGCAGTTTCAAGTTGAAGCTTTTGTTTACCAATTTGTATAAGCAAGGATCGTATTGCGTTATAAGTTTTTTTATCAATCTCAGAAATTATTCTAAGGTATTTTGCTCTATAAATTGCTTGTCTCCATGAAGTTGAGCTTAAAACTTTTTCCAAAGATGATGAATCGCCTTTCTTATATATTTTCTTTAGCCTTTTGGAATATCTTAATCTTAGANCGTCTAATTCTTTTTCACTTTTGCTTATCTGGCTCTCTGTTCTTTTAATATCGTTTAACAGATTTGATTCTTCCTTTTTTATTTCTTTAACCAATCTTTGGATAAGAGAAATTTCTTCTGATAAGCTACTAACTTTTCTAACAGAGGATTTTTCTTTTTTGCTTTCAGATTGTATTCTTTTTTTAGTTCTTTCAATCTCATCTTTTAAGGATTCAATAGCAGAATTTTGAATTTTTAATTCTTTTTCAAACTCTTTTTGAACTTGTTGCGCATAAAGGATTTGGATAAATATTATAAAGTAAATAAATGTTTTTGAATTAAAATACATGTTTAAAAGTAATGAATGATTCAATGGTAACGCAATTTCATTGTATATTTAGATAAATCTATTATAATTGTTCGGTAATAATTAACAATTTTAATAAAAAAAGAAGCTAGGGGAGTATTAATTGAAAAGCGCAAAATGGGAAAATATTTTTAAAGGATGGAATAACAAAGAGAGTAATGAGATATTAACTCTAAAACAAGTACCTGTTTTTAGAGATTTTCAGTACTCCGACTTTAGAGAATTAGAAAATTTAATGCATAAAAGGGAATACAAAACTGGTGATTATATTTTTAAAAATAGAGCACCAGGAGAGGGAATGTATATAATTGTTAAAGGCAATGTTAAAATTACGGTAGGCACTAGGTCAAAAAAGGAGAATGTATTTGCAAAACTAACAGATGGTGAATTTTTTGGAGAGCTAGCTCTTTTCGATGACGAGCCAAGGTCTGCAAATGCGATAGCCACTGAAAATACACAATTGTTAGGCTTTTTCACTCAAGACTTAATGACACTGCAAGAAAGAAACCCAGTTCTTGGCCAAAAAATTTTATTTAATTTAGGTGGGTTATTAGGTGAAAGATTAAGAAAGACAAACTCTCTACTGGTTAAGGAACAAACAAAGAAGTGAGAGATCAAAAAAATTACATTCAACTAATTTATCGAATTATTATTGGCTTAATATTAGTATGGTTTTTATCAACCATTTGGCCATACATATCAAATGTAATTTTAATGTTAGTTTTTGCATTTCTTTTTACAACGATTCTTTTATCGAGCGTTGACAATTTAGAAAGGAAGATAAACAACAGGGGGGTTTCAGTGTTGCTAGTCGTTATCCTTCTATTGGGTTCCATAGGTGGTTTTTTAGGAAGCTTTATTTCTCAAATTTCAAAGCAGGCTATAGATTTTTCTAAACGCGTTGACAAAGAAACGTTAACAATTGAATTTGCAAATTTAGTTGAAAAATTTACATCTTCACTACCAAGTTTTTTAAAAACTGGACAATCTTCAAACGAGGATTTTGCTTCTAAATTAGCTGAATTTACTCAAACCGTTTTGGGCTCTCTTGCTTCAATGGCTGGAGCAGTAGGGAATTTTATGTTTCTTGCAACTATGATATTTATTTTTACAATCATTCTTTTGGCAGAATATCATGTTTTTAGAAAATCTTTAGTAAGTATGATACCAAATAAATATTTTGAAATTGGTTTAAAGCTTATTTTCAATATAGAGAAATCGGTATCAAGCTATTTGAAAGGGCAGTTTCTATCTGCTAGCAGTGTAGCTGCAATGTCAATTGCAGGGCTTATAATTTTGAATTTAGCTGGCGCTAATTTAACATTAATTATTTTCATAGGTATAATAGCTGGCCTATCAAATCTTATTCCACTAATTGGTCCTTTTGTAGGAATGGTTCCAGCTATCTTAATATCATTTATGAATAATATTGGCAACGATGCTTCAACTGCACATATGCTCTTCGGGGTATTGCCGTCTCCCTTTTTCATATTTGATATTATTCTGATGTTTCTTATTGTTCAACAAATAGAGGGAAATCTTATAACGCCTACCCTAGTTGGCAAAAGCGTTGGACTTCATCCGATGCTAGTAATGATTTCTCTTTTAGTAGGAGGCACTTTACTAGGCCCACTAGGTATGCTTTTTGCTGTGCCTGCAAGTGGTATAATAAAAGTAATATTTAAAGAAATCGCTTTTGTTAGACAAAATGCTCAATATCTTTAATTCTGTCTATTTTTCAATTTTGAATAATTTGTAATCTATAAAGGTTAATATTATAGTGCTTTTTTTGTCATAACTATATATCCAAAGCATATTTTCATTTGAATTAGATTGTGAAATTATTTCATTGGGTTTGCCCATTAAATTTTCAACTTCTGATATAGTCATTCCTAAAGCAATTGGCTTAATTGATTTTTCTTTTGCATAATCTTTCAACAAAAAATCTTTTATTCGTTTATTTGTTTCATATTCACTTTTAATGGAGATTTTCTTTTTAAGATTATCTAAGATGCTTTGATTCGGTTTACTCAAACTTCCTGCCAATTTTTTTGATTCTTCAAGAGCATANAGAATAAAATTTATCGATTCTTCATTATTTAAAGAATCAGCCATTGATAATAGATCATGGGCAATACCTTGCTCAAAAACCCCAACTTCGAAAGCTAAGCCAGGGTCAATTTGGAGCGCTTGATAAAAATATTTTAATGCCGCGTTATATAAGCCGATTTTGTATAGTTTTTCACCTTTATCCATGATATTTCCTACCCTAATTCTTTTGACATGGTGCGATATTTCAGGATACCAACCTGCAACATATGAGATATGCGATACAGCTGAATCTCCAAACCCATTATTTAATAATATATCAGATTTTTCAACCTCTCTAAAAGCAATTTGCCTAAGTCTTTCATTAATGACATCTTTTAATAAAGTATCAGCTAATGTTTTTGCTAATAGATATTTTTCAACTGCTTGGTTGATTTTACCACCTTTATCAAAACTCATACCTTGTCTAATCAGTTGATAAGGTATCTTTCTTTCGCTTTCGATAATAAGTTTTTTTGCTCTTAAAATATTCGAGTGATCAGGGTTTTCATCCACAAATTCTTCTAACAAACGTTTTGCTGCAATATAATCTCTAGTGAAGTAATATCTTTTACCAATATCTCCTTTTGATTTTTCACCTCCAAAAAAAGCTGACATCGTAATATATAAACCTATATTTTGAACTTTATAACCTTTTATGGGTGAAAGATTGCTTGGGTCATTTATATTTTTGATATCACTTGAAGTATATTTTACATCAACACCAATTGTAAAATTATTATTTAAATCAGAATCGATAATATATCGAGCTCCAATTGTAAACGATTGCGCAGGGCCAAAGCCGCTTAAGCTTTTTTGATCTTTGTAGAGCTGTGAAAAGGCATATCCATAAGTATATCTATAATTTGTATACCAGCTATCGAACCATTGTAAAATCAAAGATTGACTCCATGATAACTCGAATATTTTAGAACTGAATTTTGAATTCGATTTCCAATTTTCATTAATGCTAGACCACCCTTCAGGTACTTTTGAGGGCAATAATAAGGATGAATATCTAAAATTAATCCCACTATGCATGTCTAACCAACTATTGCCAAATATGTAATAAGCTAGGTTTGTCTTTAAAATGTCAAGATCTAAATGATGATTTATTCTTGATGAAATATTGCCTCCATCAAATTTCTCAACATCCTGTTCAAATGTCATCCAATTATCATTTAATTTGCCTAATCCTAAAGCTCCTCCACCTAGATTATATGCAAAGCCATATCGTAATTCAATTGGTATGAAATATATTGGTTTTTTAAATTCTCTTGAGCGAAATATTTTATCTAATAAATATCCTTTTTCATATTTTTTTAAATAGTCTTTTTCAATATCAAAAATATTAAAAATTAATGATTTTGTAGAATCGTTTGCGGAACCTAGAGCGCTTAATATGGTTACATTAATTAAACATATTATTATCAACTTTGATTTAATAAAATATTTTAACACGACTTCTTAATTTAAGAAATCATTCTTTAGAATAGATACTAAAGATAGTTATATTATAATTTTTAATTAATCTATAGATTGATAGTTAAATTAACTTATAGTAAAACGATTCAGTTTATATGAAAAAAGTCTTATTTTTTATTTTTATAATTTATAGAATCCACGCTCAAGGTTTTTCAATAGCAAGAATTCATTATAGTGGTGGTGGTGATTGGTATAGCGACCCTAGTAGTATTCCTAACCTAATCAATTTTGTAATAAATAATACGAATATCAAAATGAACAATAAAGAATACAGATTAAAATTAGATGATCCTAAAATTTTTGATCATACGTATATATATATAACTGGGCATGGCAATATTAGATTTAACGAAAATGAGATTTTAAATTTGAGAAAATTTTTATTAAATGGTGGTTTTTTACACGCAGATGATAATTATGGAATGAATAAGTCTTTTAGGAGAGAAATGAAAAAGGTTTTTCCTGAAAAAGATTGGATTGAGCTACCCAAAGATCACAATATCTATAATACTTACTTTAACCTCCCAAATGGACTACCAAAAATCCATGAACATGATGGAAAAAAAGCTCAAGGCTTTGGTCTATTCGAGAACAACACATTAATAGCTTTTTATTCATATGAATCAGATTTAGGAGATGGATGGGAAGATCAAGAAGTGCATAATAATCCATACGAGATAAGACTAGCTGCGCTAAGGATGGGCACAAATATCATTTGGTACTCAATGGTAAGATAAATTATGAATAAAAATGTTTCATTATATTTAAGAAAAATAAGGAATGCTTTTATAGTGAATGATCTACGATTATTTACTTGGAAAATATTTTGTTCAATTATTTTATTTTTTCTAATAATCGTTGCCATTGAGAGCAAATTTTATTTAACAACGGTTGAAAGAATTTTTACAATTAGATTTTTTATTGTAGGGATTCTATCAACACTATTTTCATTAACATTTGTCTATTTACTTGTATTAAAAAATAGATTTAGTCCTTATCAATGGAAAACGATTTCAGAGAAAATCGGTAGGGACCAATTTGAAGATCATGATCATTTATATAATGTGTTCCAGATAGAAAATCAAAAAGGTAACAATCAGTCCGAGACATTAATTAAATCGCTATCTGATGAAACCCTTTCTAAGCTTAAAAAAATTAAGTATAAATCATTTTTTCCAACTTCAAAAATTAATAAATGGAAAAAAATCAGCTTTTATTTATTATTATTAACAAATTTTTTTATTTTATATAATTTCAAAACATCTTCTGGGGCTGTGACCAGGTGGATTAATCCTAATATTGAGTTCAAACCCCCTATTCCATTTAAAATTAACAGCTCTATGAGGCATGTTAATGTATTGGCTGGTGAAGATGTTAATCTTGTATTTAGTGTCGATGGAAAAGCACCTGATTCATTACAATTAGAACTCAAAAGTTTTAATCCAAAATCTAATAAAGATTCCATTCAAACTTTATCATCTCCAATAATCGATAATAAAGTTTCTTTTAATATTAAAAATGTTCTTCAAAACTTTAGGTATAAGGGTCTTTATAGATCTAAAAGTTTTTGGGATCCATGGGATGAAATAACCACTGATAATTTTTCAATATCAATAATTGATCGCCCCTCTATCGAAGATTTTACTATTTCAGTTATACCGCCTAAATATACCAAGCTTGATACGTTCTATCAAAAAGCAAATCAGTCTGAAATTAAAGCTCTATATGGTTCAAAAGTAAATATTTATGTTAAATCAAACCTTCCTTTAGCTAAAGCTGAAATTGAATTTTCAAACGATATTTACAAAATGATAGTAAATAATTTTGAAGGAAGCTTTGATTTTGAATTAGAAAAAGATGACAACTTTACTATTAATCTTACGGATGAAAGAGGTGTGCGGAATCGAAATCCAATCCCATTTATACTTATAAAAGTCGATGATATCAAACCCAATATTTTCGTAAACGCTCCATTGCCAGCTTCAGAAATAAAAAGTGATCAAATAATTCCCTTAGATATAACAATTAAAGATGATTATGGATTCTCAAGCCTTCAACTCGCCTATGAAATTAAACGACCAGAGTATTTTAAAAGTGAGCCAATTATTTCNATGTTTAATATNCCTATNAATATTAATAATGAAAACAAACAGGATATTAAAACAACCTGGGATTTAAATCCTTTAGGTCTCATGCCAGAGGATGAAGTTAATTTTCACTTTGAATTATATGATAATGACGTATTAAATGGTCCTAAAAAAGTCATATCAAACACATTAAAGCTAAGACTGCCCTCGTTAAACGATCTTTTTAGATCATTTACCTCCAAAGAAGACGANATCACAGATTTTGTCAGATCAGAAATAAAAGATTTTGATAATATACAAAAGCAATTAAAAAAAGCTGAGCTTGACATGTTAAAATCAAGTGATCCTTCATGGAGTGATTCTGAAAATTTGAAAAAAGTACTGACTGAAACCTTAGATAAGATATCAGAATTCAAAACCCTTAACCAAGAATTAGAAAAATTATCTTCTTTAGGTAGTGAGCAAAAATTATTTTCTGATAACATGATAAAAAAGTTCAGCGAACTGAACAATCTAATAAAAAAAATTGTACCTGAAGATCTAGCAAACGAATTAAATAAGCTTAAAAATGACTACAATCAAATGAAAACAGAAGATTTGCTTGAATCAATTAAAAAATTAGCNAACAATATTAATAGTGTTGAAAGTGAATTGAATAGATTTTTAGAAATCTTTAAAAAAATTAGGGCTGAGCAAATTGTTGAAGAAATTAGAACTAGGACAAAACAAGCTGTAAAAAATCAAAATAACATTGACAAAAGATTGCGTACAGTTAATTCATCGAGCNANAAAGAACAATTAAANAAGCTAGTTTCTGAACAAGAAATTAATAATAANGAAGTCGATAATATTCTTAAAGACCTCAAAAATAGCGTTGAACCTATAAAAGAGTTTAGCAGAATTACTGCGCAGTCATTAGAAAATATATTTCGCTCTGATAATGCAAAAAAAACACAAAAAAATTTAAAAAATATAACTGCTAAACTAAAAAAAGATTTACCCTATGAAGCAATGGATGCAAGCTCTTTAGCAATTGAGTCCTTGTCTTCGATGGGAGAAGATATAGATAAAGCACTTGACAAATTTCAAAAACAATCTATTCAGAAAATGGCATCAAAGTTTCAAATTTTATTAAATGATATCATTGTCATATCTAAGTCCCAGGAATCTCTTTTAGAGTATTCGAAAATAATTCCAAGAAATTCCTCAAGGCTATCAGAATTAGCCAATGATCAGCAACTATTGCAAGATCAATTGAAGCTGACAATGAAAAAAGGGTTTGACTTATCTAAGGAAACCTTTTTCATTACACCAGAAATGGGAAAAGAGTTTGGCCTAGCCTTTGCCCAAATGAATTCATCTAAAAGTAAATTGTTTGAAAGAAACACATTATCCTCAGTTCAAAATCAAGAAAAAGCTATGAACGCTCTCAATGAGACTGCTAGAAAAATCATTGAAAATATTAAAAAAATGAGAGAATCAGAAACTACTAGTGGGTATGAAGAATTTCTAGAAAGAATGAAAGCTATTTCAGAAAAACAAAGCTCTATTAACGGCCAAAGTATGGATTTATCTCTGGGNCAATTTTTAGCTCAAAAAAGAGATGGCGTGATTGGCAGTGTTTTAAATNAACAGAATGGTATTAAAAAATCACTGCAACAATTAATGAAAGAATTTGAAAATAATCCAAACATAAGCAAAGAATCATTAAATGGTATTTTAAAAGAGATAGATGAAGTAATAAAAAATATCGAACAAAGAAATAGTAAGCAAACCATAATTAATAGACAGAAAAAAATTCTATCAAGAATGATCGATAGTCAAAAATCTTTGACAATGAGGGGTGAAAAGGAAAAAGAGCGAACGTCCATAACCGCTCAACAAAAAGAATACGATGAGATAATGAAATCTAATACAAATAATGATCAAACTAATTTGATCATTATCGATGCAATGAATGAGGCATTGTCTTCGGGATTTTCTATTGAATATCAGAAAATGATTCGTAGATATTTCAATTCTATGTTAACTACAAAGCCAATCATTAATGAAAAAGGTGATAAATCAAATGATTAAGCTTNAAAATACTTTCATTTGGGTTGCGTCTATATTTTGCATTGTTTTAGGACAAGACAGAAATTACAATAATTTTCANGAAGGCTTATCTCTNGAAAGATCTGGTAAAATAGAAGAAGCAATTATTATTTACAAAGAAATCTTAAATAATTCACCTGACCACCAGCCCTCATTTTTCCAATTAAAAAATATTTATTATAACAGATCTAAAAATAAAGATGGAATAGCGGTTGTTAGTAAATGGCTGGCTAATAAATCCACAGATTTACAATCTATGCTTTTGCTTAGTGAATTCTACTTCAGGGATTCAAATGAAAGGGAGGCAAGAAAAATTTGGGCTCAATTTGAGAAAGATCATCTTTCAAGCAAGTCAACCTATAGAATGTTATTCCACACTTACGCTAAATACAATCAAGTTAAAGAGATGGAGAAGCTGGTTAAAATTTCAAGAAATAAATTAAATGAACCATATTTATTTTCAATTGATCTGGCCAACTACTTCCAGGCAAGGCAAACATTCTCTAAAGCGGTAGATGAATATATCTTGCTCATAACTTATCAAAAACAATATTTACAATTTGTAACAGATCGAATACTGCTTATTAGTGATGATAAAACAACGCATGAAATGATTGTATCTAAATTAAATAACCTCACTTCTAATCTAAATGAATCAAGAAGTATTTTAGCTGCTTTTTACTTTAAAACTGGTAATTATGANTTATCATTTGAAGAAAATAAAAAAATCGTTACTTCTAATATTAATGATATTAAAAGATGGGAAGATTTTGCAACCAACCTCAGAAAAGAAAAAGAATATGATATTTCAATAAGATCATACCACTACCTTTTGCAGAATTTTAATGTTAATGATCCAAAAATATTAGGTGACGCATTGCTTGGTCTTGGATTTGCTTATGAAGACCAAATTAGTGAAAATCAAAATAAATTAAAGTTTACATCTTGGTATGCAGATAACATTTTTTTTCCAAAAAAAATAATAGGATCAAAGTCATTCAAAGAAAATTCTTTTTTAAATACTATTGAACACTATCAATCAGTTTTAACGCTTCTTCCATCTTCGCATACCACTGCAATTGTACATTACAAACTTGGAGAAATTCAAGCAAATGTTTTAGATGATTATGATGGAGCGCTCTATTCATATGAAGCTGCTAAAAAATCTTCACCTAATGAAAATCTAAAAAAAGAAATCAATCTTAAAATCGGCAAACTACTCATGAATGCAGGTAAATTGAATGAATCGTTAGATTACTTTCATCCTGGCAAAAAATTCTACATAAATGATAGAGCCGTAAATTTCATAAATAGTATGCTCTATCAAGGCCAGATTAATAATACAATATCATTCTTAGATACAACCTTTATGAAAATTGAGCCTGATAATATTTACTTTAATGATTTTATTGAATTAAAAGGTATTATAGATAATTTTTATTCAAATGGCACCGCTGATGACAAGTATGCTTTTACACTTTTTTTTAAATCTGAAAATTTCATAAATCAGAACAAAATTAATGAAGCCATTAAAACTCTTCAAATGATTACATCGGATCATGAAAGTGCTTTAATATACCCCCTAGCACTAAAAAGACTTTCATTAGTCTTTTTAGCGCTAAACGAAAAGGATAAAGCCAAAAAAATTGCCACACAATTAATTGATAATATATATTTTAAGGATCAGGCTTTAATTTTGAATGGTGAGATTGAAGAATATTACTTTGATAGTGTAGATACAGCGCTTAAATATTATAAAGAATTTTTAAAAGAATGTGAAGATTCAATTTTTTTAGAGCCAATAAGATTACATATTAGGAAAATTTCAGAAAAGAATATTTGATGAAAATTAAAATAATTTTTCCTCTATTAATTAATTTTTTGTTAAGCCAAAAGATAATTATTCCAATGGATGTAAAACAAAATGACCATTTAAAAGCTTATGGTTTAGCTTTTTGGGCTTTAAATCAGAATATAAACGTTGAATGGTTACTAAATTATAGAGGAGGTTCTTTTCTTTTAGATGAATTTTCAGAAATTACTGAAGTTGCTAGAGTAAGAGGAGTTACTTACGAAATCATAAATTCAGAAGAAGCTTTAAATATTTTTAACGAAATTAATTTAAATAATATGGAAATAGTACTTTTAGAAAAAGCTCCAAAAATTGCTATTTATTCTCCTCCAAACAAGCAACCATGGGACGATGCAGTTACATTGGCCCTTACATATGCCGAAGTTCCATATGATGTATTGTGGGATAAAGAAGTGTTTAATGAAAAGTTAGCTAGATATGATTGGCTTCATTTGCACCATGAAGATTTTACTGGTCAATATGGAAAATTTTATAAGAATTATAGATCAGCATCTTGGTACCTAGAGCAAAAAAAACAATATGAGGCTATTTCTAGAGATCTCGGCTTTGATAGTGTACATAAACAAAAAAAAGCTTTGGCGCAGATAATTAAAAACTATATTGGCAATGGAGGATTTTTATTTGCTATGTGCTCAGCAACCGATTCATTTGATATTGCGCTTGCTACGCAAAATACTGATGCTGCACATGAATTCTTCGATGAAAGTCCAATTGATGAAGATCTTCAAAAAAGAATTGATTATAATAATACTTTAGCATTTTATGACTTTTCTATAATTACAAATCCAATGATATACGAGTACTCAGATATAGATTTTCCTCAAAGTGAAAATATAAATGCAAAAGGCGCTGAAGCTGATTTTTTTACCCTATTTGATTTTTCTGCTAAGTACGATCCAGTTCCTGCAATGTTAACTCAAAACCACAGTAGAACTATTAAAGGATTTATGGGGCAAACTACTGGATTTAAAAGAGATATTGTAAAAAAACATATTGTTATCATGGGTGAAGACGTGACCAGCCCTCAAGTTAAATATATACATGGCAATTATGGTAAAGGCACATTTACTTTTTTGGGAGGCCATGACCCAGAAGATTATCAGCATTTTGTTGGGGATCCTCAAACTGATCTTTCTTTATACAAAAATTCGCCAGGATACAGATTAATTTTAAATAACATTCTATTTCCAGCAGCTAAAAAGAAAGAAAGAAAAACATAAATAGTTTTTTTACTTTAACCCTATAAAGCTTTTATACCAATCAATAGTTCTTTTTAATCCAATCTGAAGTGAAACTTTTGGTTTGAATTCTAGCATCTTACTAGACTTTTTAATATCAGCATAAGTTTTAAAAACATCGCCAGCTTGCATATCTTTAAAAACTATATTCGCCTTAATATTTAATTCTTTTTCAATTATTCTTATCATTGTCATAAGATTTTCACTTTTGCTATTGCCTAAATTAAAAATCTCAAAATTAAAATCTTTTTCAATAGTATTTCTTATTCCATCAACTATGTCATCGATGTAGGTAAAATCTCTTTGCATATTGCCATGATTAAACACTTCAATTTTTCTACCTTCAATTATTTTTTTTGTAAAAGAAAAATATGCCATATCTGGCCTACCCCATGGACCGTAAACTGTAAAAAATCTTAAGCCAATAGTTTTGAGACCGTATAGATGTGAATATGCATGTGCAACAAGCTCATTTGATTTTTTAGTAGCGCCATAAAGAGAAACCGGATAATCGGTTTTATCATTGACACTAAAAGGAATTTTTTCGTTCAAACCATAAATTGAAGAACTTGAAGCGTATATTAATTTTTCAATCTTACAACGTCTACATTGCTCAACTATATTATGAAATCCAATCAAATTAGAATCTAAATAAGCTCTCGGGTTTTCAATGCTATATCTAACTCCTGCTTGGGCAGCTAAATGTATTACAATAGATGGATTAAAATTTAAAAAAGCATTGTTTAATTTTTTTTCATCAATTAAATCAATTTTTTTAAAAGTGAAATTTCTAAAACTTTTTAATCTTTTTAATCTTTGCTCTTTTAAATCTGTGTCATAATAATTATTAAGGTTATCAACGCCAAAAACTATATTACCATCTTCAAGCAAAGACCTTGACAGATGATATCCAATAAATCCAGCAGCCCCAGTTATTAAGATTTTCTGCATAAAGCTATTTTACACTTTCCCATAATTTAGAAATTTCTTCATTCGACATTTCATTTATCTTTTTACTCATTTTAGAAACTTTATGCTCTACCTCTTTAAACCTTTTTGAAAACTTATTATTTGTTTTTCGGACGCTGTTTTCAGCAGAAATATTTAAATGTCTGGCTAAATTTACGAGCGAGAAAAAACAATCACCTATTTCCTCTTCAATAGATTTTAATTGACCTTTTTCACAGGCTATTTTTAATTCATTAATTTCTTCATAAAGTTTAGCCCAAACATCATTTATATTATCCCAATCAAAACCCACAGAGCTAGCCTTCTCCTGCAATCTCTGAGATTTAATAATTGATGGCAAAGAGATTGGAGTTCCATCTAAAATAGATGCTCTATTTTTACTTTTTTGCTTATTTANTTCCCAACTTTTTTTATCAAAGCTTATTTTTTCTTTACCGTNNTTAAATATATGTGGATGTCTTTTAATTAATTTGTTATTTATATTTTTCAAAACATCATTAAGATTAAAATAACCTTTTTCTTTTGCAATGCTACTTTGGAAAACAATATGTAGCAATACATCCCCAAGCTCTTCTTTAAGGTCATCATTATTATTTTCTATACATTCAACAGCTTCATAAACTTCTTCAATAAAAAATGGAATAAGAGATTCGCTTGTCTGTTCTTTATCCCAGGGACATCCATTTTCAGATCTTAACAAGTCTACTATGTCAATTAGTCTATTAATTTCACTATTTTTATCAGACATTAAAACATTCACAATCAACTTTTGTCATGTAGTGGTTTTCTTTGCTAGTCATGAGATCTTTACTCTCTTTTTCATTATCTTTGTAGTTAAGTAAATGTAGTATTCCATGAATCAAAACTCTAGAGATTTCGTTGGTTTTCTTTTCATTATATTTTTTTGCATTATAAAATACTCTTTCCACGCTGATGTAAACTTCTCCTTCAACATTTTTTTCACTATAATCATTAAGCCTAAAAGCAATTACATCAGTTAATTCATTAATTTTGAAGAAAAATTTTTTTAACGAATTTACT
>NHGT02000023.1 GCA_002170005.2 bacterium TMED144 | reverse complement strand
AATGTTTATTTGATAGCTTATGCTGGAACAGCCGATAAAGGATATATCAACACCTACAAGATCGAAAGCGACAAACCCTACATCAATTCTTACGTATTAGCTGCCGACAACTCCACTGTCAAAGTTACTTTTAATGAAGCAGTTTACAATGCAACAGGGGGGAGCGGAGCGCTAGAAGCGTCTGATTTTACGATAGCGATGACAGGAGGAAAGGCATCATTGACCAGCGCTACCCCAACAGCTATTTCAGCTTCAGGAAACGAATATACCTTAAATATCCCCTATGACTTTGCGGATGACTACCCTAATGGAGAAGAAAAAATCACCATTGACGTGGCATCAAATGCCATTTACGATGCCAATGATAATGTGGTTCCTGCTCAAACCATCTACGATGCGATATCCACTTCCTCTGATCCAACAACCATCGTTCAGCGAAACATCAAAACATTAAGTGATAAAGAATTGCCATATGTTACAAGCGTTAGTTCTGAGCTTGATGAAGATAATACCCCCATTCAAGTAACTTTCAATGAAGCAGTATTTAACACCAATGGTGGCAGCGGCGCTTTAGAAGCATCCGATTTTACTTTGCGAATAGTTGAAAAGACGGAAGAAACTGTTGTCTCCTTCACTGATGCAAGCGCAACAACCGGCTGGACCAATGCCTGGCAGAGCTTTACGACCGTCAAAAAAGGATCGCTTAATAAGATATCCTTAAGACTGCAAAACACTTCATCCGTCGATGGCTATAGAATGGCTCTTTATCTTTACAGCAATGACAGTAACAGTTCAAGTGCGAACCCCAATGATAAGTTCTCAAGCCCAATTTCGCGTTCACAATTAACCATCGTTCCCAAGAATACCAATGGCGAGATCCATTTCATCTTTCCACAAGGTATCCCCTTAGGTGCAAGCGCAAAGTATTTCTTTTGGCTAAAGAACGAAGGGGTTAACCCCTCCGGAGCTGGTAAGGTATATGTGAATTCATCGCATAATGACGGGGGAGCTGGCAATAGTGCTACCAGGCTCTTTCACAAAGTTACTATGTTCACAGGGGAAGGTAGCGGTACCTTAGTCAGTGCTACTCCCTCCTCTATCTCCAAATCTAGCAATACCTAT
The DNA here is from genome assembly GCA_002170005.2 of bacterium TMED144. Taxonomy (GTDB): domain Bacteria; phylum Fidelibacterota; class Marinisomatia; order Marinisomatales; family TCS55; genus TMED144. Next base: position 10,104 of record NHGT02000023.1, on the reverse strand, counting down.
ACCCTCGGGGTGAATTGGGACCTAGTGCCCAACGGAAAAGAAAAATTGGTGGTGCAACCAGCTAGCGGTGCGATATTTGATGCCAAAGGCAATATCGCCACTACGGTTCAAGCTCAAAACCGTGTTACTGTTAACGACTATCGCATTATATCGGTTAGTGATCTTCAGTATTATAGTAGTTCAAATTATTGGACCAATAATTTAGCGCTAGGCGATGATCTGGTATTGACCCAACGTAGGGACTATTTATATCTTAACCAAATAGCAAAAGATGGAAAGACCAAGACCCAAAAATCAACTTACCGCCATCAGCCTTCTGAACACAACAGAGATACCGATCTACTGAGAGTGTCGCGCAATCTATTTATCACTAGTGGTTCAGCGTATGACTATGGCGTATCACAAACGCACGGCAACATCATCAAAAGCATTACGTTAAGCAAGAACAACCAAATGATGGTCGTCGATACTTACAAACCCGACAACATCAACAGCACAAGTTATGGTGCTGGTTCTTCTCTTTTGCAATTGAACGACAGTGTATTTGTTTCGGCCTATCAGGGAAATGGATACGATGGATACATCCATACCTTTAAAATGGACGAAATGGGTTATTTTACCAAATTACAAATGCTAGAGCATTACAACGGAGATGTTGGAAAGAATCTACTTCAAAAGATTGATGCCAATACCGTACTATTACTATATCACAGAGGAACTGCAGGCGGTCAGGGGCATCTGACCACCTTTGATATTTCAGCGGATGGTGAAACGATCACCGAAGTAAAGGAGATCTCTTTATCTTCCTATGTTCGATTTCCATCAATGGCTAAACGAGCTGAGAACGCTTTTGTAGCAGCCTACACAGGCCCCAGCAATGACGGATTTGTCTCTACGATCGCAACTACAGCGGATGGTAAAACGATCACAATAAAAAAGACGATGGAGCATGATACCGATCAGGGACAATACAATTCAATATTAGGCCCTATTAATGATAATTTTGGTCTTGCCTATACGGGGCCTGGTAACGACGGATTTATAAAGATCTTTAATATACCCAATGATGATACCATAACTGAATTGATCAACGTTGAACATGATAGAAACCAAAGTATTTACAATTCTGTGTTCATATATGACTGGGATACCTATGGCATCACCCACCAGGATAGAAATGGGCGTGGGAATATATCTATTCTAGAAGTCAATAATAAATTACCTCAAGATCCCGGAATATCTGCAGTGTCCATCAATACCGCCAACTCTGAACTATCGGTTACCTTCAATGAAGCGGTTTACAACGCAACAGGGGGAAGTGGCGCACTTGAAACATCTGACTTTGCGTTATCTTTAGAGGGAGGAACAGCCAAGCTCGCTAGCGCAACCCCAACCAGCATTTCTTCCTCTGGAAATACGTATATCCTAGCCTTCGGCATAACGGTCACACCTGATGGGCGCGAACGAATCACAATCAAACCCTCTGCTGCCAATGCGATCTATGATGCGAGCGATAATCCTGTCAAAGTCACTTCAACAGATCTATATGCTACCTATCTTTACGATAAAAGGATACCGATCATTGCTTCTGTGAACAATGTATATAATGAATATCTGGAAGTGAATTTCTCTGAACCCGTATACGGTGGAACCAATGGGAACGAAACCGTGGTAACCTCAGATTTTGTGTTAAGCTCAACGGGGGGTACCGCAACCGTTAATGCTACCCCAACCAACGTAGTGGGTTTTGGCGGATATGGAAAAAATACTTCACTGGGGTCCAAATACAAAGTTTATTTTTCATTTTCCGGTACGCCCGATGGAAATGAAAAGCTAACGCTAAGTGTTAAAGCGAACAGCATTTATGATGCCAATTCCAATCTGGTAGCTACCTCTCAACCTAAAGGAAAGGTCGATCTTTTCAAATCGAAACTATTAAGCGTTGGATCTATGGAGTATAATACCTCCGANGGTCGNGATGCATCCGTNGTNCATGTTGAAAANGATGTTTATGCCATGGCCTACTCAGGGCNAAGCTCTGACGGTTTTATTCAAACCTTCANAATGTCCAAAGATGGGAAGACCATTCAAAAGATCAAAGAAATTGAACACGATACCAATAGGGGTGACATGCATGAGATCATCCGCCACAATGAAAATACCTTCATCGTTGTGTATAGAGATNTNAATGACGATGGGTTTTTAAAAACNTTCAANATCAGCGCCGATGGNAATACCATNACTGAAGTNGCAAAACTAGAATATAACACCGCAAGNTCAAGATGGCCTTCCATCAAACGNGTNGATCATGANACCTATCTNNTNGCNTANACNTATNNNAGTAANAATGGNTATTTNCAAACTTTTGATATCTCAGCAGATGGGAAGACCATAACNAAAGTAAAAGAATATCGCCACGAAAGCAATTGGATGGGNTATAATACGCTANTGCANCTTTCACCCAATTATTTTGCACTTTCCAATCGCGGTGTTCGCAATCATTCAAACGGAGGTTGGAAATATGGCAATTATATCAAAACTTACAAAATATCCGATGATGGTGCGTCGATCACTCCTATCACTTCCCTAAATCATGCGCCATCAAGTAATAGCAACTACGGCTATTATAACCATTTTGCCAAACTCGATTCTGACAGCTACGCTTTGATGACCCATAGCTATGATTCTCAAGAGACTGGCAATCAATGGAAAGGTATTTTAAAGACCTTCACCATTGCACAAGACGGATCAAGCATAAAGCAGGAATCGGTTCAAAAATTCTTCAATGAAGAGATAAACGGAAGCGATGGGGATCAAACCTATCTTCTTCTGGTCAATTCTGAGAATTTAATGATCAAATCACGAGACCGCAATCAAGATGGATGGATCAAGAATTTTAAGATATCCAATAACGGTAGCACGTTAACTGAAGATTGGAAATTTGAATTTGAAACCAATAGATATCAAACCCTTCATAGGCAAGATGACGAACTATTTCTTGTCGATAACAATACATTAGGTATCACCTACAGTGATAATAGCTATGACGGTCAGATAAGAGCGATCGATATGATATTGACCGATGCTCAAAAACCTATCATTGCCAGCACTAAACTGTCTTATGATAATGCAGTGCTTATAGTTGATTTTAATGAACCTACTTTCAAGGATGCGAGTGGAAGTGGATTCTTAGAAAAAACGGATTTTGAATTAACTCTCACTGGTGGAGCTGCCTCTCTCGCTAGCAAAACGCCTAGCAAGATCGTCCGAGATGGCAATATGTATCTATTGACTGTTTCATACAATGGTATAGCAGATGGGAACGAGGTTTTAAAAGTAACGCCTGTAGCAGATGCGATTTTCGATGGGGGCGGCAACAAAGCAGAGACTACACAATCAAATAATACCGTCACGTTAAATGAGAAGACACTACCCAAGATCGCTTCTACTGCTCTATCGGGTGATAACAAAACATTGACCGTTACTTTCAGTGAAGCAATATTCGATCAAGCATCTGGTTCTGGTGCGATTGAAAAAGGAGATTTTGTTCTTTCAGTTACAGGTGGGGTAGCAACATTGACCAATGCAACTCCCACAGCAATTTCCTCACTTGGAAGCAATGCCTATGCGCTTACGGTTGGCTATCAAGGGATGGCCAATGGTACCGAGGTCATCAAAGTAACACCTGCCGCAAATGCGATATTTGACCAAGTGGGTAACATAGCCATTACAACACAAGCAAATAATCAACTTTCTTTGAATGAGGTCAAAATCCAGCAGATTGCAAGCGCTGAGCACAATACCGCCAATGGTACTTGGAATTCCCTTATTCGCGTAGATGATGATACTTACGCTTTAGCTTACGCTGCTAATAGCAGTTATGGTAATGTCAAAACCTTTGCCATCTCAAAGGACGGACTAACCATTACAACCGTTCAAAGCAAACAATATCAATCAACGAGTAGTCTTTATAATGATTTTGTGCAAATTGATAACAATACATTTGCGGTAGCACACACTGGTCCCAGCAATGATGGATATATTCGCACAATGGATATCTCCAGTTCTGGAGCTGTAAGCTTAAAAAGTGTCCTAGAATTTGATACTGGTCAAGCGACCTGGAACAGCATAGCCAAGGTGAAAGGCTCAGTTTATGCGGTAGCCTACTCTGGACCAAACAGCGATGGATATATTCGCACCTTAAATATTGCTGAGAATAGCGGATCAACAACCATCACCAACTTAGCATTCAAAGAACATCACATTGAGGACGCTGACCATCATGATCTAGCTAACCTCAATGACAGCACCTTAGTTTTAGCTTATAGAGGTGTGAAATCTGGCAGTCGATTCCTAACCTTGAAAACATTCCATATATCAAGCGATGGTAAGACCATAACGGAAAAGAAAAAACTAGAATTAGCCTTTGAGGGTTTTTGGCCATCTATTGCGGCTGTGGATAACAACACATTTATTATGGCCTATGAAAAAGCGGGAGGAACAGGTGAGATAGCGACCTTTGATTATACTGCAGATGGTTCGTCCATTACCCAAGTAAAAAGCCTAAAGTTTGAAGATAATAACACCAGGCATCACAGTTTGGTCAATAGTGGTTCCAACACATTCACTCTCGCTTCCAATACCAATAACACCAATAACTATATGCGCATGTTTACAGTACCTACGGATGGTAAGACCATTACCCTGACCTATGCGACCACATTTGACAATAATCAAAATAATAAAACTCAAACCTATTATTCCCTTGCTAAGGTTGATTCAGATACCTATGCACTTGCTCATACCGGAACCCAGAATGATGGCTACATTAAGACCTTTGAGGTCATTGCGGGTGATAAGGTCCTTCCAGTCATTTCCTATGTTAAACTGAATGATAACAATGCAGCGATCGATGTTACTTTCAATGAAAATGTATTCAGTAGTGCAGGGGCAAGTGGCAACCTGGATGCAAATGATTTTGTTTTAACGATAACAGGAGGTTCAGCGAAATTAGCAAGCGCTACCCCAACTAACATTAGCAACACCAATAAGACCTATACGCTCGGTTTTACCCTAAACGGCTCCCCTGATGGAAGTGAGACCTTGACTGTTAGCNCTGCTAATAATGCTATTTACGATGCGGGCGGTAATATTGCGAACACTACACAAAGCAATAATACGTCAAAATTAAATGACAAGAGTGGGCCTAAGATCACCAANACATTNCTTGCAGCCAACAATGCTTCCATCATAGTAACGCTAAATGAATCTAGCTTTAATACATCTAGTGGGAGTGGTAAGCTAGAGAAAGAGGACTTTGTTCTTTCTTTGTCAGGCGGTGCTGCGAAATTAGCTAGCGCCACTCCAACCAGCATCTCTGACTCTGCAACAGTATATACATTGGGTTTTTCTATTACCGGATCTCCTAATGGTTCAGAACTGCTAAAAGTTGTCCCAGCAAATAACGCCATCTACGATAGCAAAGGAAATATCTCAAGCACTGTACAGCTTAACAATTCCGTTAACTTGAAGGATATTGTTCCACCTGTTATCGATTCGGTTCGAGTTTCCAGTGATAACGATATTGCGTTGATATACTTTAACGAGAAAGTTGCCAGCAAGAACGATGGAACGGGTGCCCTCGATTCAGCAGATTTTGTCTTCACCATTTCTGGCGGATCGGCAAAGCTTGCTAAAAGCTATCCTGTTAGCGTTTCTGCATCAGATAATGTGATCTCTCTGGGTGTCTTTTTAAATGGTACTCCAGACGGGTCAGAGACTATCACTATTTCTCCAAAAGATAGTTCTATTTATGATCTGAGAGGCAATCTTGCAAATGCATCACAAAAGAACAATACCGTAACGCTTTTTGACAAGATCCTCCCCTTTATCGCTAAATCAAGTCTCTTGCCAAGCAATGACTCGATTAGCATCACCTTTAATGAGAATATTTTCGCTAAATCAGATGCCAGNGGGTCCATTGACACCAGCGANTTCGCGTTTACGCTNAGTGGNGGAGCTGCTACCCTCCAAAAGAATTATCCATCAGGTATGCGAAAAGACGGAAATACGTACCACCTTGCATTAAGCTTAAAAGGTGTTCCAGATGGAAAAGAGAAACTGGTCATTAATCCTAATACAAATTCGGTGTTTGATGCTAGTGGTAACAAAGCGAGCACCTCGCAAAACAATAACAGTCAAACACTAAATGACAAGGCTCCACCTGAGATATCTAANATTTCTNTAGCAAGCGATAATAGCGCACTGACCATTACCTTCAATGAAGCTGTTTTTAGTAACAGCGATGGCACTGGAGATATAGAAAAGAGTGATTTTGTTATGGCTTTAACTGGCGGAAGAGCAACCCTTTCTAGCCCCTTCCCTACTAGTTTATCCAAGAGTGGAAATACATATAGCTTAGGAATTGGATTAAATGGTGAGCCCAATGGTTCAGAAGAGCTGACCTTATTAATTGTGGATAGAGCGGTTTTTGATGCAGGGGGAAACTCTGCAGTCTCTAATCAGACCAAATCTAAAGTTACCCTAAATGATAAAAATGCACCNATCATCACCAAATTATTACTNTCTGAAAACAATGAANCGGTCGAANTNACNTTCAACGAAAAGATCTTTGGTACNATNGATGGNAATACCGCTATCGANAGCTCNGTTTTCAATCTTAGTATCAGTGGAGGANCNGCAAANTTAACCCAAGCAGATCCTAAGAAACTGACCGCAAATGATTCTGTAACGTATACTATCACCCTACCGCTTAGCGGGATACCAGATGGAAGTGAAACNGTTACNATAGCCTTGGAAAAAGAATCTGTTTATGATGCTTCAGGCTCTGAAGCTGCTTCAACTCAAGCAGTCAATAAAGTGACATTGAACGACCTTAGCGCCCCTTTGATCGTTTCTACCAAGCTCAATAGTGATAATTCAAAGATCACTGTGCTTTTCAATGTATCCGTATATGGAACGACCAAGAATACAGGGGATCTTGAAACCGATGACTTTGAGCTATCTATTGCTGGTGGTAGCGCAACGTTAAAAAATTCTACCCCAACCACTATTTCTTCAAGCAACAGTGCAAAGCAGTATGAATTGACATTTGAACTTTCGGGGGAAGCTGACGGAACTGAAAAACTCACTGTGAAACCGATTAGTAATGGCATATTTGATTCCGCGGCAAACGCTGCATCCAAAACTCAAACTAACAATACCGTCAATCTATTTGATAAAAGAGCACCCCTGATTTCATCTACAAGCTTGAATACTTCCAATGATACACTCACGGTTGTTTTCAATGAAGCGGTCTCNAGTGGCGATGCTAGTAATCCTACCATTAAAAATGAAGGATTTGTTCTAAATATCACTGGTGGACTTGCAACTCTGACAAGTCCTTACCCTAGAGAAATTATCGTGTCTGGTAATACCTACAAACTTCTTCCATCCATNACTGGAACACCAGATGGAAATGAATTGTTAACGGTCACCGCAAGTAATGGATCCATATTCGACGCAAGTGGTAACGATGCATCACTAAAGAAACAGAGCAACAATTCTGTCTANTTNTTTGACCAAAAAGCNCCGAAAGCTCCAACAGGTCTTTATACCATCACTGGAAATGAAAGAATAACTCTTTCTTGGAAGACCAGTGACGAAAAAGATATAGATAAATACTACATTTTTCAGGGCACCTCCCCTACCTCAACCAGCAAGATAGATTCGGTTGGATTTGGTATTAACTCGCTAGGTATATCAAGCTTGACCAATGGAACACGTTATTATTTTAAAGTATCTGCGCTGGATAAAACAGGGTATGAGAGTGTCAAGAGTGATACCATCTCTGGTATACCATCTACCACGATGTCTTACACTGTAAAATCAGATGGAACGGGAGATTTTACCTCTGCTCAAGATGCGATAGAAAAAGCAGTCAATGGTGATACCGTTTTTATTGCAACCGGTGTTTATGACTCNATTAGAGTAGATAGCAAAACCATCAATATTATTGCNGGTGATGGTCCAGCCAATTCTATAATTGATGCAAAAGGAAAAACTACTGCAGTTAAATTATTAGGCTTTCCAAACCAAACAACTATTTCCGGCTTTACAATAAAAGGGGGAATTGGCGATAACAATGCAAATGGACTTGGAGGNGGTATTCGCGTTGAAGCGGGAGTAGATGCNAAGATCGAAAATTGTATTGTGACCGATAACAAAGATGGTGCACTTTATTTTGCTGATAGCAGCTCNACAACTATCTCCAATGTGCTTGTTTATGGCAATGATCAAACCTTTAACATAGGTTCAGGTTCTGTTACTTTTCTCAATTGCACCTTTAGCGANCAAGNAAAGGATGCNACNGCAACGACNGGATCGAAGATGAACTTCATCAATACGATCTTNATGGATCAAGTNTCAACAGAAGATAGCGTAATGAATGCAGAACTATTTGCTGACCATTCTTTNTTCACTTTTGGAGATAACACCTTCAATTCCAACCANTATGGCGCTTTTAANTATGGAACGAATAATTTGGTNGATGATCCACTTTTNGCTGATACCTTGAATAATGATTACCATTTGAATCGTAAGTCTCCTGCGATTGGTTTTGGAACTTTGTCTCTTGCAGTTGGGGGAGCTACCTACAAAGCTCCTGAAAAGGATCTTGACCTTAATGCAAGACCNGGTCCATCAGGTTCTGCTCCAGANCTNGGTGCNTTCGAAAGCCCTTACTCNAGCTCNTTNCCACGAGCCAANAATATTTCAGACGGATTGAGCGATACACTAGAACTTGATTTTACAAACTCNAGCACTACTTTGAGTGCTCGATGGAAATCNTTCGGTTCAGGCATTACATATGATTATGCCATTGGTACCGGTAATTTAAAAAATAACATTGTTGATTGGACCGCTAATAGCACCGATACTAGCGCGATAGTCACCATGTCAGGTGCTGGACAGTTGCAAAATAGTACCACTTATTTCTTTAGCGTTAGAGGTAGTAACGACCAAGGTTCGGTCACCATAACCACTGATGGAGTATTCGTCGATCTAGAAGAACCAAAGATATCCTCCGTAACAGAATTTAAAACTGATCTCGATTGGTTTGGCCCCACTATTGATGGGCACATCTTTGCCAATGCTTCCGATAATGGCGGAATTACCAAATATGAATTCTCTATCGGTTCAAGTGCCGGCTTGGATGATATTGTACCTTGGGCAGAGAGCGATTCCAACTCATACTTAGCAGATGTAAGCAGTTTGAGTGAANATGTNACCTATTATTCCAATGCTAGNGTTACTGANGTNGTAGGAAATGTTGTAACNCAATCATCTGATGGATTCAAGATGGATATAACCAATCCCATCTTAGGAAATATTTCCATAGGAAATGAGTATCAATCCGATACTAGCAAGGTCACTTATGTATGGTCCGATTTTGATGATCTTCACAGTGGAATCGCTGATTATCAATACAGTCTAGGAACTGAATCNGGNTTAACGGATGTNATCCCAAGAACATCGTTTGGCTTGAATGCAGACTTTGCTTCCGTTTCGATCACCATTGGCGGTCTATCGCTTCAAAATGAGCAAACCTATTATGGTACTATCTATACGGTTGATAAGGTAGGTAATGAAACCCTAGCCTTCTCAGAAGGTGTAACCATTGACCGAAATGGACCCGAAGCAGGTCAAATCGTTGATGGGTTTGGTCCAGACCTAAATTTTATCAAAGACACCACAAGCGCTACGGCAAGTTGGAGCGGATTTTATGATCTCAATAGAATTGATTACTACGAACTGGCACTAGGATCATCTGAAGGAGAGACCGATATTGTTGATTGGACAGATGTTGGAACCAGCTCATCTTATTCTTTCAATGGACTTTCATTAAAACCAGGAAGTAGTTATTATTTCAGCATAAGAGCTTTTGACCGATTAGGAAATCCATCAGAAACGATATCAACCGATGGATTTTTGATCGATATGGTGGGACCAAACGTACTTGGCGTATCGGTACCAACAGACAAGATTTTAGCTATTTATGAGCCTATTTCAATAGATGTTTTCTTATCAGAGATCGCAAAATCAGCT
>NHGT02000022.1 GCA_002170005.2 bacterium TMED144 | reverse complement strand
AGATCAAGGTAATGAGCGTTAATTTTGGAAAAATTCCATTGAGTGCCATTACAACTATACTTAAGAAAGCCGAAGCAACTAGTGCTACATAGCCAAATCTTGCTTTTTCTGGACCAAGGACAACTATTAGAGTATTTTTACCTGTTTGTTTATCGCTGTCATGATCTGGAAATTCATTCATATAAACAACGGCGGCTATCAATAGGCCAATGGGTATTCCAGCAAGAAAGGCTTCAGGTAGGAGTTGACCGGTTTGTACAAGGGCACTTCCAGCAACCATTAAGGGTCCAAAATTTAAACCAATTAATAATTCTCCCATTCCTTTCCTGGATGAAAATTTAAAAGGGGGTGCTGTGTAGAATAAACCCGATAAGAAACCTACTAAACCTAACCATAGAATTGGCATGCCAGATTTAATGATAAGCGGAACTCCAGCGATAGCACTCAGTGCAAATGTTGTAACTGCGACATTTGCCATACCTTTAGGCGTAATAAGACCCATTTGTATACTTCTGCTACCACCGTTCAATCCTTGGTTGCTGTAGTTATAATTAAGTTCATCAGTACCACTTTGATGATCAAAATAATCGTTGGACGTATTGGTACCAATATGCAAAAAAGAGCCAGCAAGCAATGTCAATCCAAGCCATGACCAACTAACAGTATAGCCGAGCATAGAAGCTACCGCTGCTCCAGCAAAAATTGGAACAAAGGTTGCACTTAAGAAAGGCAGTCTCATAATGATCATCCACTTGAACAATTTTGTTCCAAAACCTATCTTCAATCGAACATCATCTGCTGTCTTGTCCTTGATTTTTGAGGTCACTCCCAAATAACCGGTGTGATTTCCATCTTTGTCGCGAGTTGGAGTGATTTTGATGTGACAAGGCATTTCATTTCCATCTTTATCAAAAAAAGTTGTATCGCCTTGCCAAGCACCTTCTTTGACTGCAATATCTAACCAATTTATAACATGGCCAAGGACAACTTCACCATCACTAAAGTCACTAACACGCATCTTGCCAACAATATCTTTGGATTTGTAACCAAAAATGTTCTCAGCTCCTCGAGAGAAAGATAGAATTTTGCCATCTAAATCACAAGTGATAGCACTTTTTAAATTTTCGTTTTTCATTGATAGCTTTCTTATTTTGCTTTAACCCAGTCTATTTCAATCTCAAATTTACCGGTTATTTTATCAGAAATCATAAAACCAATTTCTTTAATGACCAATTCAGATAAATTGGGCATATTTCTTAGGCTGTACCCTCTGTAAGTTGGATAGAAAGAAGTCAGTGAAAGTTCATGCTCAACCCATTCATCTTTGGATGTCGTGAATTCATGGGAGTAACTAGCCCATCCTGAATCGTTGGTTCTCACGCGGAAACTATATTTTCTACCATCGCCTTTAACTCTAATCATAATTGATTCGACATTCACCAAATTTGGTGGATAATATGCTCGAATAGAAGAAAAACCGCCATTATTTTCAAGGGACAAATTGCCACTAAATAGCGCTTCTGAGTCTCCGGATCTAGTTAAGTTACCATAAGACCTTCCGCCCATAACACCATCATTGACTACTTGCCAGTTCAGATTCTCATTGGGTATGAAATCTTCCATGACTACAATATCATTTAGCTCATTATAATCTTCGTTCAATTCTTCCGACATGTTTAGTTCATCTGTTGGCATATTGCAACCAATTAAAAAAAATAGTGTTAGATTTAAGAAAGAAAAATTTTTCATAAAATGTATCCTTTTAAGCGATATGAGCGTTAAATAGAGATACTATAATATTAATTAAATAGGTAAAAACAAAGATTAAATTGTTAATCTATTCTTCTACCAAAGATGAATCTGGTTGAGGAACCTCGCCCCAATAATCGGCAGATGTATTTAATTGCCAACTGATATTTTCATTTGTTTGGTAAACTTCGGTTGCATTATTAATTCTAATATTTGAAGATGACCATTCCGACCCAGATCTGCCAACGGTTGCCTGCGCAATGATATTTCCGCTCACATTCTTTAAAATTAAATGCGTTCCAGTGGAATCACCAACCATATATTTGTCCCAATTTTTCTTATTTTTCGAAACTAAAGATCCCTTTTCTAGGGATGTAATTTTATCTAAAAAGGAGTCTAAATTATTTTGTTTAACCTCTAAGGTATCATGATTGTCTATGGCCCAAGCTTCTCCATCAAAAGTCAATGAAAGAGTGTCCTCAGTTTGAAAAATAAGAATATTGAATATATCACTTTTCTTTATCTGAAAGATATTGTCATTTTTTAAATAGTAACTAGATTGGGAATACCTGCTTAGTCCAAAAAGAGCAAGCACTGCAACTAAAAATGGAATCATCCACTTCATCTTATCCATATATTTCTTCCAAGTTTGAGCTTTTCGATTTTTGATTTCTCAATCTCAAAAAACCAAAGCCTACTATTAAAAGCGTAGGAGCAATAATGTTGAACCATTTCCATGTTTTTCTTGAGGAATCTTCAATTTCAGCAAGTGGTCTCGATGTGATCTCTCGTGAACGTAATGCAATCAGATCTTTATCCCCTATGAGGTAGTCGATAGAGTTTAAGACAAATATTTGATTCTCTGGAGATCTTCCACCACCTTCATCCGATATGAACTCCGAATCACCAACTAAAATAACTTGAGATACGCTGCCATTGGAATTCTTTTTCTCAGAACGAGCTCCTAAAATTAATTTAGACTTATTGAATATTCTCATGAACGGGTTCTGTTGAGGATCGGGATTTAAATTAAAATTTCCTCTCAACTCACCAGAATTATCAGAAGTATAAAAAAGAGGTTGAAAATTGACGGAACCCATTGATGCAGAATCCTGCTTAATCTCNCTGGCAAAGATAAGCTGCATCTGTTCTAAACCTGCAACGATCGATTCATCTACATTAAAGTTTCTAATCACAGGNAGCAAAGGATATTCTATCGGAACATTCATTCTAATTGGACCCATTTGCTGCTGCACGTTAACTCTTCCACAAATCTGATCAGTGACAAGATTAGTTTGAAGGTCCAATCCGTATGTATTCAAAAGTGAAAAGATATTTGATTGTATAGGAAGAGCCTGCTGAACTTGAAGATTGGTCTTAATTCTACTTTGTGATAGAAAAAGACTACCGCCTCTNTNTANATAGNTAGAGAGATTGTTGAATTCTTCTGATTTTAAGGAATCTGAAACAGAGCCCATTAATAGAGCATTAATANTGGGTGGAACTTCCTCTGCCAAATTTAATGGCCTAACATCAAATCTTTGGTTNAGCGCATTTTGGATATTCTGCATGGGAGTGGTTTGACCCTCAACTGAAACTAACCCNAAAACNGGCTTATTTTGATCAACCAACTTCTTAATTTTGGTAGTGATTTCGTATTCAAGTCCTGTGGTAGTTTGTATGACTGGCAATGTTTCCTTGTTGTCTTCAAACAAAATGACCATTCCCATCAGAACTCTCTTTACTTCCATCTTATCGTTTTCAATTACTTGCATCTGAACAGGCATAATGCCCGCTTTTTGAGCTTCTTGTTCAACATTTTGATCATCCTCAGGTCTGAAGAATTCAAAACGTATATTGCCATTAGAAAAAGCTGCGTACTCTTCGAGAATATCTTGTAAGTATCTCCTATTATTGGCATACTGTCCTGGCAGGTCATCTGAAAAATATACTTTCATCGTCAAAAGGTCATCTATCTGTTCAATAACAGACCGACTGGAAGAGGATAAAGAATATTTTTTATTATCTGTCAAATCAAAACGTTTAAACTGATTTTTGGATATCCCGTTGATTAAAAAGAGAATGACAAAAAATAGTAATCCAGGAATGAAAACAGATCTTTTTAAGTCTAGTCCAAACATATCAATCTACCTCCACCTTCTAACTTCTAGCGTCTGTACTGTTAGAAAAAGAAAGAATGCTATCATTGAAATAAAATAAATAAGATTTCTAGTATCAATAACACCTCTAGCTATGTTTGAAAGATGATAGTCAACAGCTAAAAATTGGATTATACCTGCCAAATAGTATGGGACAAAGAGCAATGTTTTATCGAGCATGAAAAATACCAAAACAATAAATACACCAATTATGAATGACACAACTTGGTTTTCTGTGACACTACTTGCATAGGTGCCTATTGCAGCGTAAGTGGCTCCCATCAAAGCCAGTCCAAGATAACCACAAAGCACTGCACCATGATCAACATTCGTTCCAACACTCAATAAAGTTAAAAAATGGATAGAAGTTGANAATAAAGCTAATAATATCAAGGATAAAGCTGCCAAAAATTTGCCTATGACAAATTCAAAACTGCTGATAGGTAAGGTAGCCATAATTTCCATTGTGCCAATACTTTTTTCTCTTGATATCAAACCCATTGAAACAGCAGGTATAAAGAATAGATAAACGAGTGGTACAATGTCAAATAATGCGCGAAGATCGGATTGGCCAAAAAGAAAAAAAGTATTAGTAAAAAAGTAGCCGTTGACTAAAGCAAATATGACTAAAAAGATATAGGCCATTGGGCTATTAAAAAAACCTTTCAACTCTCTGCTGAAAATAGCTCTAGTACTATTCATTAGAAGCCCCAGAAGAGGTTAAATTCCTAAAGATATCTTCTAAATTAGTCGTTTGTGGCATCATTTTTAGGATAACCCATTTGCTTTTGACAGCATACTTAAAAATATCCTGCCTTGGATCTTTATCTTTAGGATATTCAAAATTGACTTTTTGAACACCGCCAGACTTTTCCATTGAAATAAATTTTACGCTTGGTATCTTAGCTTGAAGTTCTTGAGCACTTTTTTTAGTGGCCTTCATAACTTCCATTTCTANTGAAACATTTCCCATAAAATCGCTCATCAATTCCTCATTNGTNCCATTCGCAACTATTTTGCCCTTATCAATAATGATAATTTTGTCAACAGTTGCNTGGATTTCTTGNAGNATATGGCTAGACATAAAAACTANTTTTTCTTTNCCAAGGGATTTGATCAGGCTTCGGATCTCTACGATTTGATTGGGGTCTANACCTGTCACGGGTTCATCCAAAATTAAAATCTTAGGGTCATGGATCATAGCAGCCGCTAAACCAATTCTCTGCTTATAGCCTTTGGAACAATCAGCTATGACTTTATGCACAACTCCTGACAAACCGCACTTATCCACTACCCTTGACAAGGCTTGTTTAAAATCTGATCCTTTTATATTTCTAATAGAGCCTAAGAATTCTAAATAATCGTAAACGCGCATTTCAGTATATAATGGATTTAATTCAGGGAGATATCCGATCATCTCTTGAATTTCAGATGTATTCTCAACAATATCTAATCCATTAACTTTGATCTCACCATTGGTTGGGACTAAATACCCCGTTATCATTTTTAAAGTTGTAGTTTTGCCAGCTCCATTTGCGCCTAGAAATCCAACGACCTCTCCATCTTTTAATTCAAATGAAATGGACTCTACAGCTTTAACATTACCATAATTTTTTGATAGATTTGAAACTGTTATCATTTATTTATTTATTGCGAGATCCTAAATTAAAACATTCATAATTATAAAAAGGTTCCGGCGAAATTATAATAATTTTAAAAAAAATCAAAATCGACTTTAAAAAAATTTATTTAATCATATTATAGATTTTAAAAAAAATAAATATGATGACGTTAATAATAATAAGTGTAGTTACGGGAAAAAAAAATCTAACATTGCCGTTTCCCAGTCTTATATCTCCAGGCAATTTTCCCAACCAGTTAAAGCTACTATTAAAATAATAAACGATTAAACCAATAAGACTGGTAAAGATACCGATAAAAAACAGCCATTTACCTATCTCTTTCACTTGATACTACTTATATAAATATAAATAGTCGACTGCAAGCTGGGTTAAAGCTTTTGTACCATATTTTAAATTGCGCTCATCAGCAAAAAAGTAGGGTGAATGGTTCGGAGCTGCTTTGCTAGGATCAGGAGCGACACCATTAAAAAAATAGAGACCTGGAGCATGATCTGTAAAAAAAGGGAAATCCTCCGCACCCGTGATAAATGGAGTGATCTTCACATTTTCTCTTCCATAAACTCTTTCCAATGATGGTACCATTTTGTCTGTCAGGCTGGGCTCGTTAAAAGTAACTTTAGCTATATCACTAAATATTTCAACTTTAGCTGTTGCACCAGATGCGGATGCTATCATTTCAGCTTTTTTTCTTATGCTATCGTGGATGTCTTTTCTTACTTCATCATTGAATGTTCTTATGGTTCCCTCCATCACAACTTCCTCTGGAATGATATTGTTACGGACACCACCATGAATAGAACCAATGGTTACAACTGCTGGAACTTGAGTAATATTTACCTCTCTCGCTACAATGGTTTGCAAAGCAGTAATAATTTGTGATGAGATTGCTATGGGATCAACACCCTTCCATGGCACTGCACCATGTGTTTGTGATCCAGTTACCGTAATGCGCATCCTTTCTGCAGCTGCCATAGTTGGTCCTGATCTGTACTCAACAGTTCCAACTTTTCCAGGCCAAGCATGAAGTCCAAAAATTGCATCAACTTTAGGGTTATTCATTACCCCTTCCTCGACCATGAATTTAGCACCCCCTTTTTCACCCAAAGGCGCTCCCTCTTCTGCTGGTTGAAAAATAAATTTTACAGTTCCTGGAAGATCTTTTTTAATTTTTGATAAAATTTCCGCTGCTCCCATCAGGCCGGCAATATGATTATCATGACCACAGGCATGCATAACATCTACCTCATTACCCTGATAGATACCTTTTGCTTTCGATGCAAAGGGCAGATCAACCTTTTCTTTAACTGGTAAGGCGTCCATGTCAGCGCGTAGAGCGACAACTTTTCCTGGCTTTCCGCCTTTTAATATGCCAACAACTCCAGTATGAGCAACCTCAGTCTGAACTTCCATGCCAAGTGATCTTAAGTGCTTCGCGACTTTTTCTGCTGTTTTGAATTCACGATTCGACAATTCAGGATGTTCATGGAAATCTCTGCGCCAATCAATGACTTTTTTTTCAACACTTTTTGCAAGTTTATCAATTTTTTTATTTAATGAGCTTGGAGCTTGAGATAAGCCTAAGCTAATAAATAAAATAGCAACTATTGTTTTTATCATTTCAAAATCCCTAATTAATATTTTTTAAGCTCACCATCTTCTCTTTTTGCCTTATTGACCATATTCTCCACATCTTTCAATAGCTTTTTAGCATCGAAAATAATACCATCTTTAATAGTATAATCAACTCCACCAACTCTTTCAGGCTTGTTTTCATTATTGACAACTATGGCACCCGTTCCATATAAGACCTTAAAATTTGCTAAAGGATTTTCTTTTACAATAACTAGATCAGCTAAATAACCTGGCGCAATAAGACCGAAGTCAGGTTCTGTGCCAAGGGGCTTGTGTAAAGTTTCTGCACCATGCAATGTAGCAGCTCTTATCACTTCTAGAGGATGAAAACCTGCTTCTTGTAATAATTCTAACTCCTCGATATATCCAAAACCAAAGAGCTTATAAATGAAACCTGAATCGGAGCCGGTAGTTACTCGTCCCCCAGCATTTTTATATTCGTTCAAAAACTGCATCCATACTTGATAGAATTTTCTCCAAGCGATTTCATCATGCGTGGTCCAATCGAACCAATAAGAACCATGTGCTTCTCTATTTGGTGTGTAAAAATCCCACATGGATGGTAAAGTATATTTTTCATGCCAATCAGCATTGCGAGCAAACATAACGTTTCGTCCAGCTGCATAAATAGTCATAGTTGGATCCATAGTAAGGTCTAATTCAATTAATTCTTTTTTTAATGACTCCCATTTTTCTCCATTCGGCTTTACAAGTTTCCATTGGCGTGCAACTTGTCCAAAGCGATGCTGTTCATTATTGTAGTTCATATCTATTGGGTAAGTTTGAACATCGGTTTCTTCATACATGGATTCAAATAAACCATAAAAGTGAGTTTGTGTTCCTAAGCCTAGCCTTGCAGCATCTAATGTGTTCATTCTTGCTACGCCCGTTTGGCCCAAATGAGCTGTGGTTCCCAACTTTTGCTTTTTAGCTTCATCAATAAGTGCGGCCATAATAACCGGATCATAAGAACCTAGCTTGAGTCCATCAACTCCTTTATTGGCAATATATCTTACCCATTTTCTTGCATTCTCAGGATCACGAATTGGACCACCTTTCCAGTCTTTGCCCTGACCAGGTCTATGATAAGCCCAAATCCTGGGCGCTGTAATTTTGTTTGCTTTCGAACGATCTTTCTCTTTCAAGGTAAATTCAAGCGGACCTAATCCAACACCTCTTACCGTAGTAACACCATGTGCTAACCAAAGCTTGTAAACATAATCGGTATCTGGTGCTTTCTGAGGATTTCCAGCGTGTACGTGTAGGTCTACAAATCCCGGTAAAACATAATGACCTGATGCATCGATTTCATAATCACCTTTCTTTGGTCTTCTGCTTTCTTTGATAGGCACTCCTGGATACCCAACGCTTTTAACCTCAGTAATTCTATTTTTCTCTATAACTATATCAACTGGCCCTACAGGAGGTGAACCATTGCCGTTAATCATGGTTGCTCCTCTGATGACCATTCTTTTAAAAGGACCTTGACCCTCTGAGCGATCAGATCCAGGGATTAAGGCCTCTCTATTAGATTGCCCTATTAATAATGTAAAAAATAATGAAATAATTGTAATATTGTTTATTTGCCTCATAACTTGCCCTCTCTAAGTTATTGTACATTATAAAGATAATTCTTTGATATCGACAATGAAAAATTAAAATAATTTTTCAGGATACGCACCATCACTGGTTAGTTTTAATATGCTTTCAGATACATTTTTTTTATCTTCAGGAAATGTAACGCCAAACCATTTTTCATTGGAATTAAGCACATCAACTGACTCAACTCCCTCTTTGATCAAATCGCTTACGACGATTGGAATGAGAAATTCACTTTTTTCTTCATTTCCATAATCATTTAAAAATAGTTTAAATCTTTCCTCAAGATAATCAAAAACTTGGATGCCAAACCCCCACATATTCATAGATACTAGCTCATCGCCATGAAAAATTTTTTCATTTGATCTGATTTCACCATCTTTTTTTTCGATGTTATGTGTTTCTTCAACAGAAATTAGTTGTCTCTCAAATGAAGCGCAAACTCCTCTAGATACACCACCAAATTCTGAAAGGGTATTTTCAAGTTTAAAGGATACCATGCAGAATTTATTTTCTTCATTTTGATAAAAATTGGAAGCTACTTGAAATGATTGTCTACCGTAAAAATCATCCCCATTGATTGCCATAAATGGTCCAGATATCGCATTTTTTGCAGATAATATAGCATGACCTGTCCCCCAAGGCTTTGACCTGCTATTTGGAACTGAAAATGATTTAGGAACTTGATCTAATGATTGATAAACATGTTCAACATCAATTCTATCTTTAAATTTATCGCTAATTTTAGTCTTAAAATCCTCTGAAAATTCTTCCCGAATAATAAATACAATCTTTTCAAAACCACTTTTAATAGCATCATATACAGAATAGTCAATAATGGTTTCATTGTTTGGGCCAAATGAATCAAGCTGCTTAAGACCGCCATATCTAGAACCCATGCCAGCAGCCATAACTAATAATGATAAATTGTTCACGTTATATCCTTTAATTTTATAATTTATATGTTCCTCGATCGCTCTTAACCACATAAGCATCGCCACCTACATTTCTAATTGCTTCACAAATAGGATTGGCATCCTCAGGAGTCAATGCAAACATACACCCTCCTCCTCCAGATCCAGTGATTTTTGCACCATATGCTCCCGCATCCATAGAAGCTTCGATCATTCTATCTATTTGCATTGTGCTTACATTCAACCTCGTAGATAAGATTTCATGATGTTTTAAAAGTAATTGACCGATTTTTTCAATACTAAAATCCTTTTTTGATAGCTCTGCAATCCCCGCAAAGGAAATGTCTCTATTTTCAATAGTAGCATGCATTAATTCTAAATCGTTAGAATTTAAAAAATTATAATTATTTTTTAAGACAGATTGATGTAAATCAAAGTTAGGCTCATACTTTTTTAATTTTGATAAAATTTGCATGCGCCTATCTTTGCAATTGTGAATAATCCCAAGCGTATCTTTGGTTTCTTTCGAATCGCCAATGATTATGTTGCCAAGGTCAATATCCAGCTTTGTCAAATTTTTTCTTAGTGGGTCTATAATTAAAGTATTTCCGAACGAAACAGCATTTTGATCCATCATTCCGCCAGGCTCATCAAACTCAAGAACTTCTGCTTTAAATGCTAACTCAGCAATAGCTTGAGAGCTCATTGATTTTTTAGTATCACTAACAAATGATAAAAAGTTTATCCAGCCAACAACAATGGATGATGAGCTGCTTAGCCCAGCTTGTATTGGAATATTGCTTCTTAAAGTGCATTCAAAGCCATTACTAAAGATCATTCCTGATTCTTTGCATACTTTGATGCCACTTTTGAAGTAATCTCGAGAATTTTGATAATCTAATTGATCAATGCAAAACTTCTCTTTCTTGTTAATATCAGGAAGATTGATAATAACCTGTTTGTCATCTCTTTTTTTACCACTGATTATTGAACGTAATGAAATAGAAGTAGCTGCAACAGGAAGACCTAAATAATCCTGATGTTCGCCAAAAAAACAAATCCTAGATGGTGTTGAGATATTAATCATTATCTATGAGATTGAATAAAAAACCCATTCCAATAGCTGAAAAAACAATAAATATGTATCCTAAATTGTTTTGATAAATTATTTGACCTATTCCAATAAGCAATGAGTATACAGAAAAAATACCCAGGAACATTTTTAGAATATCGCTAGGAAGGCTCCATTTTGATTCCAAACCGTTAGAAAACTTCTTCCATCCTGGACCACCCGGATTGATTTTTTTTACAAAATTTAGCAGTACTTTTTCTTCCTCTGGTTTTGTAAGGAATGTTCCAATGATCCACACTATGGTAGTCAATACAACACCGAATATTATTTTTTCCCAGTCTTCCATTTCAAGATTGCCAAAATTTAAAAAACCGGCAATGATAACAGAGCTTATCATTGCAATAATTTCTGTTGTTGCATTTATTCTCCACCAAAACCATCTTAAAATGTATATTGCGCCTGTTCCTGCGCCAACCAAAAGAAGCAGGTTGAATGCTTGGCCAGCACTTTGCAATGTGAGACCCAACCCTGCTCCGATTGTAATACTTATAACAGTAAATACTCTTCCAGCAAAAACCAATTCTTTCTGAGATGCATCCTGTCTTAAAAAACGATGATAAAAATCATTTACCAAATAACTTGCTCCCAAATTTAATTGTGTTGACATGGTACTCATAAACGCAGCAATAAGCGACGCTGAAACGATACCTAGCAATCCGGATGGGAGTAAGGTTAGCATGGCAGGATAGGCGACATCATCACCCAATTTATCCTCAGATAATCCAGGAAAAGCATTTTGAATATCGCCTACCTCAGGAAAGATGACAAGAGATGATAAAGCTATAATTATCCAAGGCCATGGTCTCAGCGCATAGTGCGAAAAATTAAATAAAAAGGTTGCGGCAATAGCATTTCTTTCATTCTTTGCCGAAAACATTCTTTGGGCTATATATCCACCACCACCCGGTTCAGAGCCAGGATAGTATGTGGACCACCACTGGACTGCTAAGGGAACAAAAAATAATGGCACCCAAATATCGGGGTCAGAAAAATCAGGAAAGATCGATATTTTATCTATAACCTTAGGATGATTAATTAAATTTTTCATCCCTCCAATTTGTGGAAGCGATACCACATAAATTGCAGCCCAAACAGAACCAACCATAGCTAAAAAGAATTGGATCACATCTGTAATGACCACAGCTTTTAATCCCCCCAGTGTAGAATACAGCAAAGTTATCGAACAAGCAATGAACAGTGTTTGCCAGCCTTCGATTTGCAACACTATTTCTCCAAACTTAATAGCTGCTAAACTAACTGCTCCCATAACCAGAGAATTAAAGATCAAGCCCAGGTATAGCGCACGAAACCCCCTTAAAAAAGCAGCCGGTCTTCCTCCGTAACGCAATTCATAGAATTGAATATCCGTTAATAGCCCGCTTCTATTCCATAGCTTTGCATATACAAAAACGGATAACATCCCTGTTAATAAAAAAGCCCACCAAACCCAATTTCCAGCCACACCATCTTTTCTAACTAGATCTGTAACTAAATTTGGTGTATCTGTTGAAAAGGTCGTCGCAACCATGCTTATGCCTAACATCCACCATGGTAAATTGTTACCTGCTAAAAAAAAGGATCTTGTGTCTTGCGAGCTTTTTTTTGAAGACCACAATCCAATAATTATTGAAAGTATTAAATATCCCGCAATTATTGTCCAATCAAGAGCGGATAAGATCATCTAGTAGTTATCATCCAATCCAAAAATAGGTTTATTTTTTTTCCATTTTCCTCTTGTAAAGTCAGGTATTTTTATTGGCCTACTACCAGACTTGATAGAGCTTTCTGATAGGGGCACTATGACGCTCATGCTAACGGCATCGTATACATCTATAACAGGTTTTTTTGCTCCTTTGATACTTTCAATGAAAGCTCTTGCAATAAAAAAATCCATTCCACCGTGACCTGCCTGCGATAGATCGTCCTTTGAGGTTGAGAATCGTTTCCATAGAGGGTGATCATATTCATTCAAGTATTTGTTTTCTGACTCCCAACGATGGTTTTGGGGGCTTAATCCCTCAATATATATTGATTTATTATCTTTCATCCAAATTCCTTGAGTGCCTTGTACGCGAAAATTCAAACTATAAGGTCTAGGAGAATTAGTATCATGACTGAGGACAATAGTTTGGCCATTAGCACATTTAATTACTGATGTAACTACATCACCTAATTTAAAATTCACTTGAGCGTTTGGATGATCAGATCCACCTTTTTCAACAATGTATTTGTTCAAACCTCTTGCTTGAGATGCTGTTGAGGTGACGTGTAGCATTCTATTTCCTCTGTTTATATCAAGCATGGGGCTTACCGGACCTAGACCATGTGTAGGATACAGATCTGCATTTTTATCAACGGAGTGATGGGTTCTCCACCTTGCTTCAGAAAAACCTTTTTCTCCAAATTCAACTCCACCTCCGTAAGGTTGACTTCCATCATTAAATTTCACATGTCTCAGATCATGCTGATAACCACCTTGGCAATGGATTATTTCGCCAAACATCCCAAGCCTTACCATGTTTAGGATGGCCATGATATCCCTACGATAACATACGTTTTCCATTATCATGCACAATTTACCAGTTTTTTCGGAGGTATCTACAAGATCCCAGCATTCTGATACAGAAAGCGCTGCGGGAACCTCAACTCCTACATGAACATTGTTTTTCATGGCTGAAATTGCCATTGGATGATGCCACCGCCAGGGGGTAGCGATATTTACACCATCAAGGTCTTCATTTGACAAAAGATTTAAATAATCATTTTCATCTCTATTATAAATCTTTGGAATTGGTAGTCCTTTTCTTCGAAATATTTCCTTTGTCATTTCGATCATTTTGTCATCAATATCACAAATAGCGCTGATTTCTACATCAGGTCTATTTAAGAAGAGATTTATCATCCATTGACCTCTTAGGCCGGTACCAATTACGCCAATTTTTAATTTGGATGAAGAACCTGAGAAAGCAAAACTGGGCTTCAACAAGGATGCGCTACCTAAAACAGCGGTAGTTTTTATGAATTTTCTTCTGTTCAATTTTTATTTTATCTAAATATCACCCAAACAGCAACTACCGCTAAGACAACAAGTCCTGATAAAATCTTGTCTGTTTTGTCTTGAGTTTCTTCTTCGATTGACTTTTTGGTTTTGTTTTGTGAAGGGTCGTATGTCAGCCCCTTAGTTTGCGACTCATTGGGCGGAGGTGTTAAATAACTAACTCCAATTAGTACTACTGTGCAAACCAAAAATAAATAAGCAGCATAATGCAAAAAGTTGATACTGACCAATAAATGTAAAATTGTTCCATCTTGCGGCTCAAAGATAAGCAAAAAGAATCGCATCATTCCTAATACAAACCCTACACCTAAAGATGCTAAGGCGCCTTGGTTATTAACTCGTTTATTGAAAATACCGAGCAGAAAAACTGCGGCAATAGGGGGAGATATGAGTCCTTGAATAGCTTGAATTTTTATAAAAAGTGTACCGCCAAAAAAACCACCTTCGATAAGCTGAATAGATAGCAATCCCAAGACAACCAGAAAAGCTGTAGATACTTGACCGACAAAGACCAATTCCTTTTCGGAGCTATCAGGTTTAAACTTTTTATAAATATCTAGCGTTACTAAGGTTGAGGAAGAATTAAAAACTGAAGCAAGCGAACTCATTAAAGCTGCTAACAAACCTGCAGCTACTAAACCTCTTAAACCGCTTGGGAGTAAAGTTTGGACCAAAACTGGAAGAGCCTGATCACTGTTCTCAAGCTGAAGAACTCCTTGCTGATTTAAACAATATGCTATGATACCTGGCATAACAAATAAAAACAGAGGTGTGATCTTTAAAAAGCCCGCAAATATAGTTCCTCTTCTCGCTTCATGAATATTTTTAGCTGAGAGAACTCTTTGAACGATATTTTGATCTGTACACCAATACCAAATTCCTAAAATTGGTGCACCAAAAATGATTCCTGTCCAAGGGAATTCAGGATGGTCGGATGGACGCCAAACGCTCATAAAATCAATTGGAGCGATCTCTACCATATTGTTCCATCCACCAAGTTCATTCAGCCCGAAATACAAGACTACTATTGATCCAAATATCAATACAAACGTTTGAATTGTTTCCGTATACACAACAGCTTTGAGTCCGCCCAGGATCGTATATACCCCTGTCAATAAAATAATAATCAAAGCACCGACCCAAAAATCAATACCCATCAAGGTCTCAAAAACGATCCCTCCTGCCATGACAGTTACAGCTATTTTTGTTATTACATAAGCAAAGATTGAGATAATTGATAAATAATACCTAGCAAAAGGAGAAAATCTCTTTTCTAGAAATTCAGGAGTAGTTGAGATCTTACTTGCTAAATAATAGGGAACGAAAAACCAACCAAGGATCAAAAGGATTAAGGAAGCAAGTATCTCAAACTGTACAGTTGGTAGTCCGCTATTTGCTCCTGTGCCTGCTAAGCCAACTAAGTGTTCTGATCCAATATTGGAAGCAAACAAAGCGGCCCCAATAACGAACCATCCAGTATTTCTACTTGCTAAAAAATATTCATCGCTTGACTCTTTTTTCCTAGAGTAAAAAAGTCCAATTGCTACTATCCCTGCGATGTAAATCGAAACGATAACCCAGTCTAAATTTGAAAACACTATATTGCTCCTGTTTCTATATTTAATTAAAAAGAATTTGTAATTACTTAACCAACAAAAATCTAAGAACTAACGTTATTTTTGCATTGTTAGAATTTATTCTTTCAAAATTATCGCGACTATTATTGGCTGAAAGAATACGTTAAAGATTTTTTGATAGTAATAATTTAATTTAAAATAGGCTTTACGCATTACCTGCCATACATGTCTCTATCTCTGATATTGTCTTTGGAATATTTGGCCCTAAGATCTCATGTCCATTTTCGGTAATATGAACATTATCTTCAATTCTTATTCCACCAAAACCTTTATATTTTTTTACCTCATCATAAATTATGAAATCAACAAGTTTATTTGTTGATGCCCAATCTTCGATCAAGTGCGGAATAAAGTAAATTCCTGGCTCTACCGTTATAACAAAGCCAGATTTTAATTCCTTTGATAATCTTAAATATGCAAGACCAAACTGATCACTTCTATCTGAACCAAATTCATAGCCAACAAGGTCTTCTCCCAATCCCTCCATATCGTGAACATCTAAACCAAGCATGTGACCTAAACCGTGTGGGAAAAAAAGAGCATGCGCTCCATTTTGTACTGCATTATCAGGGTCACCTCGCATTAAACCAAGGTTTTTTAAACCTTCTACAGCAATTCTAGAGGCTTCTAAATGGGCGCTTTTAAATGAATTTCCCGCTTTGCAGAGTTTCAAAGCTGCTTCTTGCATCTTAAACACGATTGAATAAATCTCTTTTTGTTGGGATGAGAATTTACCGCTTACAGGGAAGGTTCTGGTTATATCGCTAGCATAATAATTAGAAGATTCTGCCCCTGAATCATTTAAAAGCAACTGACCATTTTTCATAAAATTATGGTAATTATTGTTATGTAATATTTCACCATTAATGGTAAATATTGATGGATAAGCCAATCGACTACCATTACTTAAGGCATAGCCCTCCATTTTACCTACAACGGATTGTTCAGTGACCCCATCTGAAGAATTTTGCATTGCTAACTTGTGCATTTCAGCTGTTATTTCAAGTGCAGATTCTATTTCTAATATCTCTTCAGGTGCTTTTATCGATCTTTGAGCAATAACTGAAGAAATCAATTCTTTTGAGGTGTGTATATTATTTTTAAAAAGACTTTTTAATAAGTTAATATGGTCAGCTCTATATGCTGGCAAATAATGTATTTTTCCTATATAGGATGACAAATATTGTTCTAGCTTCGAAGTGGGCATACTTTCTTCAATTCCAACCCGGATTGCCATATCCATTATAGAGATCCTCGACCCTTCCCAAACGATATCATCAGAGGTTAAATCATCTCCAAACAAGACAGACCTTTTTGAATCAGTATCAATTATAACATTCAGACCTGGGAAATCTAATCCGCAGTAATATAAAAAATTGCTATCTTGTCTAAATCGAAGTGTATTGGATGGATAATTCATTGGAACAGGATTATTTCCGTACAAAAATATTAATCCTGATTGAACTTCGTCACAAATTCTAGACCTTCTATTGATTAAAATATTTTTTTCAAACATTTTTATCTCTTGATTGGAGGAGGACCAGGGGGTATCATAGGCTCATACCTACTGTTTCCTTTTCGCTCGTTATATTCAGCTTTTATTTCTTTAACAAGCTTTTGGTCTTCAAAAATATCTACCATGGTCATTCCCAAAGCTTTTGATGCATGAAGCATTCCCTTGTGACCAATGGACATTCCAGTGCATGCAACCACAGCCCAGGAGTGCCAAGGTGCATCTTTGGGTGCAGCGGGTGTGGACAATCTTACTGTAGGAACTAATTGACTAACATCTCCAACATCCGTAGATCCCCCTTGAGCTGGAAGGGTTTCCCTCATTGGATAAATCTCACCATCCATTCCAACTTGCGGCTTATTGGTCGCTTTTTGGATAGCTTTGGCATATTTAGTTTCACTCGGGCTGTACTTTAGGGGACCTAGTAGCTCAAAATTTGTTTGTACTACTGCGGCCCCTCTTCTGTTTGGTAATATTTCATAAATTCCTGAGATTAAAGAAATTTCATGCTCTACCTCAGCCATTATAGCTCCACCTGCAGCAATTTTCTTTACTCTTTCATAGACAGTACTCAGTGATTCTCTGTCATTTTCTCTTACTCGAACCCAAATCTGCGCATAGTCAGGAACAACATTTACAACATCGCCAGCTTTTTCAATTTGATAATGGATCCTTGTTGTGGGCTTTACATGTTCCCTGTAATAATTAATTCCAGTTGTAAATAGCTCCATTGCATCAACAGCGCTATATCCATTCCAAGGATCTGCTGAAGCATGAGCGGTGTTACCGGTATATTTTACTCTAAAGTCGATCAATGCTTTACTGCTTTGTGTTGACGCTTCAATATTGTCAGACGGATGCCAATCCATGCATACATCCAGATCATTAAATAGCCCTTCACGTGCAAACCAAACTTTACCAAAAATGGTCTCTTCAGCAGGAGTACCGTAAAAAACGATGGTTCCTTTCAGTTTCTTTTTTTGAATAAGTTCTTTTATTGCAATTGCAGCTCCGAGACTAGCGGTACCAAAAAGATTATGTCCACAACCATGACCAGGCGCCCCTTCTATCAAAGCTTCTTTTTCGGGTTTGAGTTTTTGTGATATGCCTGCGTTTGCATCAAATTCTCCCAATATTCCTATTCTGGGAGAACCTTTACCATAGGATGCAATGAATGCTGTTGGCATGCCTGCCACCCCCCTTTCAACATCAAATCCATTTTTTTCCGCATAGTCTGCAAGCACCTTGGAAGATTTATATTCTTCTAAGGCTACTTCAGCATGTGACCATATTGCATCACTAATTTTAATAAGTGCTTTTTCATGTTTTTTAATTGAAGATTCAATGGATTTTTTATTTGCAGTCCAATCTATTTGAGCAAAAGAAATGGTTTGAGTGATAATAAAGAGGGCAAAAAAAGGTAATAATTTTTTAATCATAACGTTACTCCTTGGAATTAAACTAGCCGTTTAATTTAAATCAACCACCTAAAATGTATATAAAAATCTTTTTCTAAATCATCTTTTAATCGTTGATTAGCCTTTTCTTTTCTTAAAATCTTAAAACCTTTACCAATTGATATGCCAATAGCAGCTCCAAAAATCACATCTGATAAAAAATGTTTTTTATCGTTTATTCTACTTAAAGCAGTATTAATTGATAATAGATAAAATGGAACCGATAAGGGCATTCCTTTAATTTGATTTATTAATTCAGCAGCTAAAAAACTATTTGATGTATGACCAGAAGGAAATGAGTAATTATTAGAACCATCAGGTCTTTGGCGCTGAGCTAGGCTTTTGATTGCATAGGTTGATAAGATATTGGCTGCAAAAGCATTGGAAACGTAATCTTTATTCATACTGCTTTTTAATATTATTGCCCATACTGCAAGCGGGCTTAAAATGCCCCAAAAATCACCAACTTGACTTAATCGCGATGGTAAAAAATTTTTATTTTCGGTATTGGTTATTATAATGCTATCATATTTGCTAGCAATAAAAGTGAGCGCTAAACCGCTAGTTAAAATAACTTGATTATTTTTACTATTGAGAGTGGTTAAAAGACCATTCTCAATGTTATTGAATGATATTGTTTGCCCATGTAAACAAACAATTTTTAAAATTATTAACCCTTTTATTATTTTAATCATTACTATTCAATGTTTTTTTTATAATTAAATTCTAATGTTTCTATTGATAAAAAACAATGCTACAAAATATTAAATAAATGCACCCATTAAAGAAAAACTTAGCTAATAAAGACTTATTTAAGGACATTGCCAATAAATGTGGAACGCCTTGCTATTTATATGATAGAGATAGATTGGTCGACAATCTCAATAATCTGGAGAATGCGTTAGAGGAAAATTTTAAAAAATATCACATTTGCTATTCAGCAAAAGCAAATAGCAATCCCCATCTATTGAAACTAATGATTGATACATTGCCAGATATGGGGACTGATTGTTCAAGCCCAGGAGAAGTATTCATATCCAATAAAGTTGGCATTCCAGGGTCAAGGATTTTATACACAGGTAATTATGAATTAATTAGCGATCTACAGATGGCATATGATAATCATTGCAACATCAATTTAGATGATATTACATCGATACAAAGGTTGCAAAAAGTAGGCATACCTGAGATCATTTCATTCCGTCTTAATCCAGGTTTTGGAAATGGATCATTTGCGCAGATTACCACTGCCGGACTTCATGCTAAATTTGGCATACCTCACGAGAATATAATCGATGCATACAAGAAAGCTCAGAACCTTGGAATAAAAAGGTTTGGCTTGCAATGCATGGCAGGTTCAGGAAATTTAGATGAAGAATACTTTGAAAAAGTATTTACCCTTATAATGGATAATGTTCAAAAGATTTCTATGCAAACAGGTATAGAATTTGAATATATCAGTATGGGTGGTGGTTTTGGGATTCCCTATAAGGAGAATGAAAAACCGCTGAATATTAATAGATTATTTCAAAAGCTTTCAAAAATATTTTATAAATACTTTTCTCGAGATAATGCTCCTTCTCTTTGGTTAGAACCAGGCAAATACATAATTGCAGATGCAGGATATCTTTTGACAAAGGTTGTTGCAACTAAAAAAAGTTATAAAAACTATATCGGAACTGACGCTGGCATGGAAACACTCATGCGAAATGCACTTTATGGAGCCTATCATAAGATCTACAAGCTTGGTAAGGAGAGTAATGACAAAGAAGTGTATGACTTTACAGGGCAAATATGTGAAAATACTGATCGCATAGCTACCGATCGATTATTTTCTAATGTGAAAGAGGGCGATCTTCTTGCTATAATGGATACAGGTGCCTACGGATACTCGATGTCTCACAATTTCAATACCAGACCCAGAGCTGCGGAAGTTTTAGTTAATAAGGAAGATTTTAAACTTATTAGAAAAAGAGAGAATTTGGAGGATATCTTTTCAAACTGCAATGTTTAAAATAATAAAATTATTAACACTGCTACTTACTTCGTTTATTTTTGGTCAATACGATGACGCAATATTCATAGATCCATCTATAGATCCTCCAAAAAAAATAGAAACCGCCTTAAAAGTTCCTGTCAATTTGCATATCACTTCAAAAGATGAAAAGATTTACATTGATTTTTCGGAAGTTGATTCATTGGTATCCTATGAGGTCGCTCGTCAATTTGAGAACATGATTGATTCGTCCTCCTACGGTACATTTGCAGGATCTCCAATAATCATTGATAAAGAAAATGACGATGAAATTTTCTTTTTAAAGATTAGGGCTTCCAAAGGAGCAAGAAAAGGACCTTTCACTGAACTTTTAGGCGCTTCATATGCATCAAACCGATCGAAGATTTTAATTGTAAATGGTAATGATAGGATCGTTGGAACCAACAATACCTTTAACTACATATTGCAACATGGAATTGCAGTGTTTGATAATGGTTATGATTTTGACTCAGCTTCCAATGAGGCTATTATTAATGGATGGATTAATTTATCAGACTATAATATTGTAGTTTGGATGCTTGGTGAAGAAGGAGTTTCGACGAGCTCATTTAGCGAAAGAGAACAATATTTGGTAAGAAAATATTTAATCTCTGGTGGAAAGATTTTTGTTTCAGGTTCTGAAATCGGATATGATTTGGTTCAGAAAGGAACTAATAGCGATAAAAAATTCTTTAGAGAGATTTTGAAGTCTCGCTATATAACAGATGCTGTGGGAGGCAGAAAAGGTGTTTACAGGATCAAGTCTAGCGATAATTCTATTATTGCTGGTATTAATTTTAATTATGATGATGGATCTGGCAATACGTATGATGTAGATTGGCCAGATGGCGTAATTCCAATAGGCAATGCCAATCGTCTCGCTATTTTTAGCGGTCTTAGTCCCTCTATCTATGGAGGAGCGGGTATTTACTACAAAGGATTATTTAAAGATGGTATAATGCCTGGTGCAATTGTCTATATGACCATTGGTTTTGAATCAATCTACCCTGGATACACAAGAAATGATATCATGGGACGAGTGCTAAACTACTTTGACGCAAAAACTATTGCTCCAGAAATAAGCCAAAAAACTTTAGATGCCTCATATCAAAAAGGAATTGGTATTACAGGATTTTACAATAACCATGAAGATAAATCCATTACCATAGAATTTTACTCTAATGAGTATGAACCATACTGTTTCCTCACTATTCAAGATAACAAAAATAATGAGATCTTTAAAATGCGCATTTATGAATTACCCGTAAAAAAACAAAGATTTAGATGGACAGGATTTACCAAGTATGGTAAAAAAGCTCCAAGCGGAGTATATAGCGCATCTATTGTGCAAGGCAAAAAATCCGTTACGCGAAAATTTAAATTAATAAACTAATGAAATCACTAATCCCTTATCTTTTAATACTACTATTAGGTTGCTCAGGAAATAAAATAAATAACACTTTTGAAAGAAGTTCGGTAAATGATGATCCTCAGTCAGTCATTTTAGGTCTTGACGTCCTATTCGATGAAAAAATTAATTTGATTAAAAATAAAAATATTGCACTGGTCACTAATCAAAGTGGTGTCGATAAAGAAGGAAGATCCAATTATTTTAAATTCTTAGAATATGAAAATGTCAATCTTAAAGTTATTTTTTCACCTGAACATGGGCTTTTTGGTGAGGCTGCTGCTGGTGAAAAATTAGACTATGATAAATTAGATGACATGCCTCAAGTGATTAGTTTATATGGAAATAAAAAAAGACCGTCAAAAAATGATTTAAAAGATATTGATATCATTGTGTACGATGTGCAAGATGTTGGGGCACGCTTTTATACCTACATAACAACTTTGGGCTACGTTATGGAAGTTGCATCACAGGCAAAAATTAAAATTATAGTATTAGATAGACCAAACCCATTGAAAGGTAATCTTATCGAAGGACCTTTGCTTAATATGGATTATCAATCTTTTGTTGGAAACTATCCAATCCCCATTCGATATGGATTATCCATTGGCGAGCTAGCCAAAATGATGGTTGGTGAAAAATGGATCAAAGGTTCGCCCAAACTGAGTGTGATAAAAATGAAAAACTGGAATCGAAACCAATGGTATGATGAAACAGGGCTTACTTGGCTCAAGCCTTCGCCAAATATTCCTGATCTCAGCACGGCGCTTATTTATCCTGGCATGTGCCTACTTGAAGCTACCAACATTAACGAAGGTAGAGGCACAGATAAACCCTTTAAACGATTTGGAGCGCCATGGATTGATAATGCTAGACTTTCAAATAAATTGAATGAAATAAAAATGCCTGGAGTTGAGTTTAAACCAGTTACTTATATTCCAACAGATATAGATGGCATGGCTATCAACCCAACATTCAAAAATAAAATCTGTAAAGGGATTGAAATTAAAATTATAGATCGCGATCTTTACCAAAGTGTGCAAATTGGATTGAATATCATTTCAATTCTTCGCGATGAATATCCCAATAAATTTATAATTAACGATAAAAGAATGATCAGCTTGTTAGGAGTTGATGAGCTAAACATTTTTAATGGGATGCCTATTGAATTAAAAAAAATATTTTCCAATAGAGACTTTATTGAAACCTCAAAGAAATATATTTTATATAATTAATATGCGATCCTTAGTTTTTTTAATATTTACAATTACATCATTTACCCTTTTACATACTTCCTGTTCAACTAATGAAGAATTTGACCCTTATGTTATTGTGTTAGGTATTGCACAAGACGGTGGAGCGCCTCAAGCTGGATGTATGAAAAATTGTTGCATAGATCGATGGGGAGATCCCGAAAAAAGATTGCTTGTTTCTAGCATTGGAATAGTTGATCCTAAATCAGATAGCGCTTGGATCATTGATGTAACGCCAGATTTTCCTAACCAATTAAAACAATTAACGAATAATGATCCAAAAAAATTCAAAGGGGCATTCATAACGCATGCTCACATCGGACACTATAGTGGTCTCATACATTTTGGAAGAGAGGTAATGGGCAATAAGAACACTCCCGTGTATACTATGCCCAAAATGACAAAATTTATCAAGTCAAATGGTCCATGGAGCCAATTAGTAAAACTTAAAAATATCAAGATCAAATCATTAAAAGATGATAAAAAGATTAAATTGAATAAGAGAATTTATGTAACACCTTTTCTTGTTCCTCACCGAGATGAATTTTCAGAAACCGTTGGATTTAAAGTTGAAGGTCCTAATAAATCGTTAATTTATATTCCAGATATTGACAAATGGCAAAAATGGGACAATGATCTTATTCAAATTGTGGAAGAAAATGATTATTCCTTGATTGATGGAACATTTGCTGAGCAAGATGAATTGCCTGGGCGTGATATGTCTAAAATACCACATCCATTTATAGTAGAAACAATGGATATTCTCAAGCCTGTGAAAGAAAAATCAAAGGTTCATTTCATTCATTTGAATCATACTAATACCGCTCTTATGCCTAACTCGCGCATTAACGATGAGCTTAAGACTCTGGGATATAAAATTGCCAGTCGGGGTTTAAAACTTAAGATTTAGAAACAAATAAATTTTCTACCTGCTGAAGACTTACAACTAACAATACATTGGCCAAGCTTGATATCAGCACAAACCAGGTCCAAGCAAACCCCCAGCTATCAAGAAAGAATACTAGGATCATACCAGAAACCAATCCTAATGGCGGATAGAGAGGATTGATTTTTAAATTAATTTTAGATAGAAAGAATAAGCCTAATAGACCTCCGTACGTAAAGGATGCTATTCTCAGACCAACCTCTATTAAAGATGAGTTGGTCTCATCGAATAAAAAAGCAAACATCATTAAGACAATACCCCACAATAGGCTTATCAATTTTGAAGCTTTCAAGGAACTATTCCTATCAAATATATCTACAACGGTTGATGTTGTAAGTGAATTGATAGATGAGCTCAATGTTGACATAGCGGCAGATATTGCACCCGCCAAAAGCAAACCTCTCAATCCTACTGGAACGTATTCAATGATAAATGTGGTGAATTCGCGATCCTGCTCAATAGGTTTATCACCCATCAAAATGAAAATCAAACTACCAACAAAGAGGAATACTATAAATTGAAAAAGTATTAAAATCCCACTTCCAATCATTGCTTTTCTTGCGCTTATAAGATTTTTAGTGCTCAATACTCTTTGAACCATCATATGATCTATGCCATGTGAAGCAAGTGATAGAAATATACCCCCTATTAATGCAGAGATAAAGTGGTATGAATTACCTATAGGATTCCCGCTAAATTCAAATAATTGCAGTTTTTCTCTACTCGATAAATATGAAAATAGATCAAAAAATGATAATTCAATATAACTTAAGCCAATAATAATTGCTGTCAGTCCACCAAAGAGATATAAAATAAATTGAAAGAAATCTATCCAAAGAATTGATCTTATTCCTCCAAAAAATGAATATATCAGCGTTGTACATCCAATAATAAATATTGAAGTAAAAATTTACCAGCCGGTTAAGATTTGCACAATTACTGCAGTAGCAAGAAACCTTACTCCATCAGCAAGCAATCTGGTTGCTAAAAATACCAATGATGATATTCTTTGCATAGATAGATTGAACTTCATACCAATGATTTGATATATCGATATCACACCCTTTTCAAAATAAATTGGCAATAAAAGAACACTCACGCCTAATCTTCCAATTATATACCCCAAAGACAATTGCAAAAAAGTCCAATTGCCTGAATATGATAAACCTGGAACGCTGATAAAAGTAAGAACTGATGTTTCTGTTGCCACAATAGACATCATAGCCACATACCAAGGAATATTTCTACCGCCTAAAAAATAGTCTTCTATTGTTTTATTTCTCTTTCTTTGCAAATAGCCGTAGAGTGGAAAACCGGTAATAAAAAAAGAAATTATTAAAAAATCAATCCAGTGCAAGTTTTACTCATCAAGAGGATGAAATGAAAAAAATATTACACCATCGAACCTGGGCTTGCCTTTTGGTAATAGATATTCTAAAAAATCCATTTTAACGGTTTTACCAAACTCAGAAGAAGCATGGATGATTTCACTTTTATCTATGATAACTCCTTCGTGGGACACTACTAATCCCATATCAAAATACGATTCCTTAACAAACGCTGCCCCAGCTACAATAGGCAATTTTTCTAAAACCTTGTTATCTATTTTTTCAGAATCTATATAATAAACTATGGTTGGTTTTTTCCAACCTAGCTCTAAAAATTCATTTCCATCCTTTTTTTCATTCAATGTCAGATAAACGCTGCTTAGTTGTTCTTGGTCTATTAATTGAGAAGTGATATCACGTGTTGACGGATTATCTTGTATTCTATCAGAGGTGAAGTGCCATCTAGATTTATAAGTAGGCATGCTAATGCCATTAGGATCTTTTTTGTAATGTATTTTTATAATATTGGATCTTGCTTCATCCCAATTTTTACTTTGAACACTGGCAATGGATGTCAAAATATGAACAGTACAATCTGAAACATCCATCCTAAAAATTGGATCTAAATCTTTGCCAGTTTCTTCGCCAAGACAAAATAATTGATACGGTTTTCCAACTTGCCATAACGAAAAAGCTTTAATTCTGTTTAAAAAGTTGGGGTATTTTTTTTGAAATAAAGGTAGGTAACTAGAGAATTCTCTTCTGTTTAAGTTCCATGGTTTAGGCAATGTATCTAACCAATCGTACTTTGGCTGACAGCTCATAAATAATATAAATAATAAAAAACGAACCATATTTATAAAGCTAAAATTATCACTTCCACCTATCTCTAAATTCGAGATTTGGGTTCACTCTATTAAGTTTTAATAGCTCGTAAACAGAGGAATGAATTCTTTGTCTCCAATCGAAATATTTTGGATTTTTATATTCTCTTTTTGGATGAACTGCGTTCGTAAAAAGAATAACAAATAAATTGTTATCTGGATCTATCCATAGCGATGTGCCTGTAAATCCAGTATGACCAAAACTCGAATCCGATAAATATACACCTCCTGATGATTTTCCTGCAGGAGTGTCCCAGCCCAAGGCTCTTGAGCTTTCTTTTACTATATTTGCTTTCATGGTAAATAGATTTACTGTCTCAGGTTTAAAAAAACGTTTCCATCCATACAATCCATTATTTAACATCATTTGAGAAAACTTGGCTATATCCATTGCTGTTGAGAATAATCCTGCATGCCCTGCGACACTGCCAATACTGAACGCATTTTCATCGTGAACGTATCCCAAAATAACTTCATTGGTAATTGCACTGATTTCAGTCGGAACAACTCTTTTCAGTTTATGTTTTGGAGGATTAAAAAAGGATGAATTCATACCCAGTGGATCAAATAATAATGAATCTACATATTGATCAAGAGGCTTTCCGGAAACCTTTTCAACTAATTTACCCAACACTATCAGTCCAACATCAGAATATACGGTCTTTTCATGCCGATTAAATTCTGGATCTGTATTCATCACAGAGTCAATCCTTGACTCCACATTGCTGTCCATCAAATAATACTTTTTAAATGGTGGTAAACCTGATGAATGGGTCATTAAATCTCTTATGGTAATATTATCTTTTAATTTTTTTGATAAANTATTNTTACTGGANAACTCAGGNATNTATTTTATGATTTTNTCATCTAGATTGATTTTNTTACGATCTACTANAAACATAACTGCAGAGGTAGTTGATACCACTTTTGTTATNGATGCGAGATCAAAAATAGANCCTCTNACCATTGGTTCNNTTTGCNGGTAAGTCTTNTANCCAAAACTTTGATGTAAAAAAATCTGCCCATCCTTAGCTGCTAGGATAACTCCTCCNGGAAAAGCAGAATCAGANACAGCNTCTTTNAACAATTGGTTAATTGATGANATGTCANCGCCGATCTCATCAGNTCTTATTCTTATTAACTCTTTTCCTGGTTCTANTTTTTTTTCTTTTGCTTTCCACTCTTTGGATTCAATTTTAATACCTGTGCCCCTTATGGCAATCTCAGGTATTGTGACAGGCAAAATACCTTGAATGGAATTTTTTCCCATGAGCGCATTTACTGCAGCATTCTGCTGGAGTTGGTTGCTGCTATAAGCACAAAGATATGTAGNCGCTTTTGGAAAATCCATTATTAAATAAGGACTTCCAAAACTAGTGATAATCAGATTTTCACATTTTTCAATTATTCTGTTAATAAAGTCAGCTTCAACCTCAGGTAAGAATATATTTTCCTTCCATTCAACAGGATTCGCATGAGCATTTAAAAAGACAATTGCATCAGAGGGTATTTGATCAAGGATGTGGTTTGCAACAACTAAACTATCGCTTTTATCCAATTGAAAAGAGTTTACTTTCCTCCCGCTTTGTTTTAAGGTTTTTGTAAAATGGCTTTCATTGTGATTATTTGCTCCATCATAAAGGTCAATAACGTANAGATCTTCATCTAATTCAGGTGATAATGGTAAAATTTGCTTAGTATTTTTGACAAGAGTGATTGATTTAGAAGCAATCTCATCTGCGACAAGAAAATTGTCTTTTTTTCCTATTGTTCTATGCGTATTGTAAGAATTGATGAGTCGCTCTTTATGAAGACCGATCTTTTCTTTCATTTTTAATACTTTGAGAGCGGATCGGTTTATTTGATCCTCATCTATTTCATTTTCTAAGACTGCTTTTTCAATCACATCAATAAAATGAGACAGTCGATCATTCTGAATGATGATATTTGATCCTGCTTTTATTGTTTCAACAATGGCATAATCATCCGAATAATTTTTAATTATACCACCCATACCCATAGCATCAGTGATCACTGCNCCATTAAAACTCATTTCTTTCCTCAGAATATCTTGAATCCAAAAAGAAGATAAGCTAGCTGGCACTTCANAGTGTCTTTGAAAATCAGGNGCTGAAACATGGGCTATCATCACAGCATCGACTCCTGCTTCAATTGCATAGCGAAAAGGCGGCAATTCAATATTCCAGAGTCTTGCAGAATCACTGGGAATCATTGCCAGCGCAGAATGAGAATCTGTCTCTGTATCACCGTGGCCAGGAAAATGTTTTGCAGTGGTAAGCATTCCAAAATCTTTCAGACCTTTTATGAAATCCTTTGAGTACTTTTGCACAGAATCTGGAACTTCACCGAACGATCTGGTATTGATAATTGGGTTTTTAGGATTATTGTTAACATCAACCACTGGAGCTAAATTAAAGTGAATTCCAACTGCTCTACTCTCTTCAGCAGAAATTCTTCCTGCTTCGTAAGCGTAATAAGAATTTCCTGTTGCAGCTATAGCCATCATTGGAGGTAGCCTGACCGATCCATTATATCTTCTACCTAGACCTGATTCTATATCAGCTTCAACCAAAATTGGCAACTTGGACTTTTGCTGCAAAAAATTNAATGTAGTCAATGAGCTTCCAACATCGCCAAACCAAATATGAATGATACCTATACCATCAGTCTCTATAAGCTGAATAAGTTCTTTCCAATCTTTATTTTCAAAATTAACATAATGCATATTCATTCTATAAACCATCATTTGAGCTATTTTTTCTCTTAATGTCATTTTTTTAATAACTGATTCAGCCCAAGAATTTTCATTCAGATTAGTTGCAATGCTCGAGCAGGATAATAGAAATGCAAAAGATAGGATAATTATTTTTTTAGTTAGCATAGTCTAAAAATTAACTGAACTTGCGCAATAAGTCTTTAACTTTTATTTTGGTGCTTATGAATATGCAATATCCAGATGTCGAATCTATGATTTGTCAAATGATAATGATCGGCCTGAAAGGTTCAAATAAAAAAGATATAGCTAACTTTATGGAAACTCTCCCTTCGCAAGATATTGGAGGAATCATACTTTATGATGAGGATCTTACAAGCAAAGATATTTCTACGAAAAATATTATTGATTCTGATCAGCTTAATGAATTTACTTTTTTTTTACAATCACAATTTAATACATCCCTATTCATAGGAATTGATCAGGAGGGTGGTGAGGTAAATAGGTTAAAGAATATTGATGATTATAAGGACTTTGAGAGCTGGGCTGAAATAGGAAAAATTAATGACCCATTGAAAACTTCCAGCTTCGCAAAAAGAACAGCTGAAGCACTAAAATTACATGGTATCAATTTAAATTTTGCTCCTGTGCTAGATCTAGAAATGAATCCTTTATCAATAATAGCTAAGAAAAAAAGATGTATATCAAAAAATTCNTCAGATACNATTGATCACTCAAANCTCTTTATCAATGAACATCGNTNGCTCGGAATAATTTCNATAGCAAAACATTTTCCNGGNCAAGGAAGTGCAAANGATGATACTCACTTNTCATTGACTGACAACACNAATGAATGGAGTNAAGAAGAAATTCTACCATACAAANATTTGATANAGNNTAATTATCTTGACGGAATTATGACCTCTCANATAATTAACCGCAAACTAGATAANGAATACCCNGCAACTCTATCTAAGAAGATATTGAATGGTCTTTTAAGAAAAAATTTGAATTTTAAGGGCTTGATAATTAGCGATGATCCTCAAATGAAAGCTATTGCTGACTATTATGAACTAAAGAATGTTTTGCGTTTAATGATTAACGCAGGAGTAAATCTCTTCTGTTTTGGAAATAATCTTATTTATGATAAATACATTGCTAGAAAAGTTTTAGCATTAATAAAAGAACTGCTGAGCGAAAAACTCATTCAGCTAGATTCAATTATTCATTCCTACATGAAGATTATCGATATTAAACAAAAATATAAAATAATATGAATTACGTATGTATTGATGGGGGTGGAACTAAAGTTCAGGCAGCAAGAGTAAAAATCAACTCATCTAATTCAATAGAGATCATTGAGCCTATTATAGAGAGAAAATATCTAGAGCAAAAATCGTATAATCCGAACTTCATTCCAATTTCTATTGATGATCAAAAAAGAAACCATCCAATTTTAGATATTGAATCACATCAAGGAATGGTCATAATTAAAACCATCGTTCAAATAATAGAAGAACTAAATGATGATGGAGATATAAAAATTGCTATAGCCATGCCTGGAGAAAAAACAAGTAACAAAAGAGGCATAAAAATCATGAAGAATGGCCCCAGAATGTTGAATTTTTGTAAAGAATTAGAAGCTCAGATCCCAAATCTAGTAAAACCAATAATACAAATAGAAAACGATTCAAAAATGTGTGGATTGGGNGAAAATATCCATAACGAAGGTTCATTTCGCAATATTAAAAATGGTTACTATTTAGGAGGCGGAACAGGTTTAGCAGAATGTTTAAAATTAAATGATAATATTTTTGACATAAATGAAATTAAAGATTGGATTGGAAAAGCTTGGGAGATGAAAACTGCAAATGGTTATGATTTCGAAACTCTATCTTCGCTTAAAGGAGTAAATAAATTAATCAACAAAGGAAAGAAAAAAGATATCGCAATCGGGATCGCTGATCTAATTCTTGAAAGAATTACAACGGTACATCATGGCTGGGAAGATCAATTCATAATTGATCGCAAACTAAAACAAAAACATCCATATCTAAATAATTATTTGGACAGAATTATCATCGGTCAACAACTTTCTATCTTTCTAGATAGTGATAATGATGGAATAGAGATTTTCAATACCATTTTAAATATTTTTGAATCGAAACTGAAAGCGCGTAACGGACAAATTAAAGACTTTTATTTGGATAAAAATTCTTTGAAAAGTGATTTTATAGTACTTTCTAAACTACGCAAATCACCGCTTGTAGGACTGGGATCAACAATACTGAATTAAATGAGTAAAAATCAAAAATTAACTATGCAAGAACCATTGATTAAAATAGGTCTAGTGCTTCCTGAGGATAGCATGAAGGTTTTAACAATAAAGATTGTAAAACCAGATTCTTATCTAATTACTACCTCTGAAAAAGATTATAATCCTAAATCGTCAAATAAATTAATTTTTAAAATAAAAAATGAAATGATTGCATGCAAGGAATTGAATATTCTATCAAAAGAGATAAAGATTAANAATAAATTTAAAGATAGTGATGCAAAAGTTAGAATTTATGGCCTAACAGCAGGACGAGGCTTTCATTGGCAGAAGGAGATATCTGCTTCATTTTGGGGCTCANNTATTATAAAAATTTATGATTCTAATTTATTGGTTTATAATGAAATTTTCTTAGAACAATATTTAATGTGTGTGAGTACCTCTGAAATGAGCGAAAAATGTCCGACAGAATTTTTAAAAGCTCAAACCATCATAGCGCGATCATGGTTTCTTGCCAATAAAGAGAAAAAGCATTCTTCGCTGGGTTTTGATATTTGCAACGATGATTGCTGTCAAAGATATCACGGTTGCAATCATATTTCTTCACATTCTATTAAAAGCGCAAAATCTACAAGAGGCAAAGTTCTTGCCCACAAAGGTATGATCTGTGATGCTAGGTATTCAAAATCATGTGGGGGAATTTCAGAAGATTATGAGAATGTATGGCAAGGAGAACCTGTTCCATATTTGCGATCTATCAATGATTACATAAATGACAAAACGCCCTTTTGCAGTAGCACTAAACTAGATGAATCATTCTTAAAGAAATATATTGGTAATGTTGATGAGAATGGAAAATACTATAGATGGCAGATTGCACTCAGTAAAAAAGGCATTATTAAAAATGTTTATAAAACTTTAAAAATTAAAATATTTGACATCACATCATTAGTTCCCATAAAAAAGGGTAAATCGGCAAGGATAGCAAAATTAGAAATTGGATATTTAAATGAACTGAATAAAAACAAATCAATTATTTTAAATTCAGAATATGAGATCCGTAAAGTATTATCAAAGGACTTCCTTTTCAGCTCTGCTTTTGAAATTGAAGAAGTTGAAGATGGCTACCTATTGAAAGGAAGAGGTTGGGGTCATGGAGTCGGCCTATGTCAAATAGGTGCATTGAGTATGGCATTAGAAAAATATGACCATAATCAAATCCTTTCTCATTATTACAGCAACACAAATATCATATCATTATATAAATGAAAAAAAATTCCTCTTCTGATCATTGGAAATGGATACCCTCGCTTTATTTCATAGAGGGNTTACCATGGGCAATAACAATGATAGTTTCNGTTGTANTNTATAAGAATTTGAATATTTCCAATTCAGANATAGCNCTTTATACTAGCTGGCTATACNTACCATGGNTTATTAAACCGTTTTGGAGCCCAATAATAGATACAGTAAATACAAAACGTTCTTGGATAATAGGCATGCAATTGCTTATTGGTTGCTGTCTTGCNCTGATTGGCCTAACCATCCCTNTGGAATCTTTTTTTAAATATACNCTAGTATTTTTCTGGTTAATTGCATTTAGCTCTGCAACACAAGACATTGCTGCAGATGGATTATACTTGNTTAGCNTATCNAGNCATGATCAAGCNTGGTATATTGGNATTAGGAACACTTTTTACAGNCTAGCNATCATAACNGGNCAAGGCTTGATTATAATTATTGTAGGATATTTNACNGATCTTACTNGNCAAATTTATTTTGCCTGGTCATTATTATTCTTTGCCCTCTCAGTCACATTATTTATGAGCGCATTTTATCATTATAAAGTGCTACCTAAAACTGAAAAAAACAGGAGTAATAATTCTAGCCAATTATTTCAAGAGTTTTACCTCATTTTAAAATCCTTTTTTTTAAAACCATCCATATCTATATCAATTATTTTTATTTTAATATATCGATTCGGAGAAGCACAGTTAGTCAAGATTGCGCCATTATTTATGCTTGATTCATTGAACGATGGAGGTTTAGG
Organism: bacterium TMED144; assembly: GCA_002170005.2. GTDB lineage: Bacteria > Fidelibacterota > Marinisomatia > Marinisomatales > TCS55 > TMED144. The sequence continues at coordinate 49,557 of NHGT02000022.1, read as the reverse complement.
ACTAAGCAATGTTGAATATGGCTTTCTCTATGGAACATTGGGAACTGCATGCTTAACAATAGGAGGAATTGTTGGGGGGATTTTAATCGCAAAACAAGGTCTTAAGTTTTGGATCGTATGGATGGCTTTGGCTATGAAATTACCAGACATTGTATATGTTTATATGGCGCATTCGCTGCCCTCAAACAAAATATTGATTGGCACACTGATATGCATTGAACAATTCGGCTATGGTTTTGGCTTTACTGCATATTTATTATACATGATGATGATATCGGAGGGTAAGAATAGCACCTCCCACTATGCAATTTGTACAGGTATCATGGCGATGGGGATGATGATCCCCGGCATGTTTAGCGGAATGATCCAAGAATCATTTGGATATTTTAATTTTTTCATTTGGGTAATTTTATCAACAATCCCAGGGCTGATAATGATCAAGTTTCTTTCAATTAAACAAAACTATGGAAGAAATAAAGCATGAATCATCCAACTCTTAGAAGAATACTTGCAATTGATGCTTTCAGAGGTTTGACTTTGGCATTTATGATTATTGTCAATATGCCTGGTTCGTGGGCCAAAGCCTATCAGCCACTGAAACATGCCAATTGGCATGGATGCACACCTACCGATCTAGTGTTTCCTTTTTTTCTATTTGTTGTAGGCATTTCAATGCGTTATTCATTTGAAAAATATGATATGTGCCTCACCAAACCATTGTTTTTAAAAACCTTTAAAAGAGGAATTTCCATTTTCTTAATCGGTCTGTTGCTTAATGCATTTCCTTTCATCAGACAAGATTGGGATTGGTCTTCATTAAGGATCCTCGGTGTGCTACAGCGAATTGGGATTTGTTATTTTGTTTCAAGTATCATCGTATTGAAAAATGATATCCGCAACATAGTAAAAATTACAATTGCTCTATTAATTGGCTATTGGGGGTTAATGGAGATCTTTGGCATCTACCATGGAACAGACCCTTATGCTTTACAAACAAATATTATTTTAGCATTTGATAAATTACTATTAGGGGAAAGTCATCTATATAAAGGTATGGGCATACCATTTGACCCAGAAGGAATACTAAGCACCATTCCTTCCATCGCAACCACTAATTTTGGTTTCCTAGTTGGTACTATGATGATTACTAATAAAATAATTAAGGATAATATCAAAAGAATGATTGTCTTAGGATTAGGATCTTTGCTAATAGGTTTGTTTTGGGGCATTTTAATGCCTATCAATAAACAACTCTGGACGAGCTCTTATGTAATGTTTACAGCTGGTATTGCGACTCTTTTCATTTCTTTTATGATATACATTATTGATATAAAGAAGTATAGAAGCGTAGCCAAAGGTCTAGCTGTTCTAGGGTCGAATTCAATTTTTCTTTTTATTATTTCAGGCATATGGACGAAGATACTGTTGAGGATTAATTATCAATTAAATGAAAGCGTTGTAAACGGGTACTATTATCTTTATAAAACAGTTTTTTTTGAACTGAATGAAGGATCTTTCGGGTCACTTCTTTTTGCAATTTTTCACCTTATCATATTCTGGCTATTGCTATATTGGATGAAAAAAAAGAAAATATTTCTAAAGATATAAAAATTCTATTTGCGCAAAGAAACTAATATCGAAACGACGATAATAAGTGTCCCAATTAAATAAGTCTCTGAATTTAAAGCTTGTCCAAAAAATAGTATTTCCACCATAAGGCCTAACGGTATAACAAGATTATTCATTACAGCTAATGTACCTGAGCTAACAAAAAGCGATCCTTTATCCCAAAAATAAAATCCCAACCCTGATGCTCCTACTCCCATCCATACAATCAACAACCAAGTTGCAATGTCATTAGGTAGCGGGGTTTTTACATCAGAAGATAAAAAGCCTACTGTTGTAAAAATTAGAGCTCCAATGTAAAAATATGCAAAATCGCTCATTCCGTTAGGAATTCTTCCGGTCCATTTTTCAAAAAATTTATACAAAACCTGACCTAATGCGAAACAAAAATTTGCACCTTGGATTAAAAAAAATCCAATTAGATCGTTTTGAGCTGGTGAATTAAAGCGTAAAAAAGAGGCACCCACAATAGATGCTATGCTTAACATTAAAAAAAATGAGCGAAATTTTTTCTCAATAAGGTCTGCTATAAAAGTTACGTACAGAGGAGTAGTGATTGTAAACAAGAGGATTTTTGACACTGAAGTAAACTTGAATGCGTTTAGATACATTAAATACATTATTCCTATTTGAATTGCACCAATTAAAATCATAAAAAGTATATGCTTGCGAGAAATTTTAAAATCAATGAATGGAATGAAAACTAAAAGAGCAATTAAAGTGCGAAAAAAGGAAAGACTCCACGAATCAATGACAGGAGAAAGATAGTGACCGATTAAACTAAATGAAAAAGCCCATATAAATGTTGTGGTGAGAAGATAAGCCATAATTTTTAAAAAAGACTAATATATCAATCGATATCAAATAGATAGCTATATTTAAACACTAAAGATCGAATATTTAAATCGGTGGGTATTCCATCATAATCTTGAGTTTGATTGTAAACAATGTAAAGGCCGGTTGCAGCAGATTGTTGCCATATGAATCTCCAGTTCATTGACCATTGATCGGATTGATTGTTATATTGCAACAAAGACTGAATATACATTTGTGGATTAAATGCATAAGTAAAACGCGATCTCAAAAGATGGGTATAGAATTTTCCTTCCGGCAAAGACACGTCGTTGTATTTAGATATAATCTCAGAAGTGAATCTTTCGCCAAGCCTAAAACGAAAAGTAGTATCAGTATTTCTTCTGTTTCCACTAAAAAAACCACCAATTTTACTAACGACAATTAGGCTAATAGGCTTCGTTAGGTTAGAATTAAACCTCGTATGTAATTCACTATTGGCATAAGAATTATTTGGAACTGTAACGCCGTTTACTATCTCAAACGGGCTTTTGACACCTTCCCAAATGAAATTTACTGCTGTATCTATTCTGTAACCGTTTCTAAATTCCCAATGATTGTCAATGTGCAAATAACCTGACTGTTGAAAGCCATCAAAATCCCAATAACTCCAATAGGTAATATGGGGTCTTAGCTCTAATATGCCATAAAAATCCTTAGGTCTAGTTCTATTTAAAATCCGAAATAAAATCTTTCGATAGCCAAGCCTTCTAACATATCCCATTTCGGGATTAAAATTCTTTCCAACTTCACTGTATCGTAATTGCGTTGTTAAGGCTTGAGTATTTCGATTGGCTTCAAGCATGTAGGCATATGAATCACTATTATTATCTGAATCAGCAGGAAGGTCAGAGGTAGCTAAAAAGCCTTTTAATTGAATTGTTTCACCAATTCCATACGCACCATCTAACGCATATGCTTTGTTGTTAGCGCTAGAATTCAAGTCATTTTTAGACGTTATCAATGCTCCAAAATTAGTTCTATTGGGCAGTTCTTTTCTTATACGATAGACTCCATAATTTTCAGCGTTTGCAATGTTTTTGACCTCTTTGGTTTGCATGCTAAGAGCGCCTATTTTAAAACCTCCCATCTCTCCAGTCAGTCTACCGCCCCCAAGTATAGGTACTAAAGAGCCATCATTAGCAATGCCAATACGCCTGCTAAAGAACATTTCAATATCAGGACCATAAAAAGTGTTTTCACCAGAAGAAAAAAGACCTGCATTTTCTAAAAAGAAAGAACGTTTTTCAGGGAAAAATAAGCTAAATCTATCAAGGTTTATTTGCTGCTCGTCTGCTTCAACCTGAGCAAAATCCGTATTGTAGGTTACATCAAGATTTAAACTTGAAGTAATGCCAATCTTTGCATCAAAGCCAAAATCATTTTTTGTTTCATCCGATTTAACATCTTCTTCATTAGCATTATTTGACAAGCCCAAAGCATAGGGCATTATCTTGATATTTCTTGATGAGGGAATATTGATTCCAGTAACATTTCCAGCAAGACTCAAGCGATTTAAACTAAACTGTCGTGGAATTGGAGCCCAAAAGGATTGTTCATTTTTTTGGGCAATATTTCTTTGGAAGTTTATTCCCCAGTTTTGATTTTCTTGACTTGAAAATCTTAAGGTTTTAAATGGAATTGCAAACTCAGCGCTCCAACCAAAGTCTCCGATAATTGTTTTCACTTCCCATGATGCATCCCAATTTATGTTTAGGTTAGCGCCAACCCCTACAGATTGTCTACTGCTATTCATAGACATTCCATCCCCTCCAATGACCTGCGCGTCATATTCTATACCTGCCGCATTGGTACCAAATACATATCCATTTTGTTGATCTTTAAATGTATCCAAAACAAACATAAAGCTATCAGTATTATTTAATGGAGCATCTCTTCTTGAGTCTGAAATAACAATACCATCCGGGTTTGAATCATAACAAACAACGCTTACATATAAAAATTTTGATGAATAAATAAGCTTAACAATAGTTTTTTCAGAGCTGGGCTCTCCTTCATCAGGAGATTTTTGCGTAAAATTTGTTATAACGTTTGCATTATTCCATGCCGAATCATCCAAAACATTACCATCAATGATAGGATTTGCAGTGGCTTGAGTGGCATTAGTAGAATTTTGTGAAGAAAGAGAGGTTTGAAATAAAATTAAAAATATAAATAATTTATTTTTTAATAAATAAGGCTTCTGAAAGTTTAGCCATCTTAATGCAATCATCAGTAACACCTCCTTGGTCATGTGAAGTAAAAGTCACGCTCACTTTGCACCATCCAATCGATAAATCTGGGTGATGGTTGTTTTCTTCAGCAATTAATGCCAATTTATTTACAAAATCTATCCCTGATAAATAAGTATCAAATGAATAGTCTTTTGTGATGGTCTTTTCTGTATAATTCCATTCAGGTAAATTTTCAATTTCTGAATTGATATCTGATTCATCTAGCAGAGGCATGATAACTCCAAATTCTATGTAGGAAGTAACTTTTTAAAAGCAACCTTTAACCATATTGATGATATTATTGATGCTATTATAGCAGATATTATCATTGAATACCACATCCATTCTAGTGGTTTATTTAAAATATAGACAAAATAATACGCCAAAGGACCCGCTACTCCTACTACTCTAATGATTGTAATTACCAAAGATGGCATACCCAAGCCCAAACCATTTAATATTCGCCCAACTGTAATTCCAATGGATATCATAGGAAAAATCAGACAAATCATTTGAAGATAATTTGATGCAATAGATTGTATAGTTAGGTCGTTTGTAAATATAACTGTAACCCATGGAGCACTAAAATACAAAAAAACCGAGGCAATTAATGTTATTAGGATAGAGCGAGAGATACCATATTTTGTTATAAACCTAATTTTATCATATTCTTTTGCCCCAAAAAACATACCGATAATGGTTGTAAGCGCTGATGCAATACCCATTATTGGTAAAAAAACCAGCATATCAACCCTTCCCCCTACTTGATAAGCCGCAACTGCATCAGTAGAATATGAAACCAACATCTTATTAAAAACAACCTGACCAAGTGACATAATTATCATTTGTATTGAAGTAGGTAAGCCAACTTTTATTATGTCCATTATTATAAAAAAAGATGGTGAAAAATCCTTCATTTTAAATTGTACATAAGCATGTTCTTTGACAAAAAGCATATATACAAAAATAAGAAAGACAACGATTTGACTTATGGTTGTAGCCCAGGCTGCACCAGCTACACCTAAGTCTAAAGCAAAGATGAAAATTGGATCTAGGATAGTGTTTAAAACGGTACCCAAAGCTGCTATCATCATGGGAAGTTTCATGTCACCCTCGCCTGAAAGAATGGACCTAAAGAATGCTGAAAAAATTAGAAATGAGATGCCATAACAGCTTATTCGCAAATAATCATAGGAAAGATCTATGACATTACCTGTACAACCCATCAATATTAAAATGTCTTTCCCGTATATTAAACCTAAAACAGTCAAAATCAGACTAAGAATGAATGCTATCACTACAGAATGTTCAGCAGCATTATCGGCATTTACTTTATCATCAGCGCCAATAAACCTAGCTATGGATGCAGTAACACCACTGCCTAAACCAAAGGTTAAGCCCATAATAAAAAAGAAGATAGGAAAATTAAATGCAACCGCAGCAATAGATTCACCTCCAAGCCGGCCTATAAATATCATGTCAATTATCGTATATAAAGTTTGTATCGCCATCCCTGCAATTATAGGTATCGCTAACCTCCATAACGATTTGGATGGATTATCAATAAAAGACTTTAAACGATTGTTTTTAGTTTTGTTGGAATTCATTGAAATTGTTTAAAAAATACCCCCGCCCTTTGAGCACTATGCTTAATACTGAGAGAACGGCCAAATTATAGGTATTAAAATTACAGCAAGTATTAACAATATCAAAGATAGTGGAAGCCCAACCTTCATAAAATCAAGAAACTTATATCCACCTGGCCCATATACCATTAAGTTGGTTTGATAGCCAATTGGTGTGCTAAAAGAAGCTGAAGCGGCAAAACAAACTGCAAATATAAATGGCCTTGCATCAAACCCCATTAGTGAAGATACTGAAAGAACTACAGGTGTCATGATAATAGCGGTTGCGGTATTTGAGGACATTTCAGTTAAGATCATTGTAACTCCATAAATAATACCCAATAAGATATAGGGCTGAATCTTTCTTTCGTACCCGCTCACCAAAGTTGAAATACTGTCCCCAATATAGTCAGCAGTTCCTGTAGACTGTATAACTGTTCCTAGTGGTATTAAAGCTGCAATTAATATAATGACTTGCCAATGTATAGATTGATAAGCCTCATTGGGCGTAATGACTTTCAGTAACAATAAGATCACACAACTAAATAATGCCCCTTTAATTATGGGTAGAATTCCAAAAGCGGCTAAAATTATTGTTACTATTGTTAACAATATACTTAACCACCATAATTTTACCTTTAATAGATCCGCTGTAACTTCACCCATTAAAATAAACTCACCGCTTGCAGCCATTTGCTGCAACTGCTTTCTATTTCCATAAATCAATAGCGCATCATAAGTATGAATAACAACATGAGCGATCTTTTTTCTTATTATTGCCCCTTCTCTTCTAATTGCTAAAATAAATGCCCCAAATCTTTTTCTAAAATTTGAATCTATCAATGTATTGCCAACAATTGATGATTTATCAGTAGCCATACATTCAACTAATATATTATCTTCTTGCTCTAATTCATTTTGAGTTAGTTTTTCATCTGTTAATAATGTGGTCTTCTCAACTTCCTTCATTCTTAAGAAACTCTCTAAACTCCCTTTAACAAAAAGAATATCGCCAGCTTCAAGAACCTCCTGGCCAATATTATAGGTAATTAACCTGCCTTGACGCTGAATGTCCAAAATGATAACATCATAATTTTGATTAACATTTCTTTTAAAGCATGTTGAGCCAACTAAGGGTGAATCCTCCGATATTTTCATTTCCGTCAGGTAGCCAGCCATATGATAACTTTGGGTCAAGCTTGAAGTAACTGTTCTTGATGGTAAAATTCTTGGTGCTACTGATAATATATATATCAAAGCTATGATTAAGGCTATCCATCCATATTTTGCGAACTCGAACATACCCAATGGCTCATTGCCAGAATTAATATATATTGAATTAACAATTAGATTGGTAGAGGTTCCAACCAGTGTAAGCGTGCCGCCCATAATCGCTGCGTAACTGAGCGGTATTAATAATTTAGATGGACTAAGATGATATTGATGAGCTATTCTAATCGTAACAGGCATAAATATCGCTACAATAGCGGTATTGTTCATAAGAGCGCTTGCAACACTAATTGTCAACAAATATACTCCAAGGCCAAGATTTTTTGATTTGGAGACGATTTTATTAATTCTAACAATTAAGTATTCTAAAATTCTGGTTTTCTGAAGTGCATGGCTTAAAACAAAAAGCAAAGCGATTGTGATTACAGCCGGGTTTGAAAACCCTGCTAGTGCTTCATCGATCGATAAAAAACCTCCAAAAAATAGAACACTTAGTAAAGATAGCGCTACAACATCTATGCTAAATCTTTCAGAGATAAATAAAATAAATGCCACAAGAACTAGACATATGACAAATATAATTTCAGGAGTCATTAAAATTATTTAGATTTTGACTTCATCAATTTGCTCAGGCTCAAGAAAACCATCAGCATATTTTAGATATATTTTTTCCTTTACAAAAATATCAAATAGGTCAACATCTATATGGGCATCATCTTTCATGAACCCTAGTATTCTCATAGCCTGACTTAAAGTTTTACCTTTCTTATATGGACGATCTCTAGCAGTCAAGGCTTCAAAAATATCTGCAATTGCCATAATTCTTGCTTGGACTGACATTTCATCTTTAGTCAACCCTTTTGGATATCCTGTTCCATCCAGTTTCTCATGATGGCCGCCAGCAAATTCTGGAACATTCTTTAAATGCTTAGGATAGGGCAATTCTTCTAACATTTTAATGGTTACTACAATATGATCGTTTATCACTTTTCTCTCTTCAGCAGTTAATGTTCCTCTGGCTATTGATAAATTATACACTTCATCTTTCGATAAAAAATTTTTCATCTCACCGTTTGGCTGCCATTGATATCTAGAAATTTCATTAATTCTGTCTTTTTTATCTGGCGACATGAACTCGCCCCCAATATTTGATTCCTTTACAAAGTTTTCGTCAATTTTAAGCTGTTCAATAGTCTTTTTAAACTCATTGTTCAGCTTTTTTATTTCATTTTGCTTTTGATCAGAAGATAAAGATTTATTTCTTTCAATTTTTAGTTCTTTGTTCAATTTTTCTATCTCAGCGTCTCTGTGGAGAACGACAAATCTTGTTCCGACCTCATTGATTCTATCATAAATGGTTTCAAGCTTGGTTGATTTATCAACCACAAACTCAGGTGTAGCGACTTTACCACAATCATGTAGCCACGCTGCAATTTTCAGTTCATATAATTCCTTTTCACTGAATTTTGTCTTAGCAAAAGGACCATAATTAGTATTGTGGACAGCATCTGCTAGCATCATGGTTATTTCTGGGACTCTTGCGCAATGCCCACCTGTATAGGGAGATTTTTCATCAATAGCTGAAGCGATTAATTTGATAAATGATTCAAATAGAGCTTCTAAATCTTTAATTAAATTTTTATTAGTAATTGCAACAGCTGCCTGACTTGCTAAGGCTTCAACCATGCCTTGTACTTTCTTCGAAAAGGAAATTATTTTTTCTTTTTCGCTGGACTGTGCATTTAATAATTGCAAAACTCCAATGATTTCATCCTCGTGATTTTTTAATGGCACTGTTAAAAAGGACTTTGACCTATATCCAGTTTTTTCATCAAACATTTTTGTTCCTGAAAAGTCGAATCCTTTTGCCTCATAAGCATCCTTAATATTCACCGTTTGGCCAGTCAAAGCAACAAAGGCAGCTATCATTGTCTCATTAGGTTTTCCATCATCTTTGTATAATTTAATGGGATAAAAAGGAATATCTTTTCCTGATGTACCACCCATATGAAAATCTAAAGAATCGGTCATCATGATTTCGAAACGCAGCCTCTGGTCATCCGTCATCATATATAAAGTTCCTCCATCAGAATTAGCAATCCTTTTAGCCTCCAAAAGAATCATTTCTAAGAGTTTTGACATATCTTTTTCTTTAGATAATGCCAATCCTATATTTGATAAGTTTGATATTTGTTTCTCTAGATCAGATATATAAAGATTAATTGAATCAGGTGCTTCAGTCAAATATTTGGCAACATCATTTGCATTATAGGAAGGTTTTTTAGACATACTATTCTCTAATTAATTGATAATGTTCTGTGAAATGTAATGAATAAACTATTTCTAGTACAACATTACATAAATTACTACACCTGTAACAGAAACATAAAGCCAAATTGGCATAGTTATGCGAGCTATTTTCTTATGCTTTGGAAGGCTATTTGTCCAGCCTCTATATAGCGTTATCAAGGCTAAGGGTATAATTATAGCGGCTAGGATAATGTGAGTTATTAGAATGAAGAAATACATTTCGGGATATTCTCCAATATATTTTTTTGGTCCAGATTTGAACCAATGATATATAATATAACTAACTAAAAATGCCGCAGAAGTACCAAATGAGGTTAGCATTACATTTTTGTGTAGTGCTCTTTTTTTATTTAAAATTAGGAAAAGACCTAGAATCAAAAGGACAGTCGTAACAAGATTTAATGAAGCATTAACTAAGGGTAAACCCGAGACATCAAGAGAGCCTTCAATTCCCTCGGGTCTTGGCCCTAAAATTAAAAAAGCAACAGCACCTGAGATAACTATTGAAATAACATAGATTATTCTCAGCCAAAAACTATCGTTATTGTTCATGCTTTCTCAGATAATAACTTTTTAATATCTTTTTTCAATTGTGACATCTCTTCTGTTTTCATTCCATTATAATAACCTCTGATATTGCCATTTCTATCAACTAATGCAAATTTTTCACTATGAAAAATGATATCTTCATAATCTCCAATTTTAAAACCATCTTTAATTATTTTTTTTATGGATTCTTCAGGCCCTGTAAGAAAATGCCATCTATCTATATTAGCATCGTACTGTGAGGCATAATTAGTCAATACCTCCGGTGTGTCATATTCAGGATAAACTGAAATTGAAACTGTTCTGACGTCATTATTTGATTTAAAAGATTTATGCAAAATATTCATATTACCCGTCATGACTGGACATGCTCCTTGACAAGTTGTAAAAATAAAATCAGCGACCCACACTTTGTCGATTAAATCTTCTTTGGTAATATTTTTATTCTCACTATCTACAAGTGTAAAGCTAGGAACTTTTCCAATTAAAGGAAGCTTTGCAAACGATTCAGATTTATTAAATAAATATGTTACTGCAATAAATAATGCAACTATACCATAAATAGTAAATCTAATTTTTCTACTCATGATCCCAACCCTTTATCAATGATTATTATAAATAGTAATACAGGTAAATATAAAACAGATGCTTTTAGTAAAAGCAATGCGCTTTTACTAGATCTATCTTTTGCTAAAGGTAATGCGGACAGAAAAAAGATAAATGTTATTATTGTTACACCAACTAAATAAATTATACCAAGATTGCCTTGAATGAAAGGGAGAAAACTTAGAGGTATCATTAAAAGAAGATGCCAAAATATCTGTCTCATGGTTCGTGATCCAGATTCCTCAATTACAGGCAGCATTTTAAAATTAGCTTTAGCGTAGTCATTTTTGCAAAGCCAAGCAATAGCATAAAAGTGAGGATGCTGCCATAGATACATAATACCAAACAAGACCAATGCCATAGGACCAATACTATCACTTGCAGCTGTCCATCCACCAATAATAGGTAAAGCACCGGGAATTGAACCAATGGATGTATTTAGCCAAGTAATTTTTTTTAGTGGTGTATAGACAACTATATACAAAAAAGCAGTTAACAAGGATAAAAAACCGGTCAATAAATTGACGAAATATGCAAGCGTAATACTTCCAATAACGACTAATGCCATACCATATAAAACAGCGAATAAAGGTGTGAGGGTTCCAGAGGGCAAAGGTCTATTACGAGTACGGTCCATTTTTTTATCAGCATCTCTTTCCAGATAGTGATTAAGAGAACCTGAGCCTGCTGCGGTGAGCGCTGTTCCTAATAAAGTTATCAATAGCTTGTTATATTCCATTTCGCCATTACTGCCTAAATAAAAACCCAAAAAAGTCGCTACGAGAACAAGTGATAAAATATTTAGTTTACTTAATTCGGCAATTTTGCTAGATAAAGAAATGGCAGGGGGTTTACTTAACCTCATAACGCTCTGCGTCTTAATTCGTTAGGTATTAAATTCAAATACAATAGAACACTTAGTCCAAGTAATGCAGCTCCAGTTACAACATGAAAACTTGCAATAAACGGTGCTTTTTGTGACATAACGGTTGAAACACCCAGTACAACTTGAATTACTATAACAAATATAATCAAATTAAAAATTTTTGAACTCAGCCTATCATGATTAAAATAACTTCTATAATATACAAAAAAATATATCAGAAATGATGATACAACAACTGCTCCCAACCTATGCAAAAAATGAATCAAAGATTGTGCTCGAACAACAAGATCTAGATCATTTTCAAATAGTATAACATTTATATTATTCATCATCTCATCCGAAAAAGTTGGCAACCATTGACCCCCCACGGTTGGAAAATCTGGAATCGCTAGACCAGAAGCAGTATGTCTCATCAGCGCACCGAGAATAAGTTGAGCATAGATTAAACCGCAAAATAAGAGAGCATTATTTTTTAATTCTTTACTATATTTTTTATCATTTTTATTAGAGCGCGCATTGGATAATGAATAAGCTATAAATATAGTTATAACAAAAAAAGTTTGTGCCAAAACTCCATGTGCCATAGAAACTAAGGGAGGAAGATAAAAAAGTACAGTAATACCACCAAGCATACCTTGAAGAATTACAAGAAAAAGTGCCAAAAAAGCTGTTTTTTTTAACCAAAGAGGTTGACTGGAGAATGCTATGAGCAATGATTGAGATAAAGTTAGAAAACCTACTAAAGTTGCAAATAATCGATGGCCATGTTCATAGAAAATGCCTCCAACCCATTGTGAGATAGGAAATGTGAACATATTATATCCATAACTTGAAGGCCAATCAGGAACGGACAAGCCAACTTCATGGCTTTTTATCAAAGCTCCTAAAAAAATTAAAAATAGTGTACTAAAAACAACAATTTTAGAGAATTTTCTTAAGAATGAAGTACTTATCAAAATCATAATAAAAAATATAATAATGGCAAAAGAAAGAGCGGGTTTAATTAATAGCGAAGACTACCATTCGTCATCACCCCAGTCATCTTCTTCTTCTTCTTCAAGCAAATATTCTTTTTGCTCTTCAAGCCAATTAGCATAACCTACATCATCGTGAACAGTCATATATCCAACCATTTTAGAATGTCCTAGACCACATAATTGCGCGCATGCAATTTGAAATCCTTTACCTTCTCTACCAGTTCCAACGCTTTGCTCAAGAAATTCTTCGCTGGTCATTGTAGCTTCAAACCAGACAGGGATTTGCATTCCTGATATTGCATCTTGAGAAACTCGCAGTTCAGGCAATTTAAAATTATGAATTACATCCTTTGTTGAAAGAAGGATATTTACAGGAGTATTAACAGGGATGTGCAATTGGTTGATGGTCCAAATGTCATCCTTGGCAAAATTATCTGATCGATCTATACCGATAGGATTGTCTTGCTCGTTGACTAAATTAACATCTGTTTTTCCAAAAACTCCATCGTCACCTGGGTAATGAATGTTCCAAGCGAATTGTTGACCAATGACTCTAATTTGTACAGTATCTGGGCCTTGAGGAACATCATTTATCCTGCTAGCCCAAATGGGGAAGGCAAAACCGAATAAAAGCGCAATCTCGATTAATGCGACCCCTGCTTCAGCATAAGATGAATAGTGATTTTTTATACCTCCATATTCAGCTTTTGGATTCTTTGACTCCCTAAATCTGAGAAGTGTATAAATAAAGAAAATTCCCCATCCTACAAACAGGACAAGCATTAACCAATGAACCATTGAAATGATATTATCAATAGCTGGCCCTTGTGTAGAGGCGGATACTGATGGGAGACCAAGCTTTCTTAAAATTTCTAGCATATAAGGCTATTCTTCTTCTTTTATTTGATTAGATTGAATTTTATCGGAATAATTTATAGCTCGCTTTCTTAAAACAAATATTAATGAGCCAAAGCCACCTAGGACACCGCCAGTCACACCCAACATGGCAGCAATAGCTTTGTTCATTCCTTTTGTAGCCAATGCATCGGGATCACCAAAGCATGTAGCGCAGGCTTGCAAAGTTTCAGGGTAAATCATGGTTAAAACTAGAATGGATATTATCAAGCGAAACTTCATTTAGGTAAAGCCTTAAGTTTTTGAAAGGTGGTATAACCATAGTAAATAAGTACAAAAAAAGAAACCACTGAGCCAATCAAAATAGGAATTGATTCGCTCAATGCCCAGTTGCTAACAAAGATCATGAGTAATGCACAAATTATGATAAAAAAAATGTGAAAGGATTTTAATGACATAGATCAATAGCCTGCATTAGAAATCATTGAACTTAAAGGAACAAATATCAATATCATAAAAGAAATGACTGTAGCAAATAGAGTCCACAATATTGTCTTTTTTTCATCTAATAGATGCATAAAGTAACAAGCAACAAGCGAACCTTTGACGCTGGCTACTAATAGACCTAGGGCTATACCAGGACCGACACCTATATCTATATAAGATATACCTACTGTTACAACTGTTAAAAAAAGCAATGCTACAAAAACATTAAGATAAATTTTGACGTGATGTTTTACTTCTTCGGGTTTCATGGCGTACTCATTTATCTATAGCAAATACAATACTGGAAATAAAAAAATCCAAACCAAGTCTACAAAATGCCAGTAAAGGCCTGTTACTTCTATTCTGCTGGTAAACCTCTCAGGGTCAGTTTCCCACATTTTGGCACCCGGAAATAAAAGAAACGCAATCACCGCTATTCCTCCAATAACATGAATGACATGAAGACCAGTCATTGTAAAATAGATGCCCAAAAAGTTATCAGTGCTGGGGTAATAAGAATGGCTAAATTTTGATGAATATTCAAAATACTTGATGACGAGGAACCCACAAGCTAAAAGCAATGTAGATCCAGCATATAATTTAAATTTTTTAAAATCATTAAGTTTTAAAGAAGCCCAACTCATCACCATGGTAACAGAGGAAGTAATCAGGAAAAGAGTATTTAGTGTAGCCATTTTTACATCAAGATATTTAGATCCCATTGGCCAATCATCAACACCAGTTCTTAAAAAAATATAGGCAGAAAAAAGACCTCCAAATAGCATTACTTCCGATGCAAGAAACAACCAAATTCCTAATTTTGCGTTGTTTAAGCCTGTGTCAGGACGCTCTTTTACTCCGTAAGGAATCTCCATCCTCAACCTTTCTCAGTTTGGGGGGTAAAATCTATCTTGGAACCAGGTACGCTGTATTCGTACGGACCTCTGTATACAACCGGCACTTTTTCAAAATTACCGTGACCCAATGGAGGTGATGAAGTTTCTGTCCAATCAATAGTTGTAGCGCTCCATGGGTTAATCTCGCCAGTTCTCGCTTTAAATAATGTTAAGACTACATTTGAGATAAAAAATAGTTGAGCCATGCCTAATAACCATGCGGACCAAGACATGATTTCATTTAAATAAATGACATCAGCAGCGTGCGCATAAGCTTGACCGCCATCAGCGAGTCTTCTTGATACACCGGCTAGACCTTGAATGAACATTGGCATAAATACCCCATTCATAAAAATAAAGGAGAAATAAAAATGTAATTTACCTAAAGATTCGTTCAAGCTTTTACCGGTCACCTTAGGAAACCAAAAATAAACTCCAGCAAATAAAGCAAAAAGAGTTCCAGGCGCAACAACATAATGAAAATGCCCAATTACATAATAGGTGTCATGAAGATGAATATCTGCAGCAGCCAAACCAAGAGGCAAACCTGTTAAACCACCTATTCCAAACATGGGTAAAAAAGCAAGCGCAAATAACATGGGTGTATTAAAGCGAATCGAACCTCCCCACAATGACAGGAGCAATGCCGTTAGAATTACTACCGATGGAATAGATATGATCATCGTTGTTGTTTGAAAAAATGCGCCCATAGTTGTTCCCATACCTGTTAAATACATGTGATGAGCCCAAACAACAAACGACATAAAGCCGAGGAAAGTCATCGCGTACACTAAAGATTTATATCCACTCAGAGGCTTTCTAGTATTGTTAGCAATTATTTCAGATATGATTCCAAATGCGGGAAGAATTAAAACATATACTTCAGGATGAGCTAGGAACCAAAAAAGATGCTGCCATAGCAATGGACTACCACCCCCAGCATTGGTTAGGACCTCACCAGATACCACTAGACCTGTTGGAAGAAAAAAACTAGTACCAGCTAAGCGATCCATCAATTGAAGTATACCTGCAGCTTCGAGCGGAGGAAATGCAAGCAATAACAAAAAAGCAGTTATGAACTGCGTCCAAACAAAAATTGGCAATCTGAACCAAGTCATACCTTCAGCTCTTAATTGAATTACTGTGACCATTATGTTTACCGAACCCAATAAGGATGAAGTAATTAACATTACCATACCCAGCAACCAGACAGTCTGACCTGCAGTTGCAACATCAGCTAAAGGAGGATATGAAGTCCATCCAGAGTTTGCTGCACCGCCAGGTACGAAAAACCCGACTACCATTATAATTGAACCTAAAAAGTATGTCCAATAAGATGCCGCATTCAATCTTGGAAAGGCCATATCTATAGCACCAATCTGAAGTGGAACTAAATAGTTACCAAAAGCACCAAATGCCAAGGGCACTACACCTAAAAAGATCATTATGGTTCCATGCATTGCGCCCAAAGAATTGTATTTTTCAGGTAAAAGCAACTTATCTTCTCCAAAAATCCAACCAATAAAGGGAATTTGGGTATCTGGGTAAGCAAGCTGATACCTCATCACCATCATTAGGCCAAAACCTACCAATAGCCAAAGAAGGGCAGTAATGCCATACTGAATGCCGATTACCTTATGATCAATCGACCANATNTACTTTGTAAAAAAAGTTTCTTTTGTGTGATTATCNCTCATTTATATATCNNTTTTTTAGTTAGGACGTATGAANTTATTTCTTTTTAGGACGTTCGAAATTAAAATTAAGAGTTGCTGATCCNCCNTTGACTGTNACTTGTTGCGATAGAGTTCTCTTACTTCCNAACCTTTCTTGCCATGCTATGGCTTCATAAGTTCCGTCNGGTACGTTTGGAATAGAAAATTTTCCATNNGTACCNGTNACAGCAAANTATGGNTGATCAAANACNTGAGTAAAACTTTTCATCCAAGGATGAACATCGCATTTTACAACGAAAACATCTTCAGATTTATCAAAAGAAATGGTCTTTTCTTTCAGCGTTTTGGGCATACCAAAGTTGAATTCTCTATTTACTTTTGGTAGACCATGTATATTATGCATAGTTGCATCGCTATTTAAAATTTTTACTGGTTGACCAGCCATCACACCCATAACGTGAGGAGAATATACGCAACCAGCCTGGTCAAGCTCTACTGGTTCCATTGGAGTTTTACCAGAATACTTTACGCCCTTAAGATAAATAATAACATTTGCGAGATTTCCATTTGCATCAACAATNAAAGTTTCAGCTTTTGCAGCTTCTTGATGTGATGCAGCGCAGACAGGGTCAGCATCCATTCTTAGTCTTTTAGCTTTTGGTGGTTTACCAATATATTTTACAACGCCTGTAATTTCACCAGCGATCAAACCCCCGGTCACTATAAAACTTAATGTAATAGAACTTAGTAATTTGTTCATTTTATATAACTCCTTTAAAAAAAATCTTATATAACAATTTCTAAATTAGGAAAATTAATTAACTTAAAACAACTATCTCGCAAGTAAAGTAATTCTTTCTTTACCATTCATCTCCCCAATCATCCTCTTCTTCAATGATAAAACCATAACCCTGTGAATTCAAGTGCCTTCTAACAATACTTGACACATCCTTGCGACCTTCCATGCCCCACATCCAATCAATTAATGATTTATATAGTTTAGTGCTGTCTCTACTAATCTGAGCTACATCACTACCCCATACCTCTCGAATAGAATTTTGAGGTTCTTCGGTAGGTATATAGGGAGCAGGCATCTTAGTTCCAGGCATTACATCCTGAGGATTTATGAACCATTCAACTAGCCACTCTGGCCTCAAACGTTCTTTGGTTAAGACTAAATTTGGTGCCCAAGTTAAAGCGTCTTGTTTGGGCTTTTCTTNCCCATAAAAATGACAATTAATGCATGCACCCATTTCAGCTATTCTTTCTCCAGCTTTGAATGACGACGAGTTTAANGTAAAATCATGAGGATCTTCATATATAAGGTCAAGATTGTCTTTTTGCTGAAAATATGAAATCAGATCATTCCATTCTTCATCAGTATAATCAAAACTAGGCATCCGAACCTGTAGATGAGGTCTAATCATAGAAACATTTTTAAACCACTTCAATAGCCATTGTGGCTGTGTTTTTCTACCCTGAGTATTTAGCAATGGGGGACTAAAGCTTTGCACTAGGCTCATGTCTTCAGCATTGGTATTATCAGCAACCTCTCTTAACCAATCTGCAGTAGCTGGCCAAATAGCTCCACCCTCATCATCTAATTTATGACAACCTAAACAATTGTTNGTGTGAATNAATTGTTCGCCTTTAGTTACGGCTAAGTATTGGGGAGTCTTTTCGGGAAGTTTGGTTGGAGGTATTTCGTCTTTGACTAGACCCATAATCAACGTAACTAGTGATGTAATTTCTTTATCCTCAAGGCCGTACCATGGCATCCTAGATTTTTCTAGCGGTTTTAATTCTTTGACTGAAACACTGCCATCATCATTAGGAATTAAATCAAACTTNTCAGGTTCATTTATCTTGTTGTAAAACCAATCCCATTTGGTGTGTGGTATTTCATCATGCCAAAATCCAAAGTCAAGTTTTGAAATAAGTTTACTTCCTTCATGGTTAAGTGCAATTCCTATTGGTTTTGCTTCTTCAAAACCTTGAATATTGTGGCATGAATAGCAACCATAATGACCGATCAGATTCTTNCCTGAATATGATAGTTTTTCTTCGACAGACATTGACTCTAACTTTTGAGCTACTTGTGAAGTAGAATTTAACTGTGATAAAAAGTCGCTTGTAATCTCGTTAAGAATTTTTTGATCTACACCAGGAACAGGAGTTTCATCGAACTCTGTAGTCTTTCCTTGAATTAAATAAGCAACAATATCGCTTGCTTCCTCATCTGATAATCTCATATTTGGCATTTTAGTCCCAGGATGATAGCTGTANGGNTTCTTGAGCCAATTGAATAACCATTTTTCATTGGTCTTAGAACCCAGTCCTATCAAGTTTGGCCCTTGCTCTAATCGAATATTCTGCATGGAGGGTATGTAGTCAGGATCTTCCTCTGGTTGTATTTGGTGACAGCCCATACATCCATAGGAAGAAACTAAAAGCTCACCATTTTCAGAATCACCGATATAGGGTTTATCAACCTGTTCATAATCTTCTGATTTTTCATATAAATATTCGATCATAGCAAGAGATTCTTGCTCAGACCTCAAAATGTCTTGAGGGCTACTATTATTTCCTTTTTTAAAGAANTGTGGCATCCAGGTATTGTGCCTAAATGCTCTTGGCTCCATGATCCAGCGGTATGTCCAATCACGATCGGTTTTAGAAGCCATTTTATATAAACTAGGTCCTGGCTTTGGAGCGTCTGCCCATCTGTCCATTTGATGACAAGAATAACATCCTGCTTTCTCGAATGTAGACATTCCAAGACTCAATACGGGAGCGCCTTTAACAGGCATGTTATCACCATGACATTTGAAACAACCTGCTTCTGTATACTGAACAGGCAACATTTTATTCTCCCAATAATGCAGATAATCCCAATTATATTTCTTCTTCCATTCCTTTTTTTGTTTTTCATTTCTCGGCATGTGACCGGATGAAATAAAGTCTGTTCCCCTTCCTCTTCCACCNTGGCAACTTGTACAACCATATTCACTCATTGGATGGGGAGAACTGCCTCCAGCAAACTCATCCAAACGTGGATGCGTTGTGTAGGGCTGTGGCGCATCTTCAAAGCCAGCTTTATTGATACCAACATGGCAGGTCATACATCTATCAACTTTAGGCATTCCCATGTAAACAAGATCTTCTTTTAGATCATTTACCACTACTTGCTTCACCTCATAGTAGGGGTCAATAAAGTCAATAACAGGTAGATCTCTAACAATATTCGCAACTTTATTTGATAGAGACATGGCTTCAGGGTCTAGTTTTGACAACTGGCGTTCTAGGAGATCTCTATCTTTAGTTAAGGTAAATAAATCGTCATTTGTCTCCTTAATTGATGAATTAAGGGTTCGAATAATTGCTTCAAGGCTATCAACTTTTAGCTGGTAACTTTCAAAAATCAAAAATGCTTTCTTGGTTTTGATTTCAAGCTTGTCAAACTGTTTTTGAAGAGCTTTGGTGTTAATATTTTTGAATTTGTAATCTTCTAATTGGTATTTAACTGCGTCAAAGTCAGCTTTTGAAAATTGGTAATTTTGATTTGAGGAATAAAATGCTCCTTCAATACGTTCTAATTCTTGATTTACTTCGTTAATTCTTCCTTGTTGATTATTAAATTCAGCTTGTTTTAAATCTAGCTGTGCTAATAAGAGCTGATAATCTTCATTACCTTCCAAAGCTTCTTGCTTAGTTGATATCTCGCTTCGTACTTTTTCAATTTCCATTTTACGAAATTCNATTTGGTATTTTTTCCAGGGCCTATTGTAATCATCCGCAAAAGTTAAAACCCAAAAACCAGTAAATAGAATGCTAGATATGGCAAACCATTTATTTAATTTGAAAATGTTATAATAACGTTCTTGTTGATCTGAAACCATTAAAATTAACTCATTAAAAATTAAAGAAATATTCGGGCATAGAGATTACATATTTCAAATTAAAAAACCATCTTAGGTACATCTTAACTGGTAATAATATTCCTAAGATCATCAATGAAACAAAAATTGCGTAGCGTGAATATCCTAGTTCATCATAGAATTTTTTTANTAAAGTTTTTGCCAATAATACTGGCAATATGCCTAAAATTATGAACATAATAAACAAACCAGGGGCCTCTCTTATGACAATATTTTCCGGTAAGCCCGTTGCAAGCAATTTTACATAAAATAATTCTGATAAATTCACGTTTGTTAATGCTTCGAGTCTGTGCGAGTCCCAATATTCGAAGGGTCCAAAAAAGCCCCAATTAGGACCCCTTAAAAATGTCCCAATTACGATTAGAACATTCCAAAGTACAAGCCATCCAAACAGATAAATTGACGCAGAAAGCTTTCTATTCTTATAACTGTAAAAACCTGAACCATTAGGGTCCCTATCAATATAAGGAATAGCCATTAAGCCAACTATAATCAAGGAAGGTAAAACTACACCAGCATACCACGGGTCATAATAAACAAGTATTTCTTGGAGTCCTAAAAAGTACCAGGGAGCTTTAGCTGGATTAGGTGATTCAGATGGATTCGCAGGTTGCTCAATAGGTGCGGGCAATCCAATAGACCATATCAACATGAATGCAGAAAATAAGACTAAAGATATCAATTCAACATAAACCAAATCAGGCCATACGAGCACTTTATCATTTGGCGCCTCATAATACTCATCGACAGGCTTACCCTCATCCATAAGTTTATCATTCTCATAAGCTTGACTCATACTCAACCAAGTAAAAAATATTAAAAGGACTATCATTCCAGATATTGGAACATTATCTGGTTTTAAAACAATCGATCTAAAATCGCTATCGCCTAAGCCAAAAATAAAGAATATTATTGTGACAGCCATCATAGCAAAAAGGCCTTTTTTGGTCCAAAGCTGGTCAATTTTTAACTTTTTATTAACATTATAAAACCAGTCATTTGGTGGAAAAACAAAAGGAAAGCCCACTAAAATTGCAGTGAACAATATAGTTGGATTGGAAATATAATTAATTAGTGATTTGAAGCCCTCCATAAATTAAACTGGTGTTGAGATACCACCATCCTTTCTGATTCTCCAAAAATGCACTGCCATAAAAATCATTATAATAAATGGCAGTCCAATGCAGTGCAAAACATAAAATCTTAGTAGAGTTGCCTCACCTAAAAACCTACCTCCGATTAAACCAAACCTTGCATCACTAGCTTTAGTAATAAAATTAACGTCACCTATGGCAAGAAGGGAAGCCCCTGGTCCTTCTGAACCTAGAAAGGGTGTAGCGCCAGCCATATTTGATCCTACAGCAATTGCCCATATTGCTAACTGGTCCCAAGGAAGTAAATATCCCGTAAAACTAAGAAGCAATGTTAGAATCAATAAGATAACACCAATTGACCAATTGAATTCTCTTGGCGGCTTGTATGAGCCTGTCATAAATACACGGAACATGTGTAGCCAGACAGCAATTACCATAGCATGAGCTCCCCAGCGATGAATCTCTCGCATAATACCAAAAGGAACTTGTTCAGTTAAATCGATGATATCTGTGTAAGCATACTCAATGGTAGGCCTGTAATAAAACATCAGAAGTATGCCTGAGATAGTCAAAATAAGAAAAAGAAAAAAAGACAGGCCACCCATACACCAAGTGAACTTTAACTTAACAGCATGCTTGGGGAGTCTTACAGGGTGAAGGTGTAAAAATACAGAGTTTAGAACAACCATCATTCTTTGTCTTCGAGTAGTAGGTACGCCGCCGCCTCGAAAAATAGATTTCCATACTTGACCTTCGCTAATCTTTTCTAAAATAGATTTTTTTTCTGACATAGAATTTAAACTTTCAAAAAAGCTTCAGGGTCGACCCATTGGCCTTTTTCTTCTTGATATTTTTGTGTTTTGTCAACGATGATTTCACCATTATCTGCAAGCGTTATTTTGTATCTCTCAAGTGGTCTTGGGGCTGGTCCCTCAAAATGAACACCTGTAATTCTAAAACCGCTTCCATGGCATGGGCACTTAAACTTTTGTCCAGATGGTTGCCAATTAGGTGTACAACCAAGATGAGTACATACAGTAGATAAGGCATAAATACCATCATCATTTCTAACCATCCAAACACCAAATTTTTCTTTCCATCTCAAATCAACTTCTCCTACAGAATAATCATCTGGAAAACCGGCACGAAAAGTTTGCACTGGCTCAAAAAGGACATTTGGGAAAAAAAATCTCAACATCATGGTAAAAAAACCACCTGTAGCCGCTACGAACGCTAACCAGCCTACCGCAATCCATGAAATGATACTTCTTCTAGGTGCTGAGATTTCTTCTTGGACCTTACCAAGCGCAGCTGGAGGTCTTATTCTTGCTTTGGTTTTAACTTTTTCAGACATATTAATTTATAGTAGTGAATTTTTCTAATTCTGATCGTGCAGCTTCTCTTATTTTTAAGTTTGGATCACTTGTTTTTAAACCTTCAAGAATCCTCATCAAATCTTTATTTTCAACATAGTGAGACACTTTTATGGCGACTAAAATTATCTGAACCCGCTCCTTTTCATCTAAATTTGAAAATGAATTTAAATACTCTCTATCCAATAGGTCCATTAAAATCGTACGCGAAGACAAATCTTTTTGTTTTGCCAAACCAATGGCTGCATCCCATCTAACATTAGGTTCTATATCATAGAGCATCATCCTTAACGGTTCATTGGTTGAATTTGTTCCAATTTTGCCCAAAGCCATAACGGAATGAAGTCTAGATTGAGGATCATTGCTTTTTAGAAGATCAATTAACGGTACAACAGAGCTCTCATCACCTATATTTCCAAGAGCAAACGCACAGGCTTGTACAACCCCTTCATTGGCGCCATCTAATCCGTCAATTAATGTATTTATATATCTTTTGTCTTTTGTTGCGCCCATAGCAAGTGCAAGATATTGTCTGATTCGATCATCTTTATCATTCGCATAGTATTCAAAAGTATTGATCATCTCATTTACAAATGAATCATCCTTAGGTACCATTTTGGGGTTGGATAGAAGCTTTGATAGTTCAAAAGCACCTTGCCACCTTTTAGTAACTCCTCCGATTTTTACGTCCTCTAAAAAATCTCTGGCGCTATTTGGCTCTGATGTAAGAATTCTTATCATCAAAAATACCATAACAGCAAAAATTGATATTATAAATGGTATTACAAAAAAACTGTGGATGACAACCTGAACAATGGATTTTTTTTCATCTTTTTGTTCAGTAGCATTATTATCTTGCATTGAATTTTCCGAAGTCAAGTTTATGTGCCGCGGAAAGGACTCGAACCTTCACGCCATAAGGCACTGGTTCCTAAGACCAGCGTGTCTACCAATTCCACCACCGCGGCTATTATTTATACATTAAAATTACCAACTTCTAATGCTTTTGAAAACAATTTTTAAGTAAATTTTTTAAGAAAATGAAGAATTTAGATCATCGATTAGATCGCTATAATCTTCAATTCCAATCGATAGGCGTATCAAGCTTTTAGTAATTCCCATTTCAAGCTTTGATTCTTCAGGAACTGCAGCATGAGTCATATCATATGGAACACAAACTAAACTCTCAACACCGCCCAAACTTTCAGCAAGAGAAAAAATTTCTAATCTTTCTAAAAAAACATCTCTTTTTTCTTCAGAGCCAACATCAAAGGATATCATATTGCCAAATATTCTTTTGCCGTTAGGGTTCAGTTGCTGTTTTGCGGCTAGCAAAAACTGGGGGTGTGATTTAAGGCCTGGATAAAGCAATTTTTTCGTAAGGTTTTTTTTATTTAACCATTCTGCAATTTTCATAGCATTGTCACAAGACCTTTGATAACGCAAAGAAAGAGTTTTTGTAGATCGCAATAAAATCCAATTATCAAAAGGACTCGGCACAGCACCAGTTGCTTTCAAAATAAAATGTAGTTTTTCATCCAATTCTTTATCATTTGTAGTTAATACTCCTCCCAAAAGATCAGAATGGCCTGACAAAGATTTTGTTGAGCTTTGCATAACCACATCTGCCCCATGATCTATAGGTCGCTGACCATAAGGGCTCATAAAAGTATTGTCAACACTAAAAAGAATATTTTTTTCTTTACATAGACGAGACATATTTTCAAGATCACAAATTTCCAACATGGGATTTGTTGGTGTTTCAACATGAATAAGTTTAGTATTCGGTTTTATCGCATATTCAACGTTTTCTACTTTCCTGGTGTCAACCCAATCAAACTCAATGCCATGCCTAAGAAGAACATTCATAGACATTCGATATGTTCCACCATAGGTATTTCTTGATATAATAATATGATCACCTTTATTAAAAAGCTGAAAAAGGGCAGTTGTTGCTGCCATTCCAGTGCTAAAACATGTTGCATATTTGGCATTGTCTAGAGCAGCTAGATTTTGCTCTAATCTGTCTCTAGTAGGATTTGATACTCGAGAATAATCATGGCCTCTATTTTTGTATACAGAATCTTTTAAAAAAGTTGAGGTTAAGTGAATAGGGGGAGATATTGATCCAAATTCTTTATCAGGAGTATTTCCGATATGAATAGATTTAGTTGAAAAACCTAATTTAGATTTTTTTTCAGACTTCAAATTTGTTTATATCCCTTATTTAAATAATTATTTAATTTTTTATATTTAACTTGAATCTTTTTTCCACTAGGGCTAACCAACTCAATTTTGTCGTTTCTACCCTTTTTTATATCATTCTGAATGGGTTGTTTACGCATATTTGATGACTGTTTTGCTTGCCCACTAAGAGGTTTTTCACGAAAAATCATTCCAGTTGAATCTTGATGATTCTCTTGTAAATTTCTAACAATAGTTGAATTGTCAATAGCTTGGTTAGAATTAACACTCTGAATTTGTGTTCTATATAATCTTTGAACAGTTGATTCATTAGTAGCAGATAACATTTGCTGAAACATTTGAAATCCTTCTGATTTATACTCTAATAAAGGATTTTTCTGCCCGTAAGCTCTTAGATTGATCCCTTCCCTAAGTTGATCCATCGCATAAAGGTGATCTTTCCATTTCTCATCAATTGTGCGAAGTACAACAAACTTCTCAAAACCGCGGATCAATTTTTCTCCTAAAAGNGATTCCCTATTTTTATAAACTGCTGAAGCTTCTTCAATTACCANAGATTTAATATTATCAATTGACAATGCTTCAGAGTTGCTAGGATGCAAAATTTTTTCTATATTTAAATCAACTAAAATATGGGATGCAAAATTCTGTTTTAATCTATCCCAATCCCATTCTTCCAAATTAGAGNTTTCATTTATTTCTAATTCTTCATCAATATAATCTGAGACCATTTCATTGATAGCTTCAGTTATTTCATCCTCGTTCAAAGCTTGATTTCTGATGTCATAAACTACTTTTCTTTGTTGATTCATAACATCGTCATATTCTAATAAATGCTTTCTAATGCCAAAATTCCTTTGTTCAACTTTTTTTTGAGCAGATTCAATTGCTCTGGTAACCATTTTTGCAGTTATGACCTCCCCTTCTTCAGCGCCTAATCTATCCATAACAGCTGCAATTCTTTCACTATTAAATAAACGCATCAGGTCATCTTCTAGGGAAAGATAGAAAACGCTTGAACCGGGATCTCCTTGTCTTCCCGACCTTCCTCTCAGTTGAAGGTCAATACGCCTTGATTCATGACGCTCCGTTCCAATTATGTGCAAACCGCCAAGTTCTTTTATTCCATCGCCGAGTTTAATATCAGTTCCTCTACCAGCCATATTTGTTGCTATTGTAACGGCTCCTTTGTTTCCAGCTCGAGCCACAATCTCAGCTTCGCTTTTATGCTGTTTTGCATTTAAGACATTATGCGGAACACCTTTCCTTTTTAACATTCTTGAAAGAAGCTCTGATGCTTCAACTGAAATTGTACCAACCAATGAAGGTTGACCTTTCCTGTGACAAAGCTCAATTTCATTCACAACAGCATTATATTTTTCTCTTTTGGTTTTATATATAAGATCATCTTTATCAATTCTGGATAGTGATCTATGTGTGGGTATTACAATTACATCTAAATTATATATAGTTCCAAATTCTTCTGACTCAGTTTCTGCGGTTCCTGTCATTCCAGATAACTTATCATACATTCTAAAATAATTCTGAATCGTTATTGTGGCTAAGGTTTGTGTTTCTCTTTCAACAGTTACATTTTCTTTAGCTTCCAAAGCCTGATGAAGACCATCGCTATATCTTCTTCCAGATAANATTCTTCCAGTGAATTCATCNACTATTTGAACGCGTCCATTTTGCACAACATATTCAACATCTTTGTCATACATAGTATATGCTCTCAATAATTGAGTTAGGTTGTGAATTTTTCCAGATCGATCTGCATGGAGCTGNTGTGCTTTTTCTTTTTCTTTGTCTTTATCCAGCTGGCTTAAGG
This sequence comes from bacterium TMED144, assembly GCA_002170005.2. Taxonomy (GTDB): domain Bacteria; phylum Fidelibacterota; class Marinisomatia; order Marinisomatales; family TCS55; genus TMED144. The sequence continues at coordinate 22,311 of NHGT02000022.1, read as the reverse complement.
CCTTGTTTGTATCAACATCATTCAACAATTCTCCAAGATCTGGTATTACGAACATGTCTGGATTGTTTGGGGCGAGGGNATTTCGACCCTTATCAGTTATATCTATAACTTGTGTTTTTTCATCAACGCTAAAAAATAAGTCTTCGTCAACCTCGTATAATTTTTTATCTCGCATATACTCTGATTCTACTTGGAATGCCAATTTCTTGGGGCCGGCTTCTTGAAANACTTTTAAAAGTTTTGGATGTTTAGGCATCCCCCTTAAAGCTTGCAAGAACTTATAACCTGCTTCTTTTTCTTTGCCAGATTCAAAAAATCTATTTGCCTCATTNATAATTTCAGTAACCAAAATATTTTGTTTCTTTACTAAATTTTGAATTGAAGGTTTAAGGTCAATGAATGAAGAGTCAACTGGTGCATCTACTGCGCCTGATATGATTAAAGGAGTTCTAGCTTCATCTATAAGCACCGAATCAACCTCATCAACTATTGCAAAGGCATGTCCTCTTTGAACTTGATCCTCTTTTTGTAAAGACATGTTATCGCGAAGATAATCGAAACCAAATTCATTATTTGTTCCGTATGTTATATCACACAAATAATTAGACCGTCTTTGATCTGGGTGCATAGAGTTCAAAATATAACCAACTGATAGACCTAATCGTCTATAGACCTCACCCATCCACTCCGCATCCCTTTGCGCTAAGTAATCGTTTACAGTAATTAAATGGACGCCTCTTCCTGCTAACGCATTAAGGTAAATAGGAAATACTGCAACCAAAGTTTTGCCTTCTCCTGTTTTCATCTCAGCAACATTTCCCCTATGAAGAATGAAGCCTCCAATTATTTGAACATCATAAGGAATCATTTCCCATTTTGTATCGCGGCCAACCACGCTCCAAGACTTGCCACATAATCTTTTACATACCTCCTTTACAAGAGCAAAGGCATCTGGCAATATTTCTTCTAGAGCTTCATGTTCTGCTAAAAGAATATGTTTTTTTTGTTGATCGACATCCGAGAATTTTTCTAAGGCNTCTTTTCTTGCTGAATCAACTTTTTTTGCAATTACGCCTCGAAATTGTTCTGATTTCTGAATAATTTCTTCATCTGTAATATTTTCTAGTTCAAGATTTAGTAAATTAATCTTTTCAACCAATGGTAAGATTTTTTTTATTTCTTTATCTGATTGAGAACCAAAAACTTTTTTTATTAAATTTTCAAGCATTTATTGACTCATTTAATGACTGATAAATTTTATCTAAAACTCCATTTACAAAACTTGAGCTCTCGCTTGTGCTATATTCTTTTGCAAGTTCAATTGCTTCGCTAATTGATACCTTTGGAGGAACTTCATCTAAAAAGCGAATTTCACAGATTGCTAGAGTCAGCAATATTCTGTCGATCAAAGCTACTCTGTCGAATTCCCAATTGTTTAAGCGTGTCTTTATCTCTTCTTCGCATTTAGCCTTATTTTTTACTGATAAATTAAATAATGATTTAATGTATTTCTTTTGATCAATATCAAAAGATCTTCTTGAAAGTATATCATTAAGAATAGAAGTAGATGAAAGTGGGCTCTTTTCAGATTTTTCATTTATATTTTCNTGAATCTCAAGAGCATACAAAGCCATCATAACAGCTTCTCTGCTTTTTCTTCTGGGATGTTCAAGGCTATTTTTCATATCTAATCTGTTAGTGGATAAATCCAATCGAAAGGGTCTTCTATTTCTTCAAACTGAATTGCTAGAAGAGTTTCACGTAATTTTTTTGTAATTGGACCATAACCTTTATTATTAAAAGAGATTTTATTATCATCCTTTGCAATACTTCCAATTGGATTTACAACTACTGCAGTTCCGGTACAAAAAACTTCATCTGCAGACAAAATTTGATCTACTGATAAATCTCCTTCATCAACCTCTAAGTCAAGTAAATCCTTTGCAATTCTTATTACAGAATTTCTAGTTATGCCTGGCAAAATAGAACCGCCTAGCTTAGGTGTAATTAATTTTTTATTTTTTACAGCAAAAATATTAGCAGAGCCCATTTCTTCCACAAAGCCTTCATTGGAAGCTCTTAAATATATCATATCATTAAAACCTCTTNACTTGGCCTGTTTNCCTGGAAACAAAGAAGCAGAATAATTGCCAATTGCTTTGGCATTTCCTATGCCTTTAGGAGCAGCGCGATGAAAATCTGATGATATAAGCATACTTAAAGGCTTTGCGCCTTCTGCAAAATAAGAACCAACAGGAGATGCAAAAACTATAAATTTATATTCAATTGAAGGGCCTACACTTATGGATGGTGTAGTCCCAAAAACGATAGGTCTTAAATACATTGCCCCTTTTTCAAAAGGAGGGACAAAATCAATATTATCTAAAGTGGTGGCCTTAACGGCATTAATAAAATAGTCTTGCACCATTTTAGGGATGCACATTTTTTCAGTAGATTCTGCCATTCTATTTGCATTCATTTCAGGGCGAAATAAAACGATTCTATTTTTCTTCGTATGGTATGCTTTCATTCCTTCAAATACACCTTGAGCGTAGTTTAAAACACATGCTGCTGGAGAAATATTAATATTACCGTAAGGTTCAAGGGCTCCTCTAGACCATGCCTCATCATTAAGACAATCTCCTACCCACATACTCCTAGTCTTGGAAGCATTGAATCCTAATCTATCCCAATCAATATTCTGTTTTTTCAACATTATTAATCTCCTTTCAATAGAGATTTTGCAATGACTTTTTCCTGAATCTCAGAAGTTCCCTCATATATTTGAGTTATTTTTGCATCTCTAATTAATCTTTCAACACCTGTCTCTTTAACATATCCATAACCACCGAAAATTTGGACACACTCTAAAGCATTGCTTATTGCTGCTCCAGAAGAAAAATGCTTTGCCATAGAAGCCTCTTTCGAAAACTCTAAACCTTTATCTTTCAATATTGCAGCTTGATGAATTAATAGCCTTGATGCTTCATTTTTAATTGCCATATTAGCAATTTTAGATTGAATAATACCAAACTCTGAAATTCTTTTGCCGAATTGCTCTCTTTCTTTGGCATATTGAATTGACCTATCTAACGATTCTTGAGCTATGCCAAGGGCTTGAGTGGCAATTCCAATCCTTCCGCCATTCAAAATATCTAATGCAATTTTGAATCCTTCGCCTTCAGATGCAATTAAATTTTTAAATGGGACTTTACAATTATCAAAATAAATTTCGCAAGTATCCGAACCCCTGATACCTAATTTATTTTCTTTATTTCCAGCAGTTAAACCATCAAATGTTTTTTCCACAATGAATGCAGAAATGCCTTTATGTCCTATATTTTTCTTAGTTAGGCATAATAAAATGATAATATCTGAAGATATACCATTTGTAACCCAATTTTTTGAACCATTTATAACAAAATCAGAGCTTTCTCTTCTAGCAAATGTTTTCATATTGCTAGCATCGGAACCAGATTGAGGCTCAGATAAGGAGAAAGAACCTAAGCTCTTACCGGAAGCTAATTTTGGCAAAAATGTATTTTTTTGGTGGTCGTTGCCGTACTTGTAAAGAAGATTACAAACTAAAGAATTGTTAACGGACATTATTACTCCAACAGAAGCATCAACTTTTGAAATTTCTTCGAGCGCTAAACAATATGACAATGTGTCTAGGCCTGATCCTCCAAATTTTTCAGGAACCATCATTCCCATAAAACCAAGTTCACCCATTTGTGAAATCTCTTTCTTGGGAAAAAGACTCTTTTCATCTCTTTCGATAACGCCAGGACGCAAAATATCATTTGCAAACTCCCTTGCGGTCTTCTTAATTAACTGTTGTTGATTATCTAAAATAAAATCCATACAAAAATACAGTCAAATCAACTTTATTTTAAAAATTATCATTTTTATGTTTAATTCAACTTTCTGCTTCATAAGCATCAATAATTTCTCTAACTAATTTATGCCTAACAACATCTTTTGAGGTTAAGTGANCAAAACCAATACCATCAATATTTTTTAATAAATCAACTACTTCAACTAGTCCAGATTTTACATTATTGGGCAAATCAATTTGAGTTATGTCTCCAGTAATAATTGCTTTAGAATTATTTCCAAGTCTAGTCAAAAACATCTTCATTTGAGTTTTTGTTGCATTNTGAGCTTCATCTAAAATCATAAAAGCATTATTAAGTGTCCTTCCTCTCATAAATGCCANTGGGATTATCTCTATAACCTTATCTGCTATAAGTGGCTTGTATTTTGATATAGATATCATTTCTCCAAGAGAGTCGTAGAAAGGGGCTAAATAGGGATCAACTTTCTCTTTTAAATCTCCAGGTAAAAAACCCAAATTTTCACCTGCTTCAACTGCTGGTCTACATAATACGATCCTATCAACTTCTTTCGAGGTTAATGCGGAAACAGCAAAAGCTACAGCCATAAAGGTTTTTCCAGTTCCTGCTGGACCAATAGAGAACGTAACATCATTTCTTTTTACTATATTATAATAATCTTTTTGTCCTTTAGTTCTTGCACAAATAGCACCTTTAGAACNAAACATTATTTGATAATCTAGGTTTTTATTGAAGTCTATATCTCCTCTAGAAATAATATTTAACAAAGATGATACATCTTTTCTTGTTAAAGATCCTTTAGTATTTAAAGCAGAAGTAATACTATCAATTGCTGTCAAGGATAGTTGAACATTATCTTTTTTTCCTAAAACTTTTATTCTATTATCACGTACTATAATTTTTGATGAAAAAGCATCTTCAATTAATTTTATATTTTGGTCTTGAGGTCCCAAAAAGCTAGTGATATCTATACCATTTAATTCAATGATCTTTTCCATGAAACAAAAAAATATTAGTTAAGTTTAAAAGAGAATTTAACTAATTAATTCTACAAATGACCTAAAATGGCAATAAAAAAGAAAAAAATAGAAATTCATTTACTTTTATTTCTTTTTATAGGAATAAATTGCTCAAACGGTAGTAATTACCTAAGCATAATTATTAATAAAAGTGATAGTTCGAATATAAATTTTGAAAAAGGTAAAGAGAATTGGGAAAAAAGGGCTAATAAGAACAATATTTATGAATCATTAAAATATTTGAGAAAAGCAATTAAAGAGAACGGTGAAAATTTGGAAAGATCAAAGCTAATGTCTCAGGCTTGTCACTTTACAGCTGAATACATTGAAGATGATGAAACCAAATCAGACTCTCTTTATTTGCTAGGAAAAGATATTGCATGGAACTTCCTAATTAAAACAGACTCATATATCAAAGGCTTTAATAGTTTTATTGGAGATGTTGTTGATAAAAAGATTGCTGGTATTGATAATATTTCTGAAAACGATATTGAAGTTTTGTTTTGGTGGGTAAANAATTACGTAAGCTTTATTGCAAATAAGCCTGTTACAGAAAGATTAACTGCGCGCGAAGAAATTGAAACTGCTTTATACAGAGTATTATCACAAAAACCTGATTTTTACTTTGGAGGTTGTCATCAAATTTTCGGTATCCTATATGCAAGACTGCCAGGAGTAGAACTAAATAAATCAATTTCTCAATTTGAAACCGCTATTACAAAAGGACCAGATTTTTTTGGCAATTATGTTGCCAGAGCTAAATATCTCTATCCAAGAGTGAGTGATAAAGAAAGTTTTGAAAAGGATATAAATTATATTATAAGCTTAGATCCATCAACCGTACCAGAGATAGCTCCAGAAAATTTAATGGAACAAGAGATTGCAAAGAAACTTCTTCAAAAATCTTCCAACCTATTTAAATAANTANCTCTCTTTNATTTTTATATTTAGTTCTTCAAGTTGACTNNTTGAAACATTGCTTGGAGAGTTATCCATTAATGAATTGGCAGAAGTAGTTTTAGGAAATGCAATAACATCTCTAATATTATCAGATCCTGATAATAGCATTACCAATCTGTCAAACCCAAACGCTATTCCGCCATGGGGGGGAGTTCCATATTTTAAAGCTTCAATGAAAAAACCAAATTTAGAATCAATTTCATCTTTATTCATTTTTAACAATTCAAAGATTTTAGATTGAATTTTAGGATCATAATTACGAATGGACCCTCCAGCAACCTCATTGCCATTTATTGTTAAGTCATATGCTCTCGATAAAATGTTCTTTTGATCCAAATTGAGATCATTTATTCGGTTAATTTTAGGTGCGGTAAAAGGGTGATGCATTGGTGTCAGTTGATCCATATCATCATAATCAAACATAGGAAAATCTGTTATCCAAACAGGTTTAAAAGCATCAACATCGATTAAATCTAAATGTTTTGCTATTTCAATCCTTATTGCTCCCAATGCAGAGCATGCTACTTTATGAGAATCGGCAACAATAAATAAAATGTCATTTTGAGAAAGATCTAAAGTCTTAATCATTTCTAAAGCTAAGTCATCATCAAAGAATTTTGATATTCCTCCTGATAATTCATTTTTTCCAACCTTAAACCAAGCCAATCCTTTAGCTCCATACGTTTTTGCAATATCGGTTAGATTGTCAATTTTTTTNCTTGTAAAAAGATCTGCATTGTTTACNATAATAGTCTTGATTGTATCAGCTTCAAAAAAAGTCTTAAACCTGGATTTTAAAGCATATTCCTTAAAATCAATAAGNTCAAGCTCAAATCTTAAATCTGGCTTATCCGAACCGTAGGAGTCCATTGCTTTTGACCATGTCAATTTTTCGAAAGGGGTATCTAATTCGATATTTTTTACGGTTTTGAAAACATGTTTTGTTAATTTTTCCATATAATCCATTACATGATCTTCGTTAACAAATGACATTTCAATATCGATTTGAGTAAATTCAGGCTGTCTATCGGATCTTAGATCTTCATCTCTAAAACACTTTACAATTTGAAAATATCGATCAAAACCTGAAATCATCAAAATTTGCTTGTATAGTTGTGGAGACTGAGGCAAAGCATAAAACTTTCCCTCATGNATTCTGCTCGGTACTAAATAATCCCTAGCTCCTTCAGGTGTAGATTTCATTAATACTGGAGTTTCAATTTCTAGAAAGTCATTATTAGAAAGATAACTGCGAACAGCCTGATAAGTTTTGTGACGAATAATAAGATTCTGCTGAAGCTCTTCTGTTCGTAATTCCAAATAACGATATTTTAGCCTTAAATTTTCTTCAGCGCTGTTACGATCAGAAATTATAAATGGTAGTGGTTTGGCCTCGTTAAATAGTAAGATATTGGATATTAAAATTTCTATCTGACCTGTTATAATATCTTTATTGATAGCAGATTGTGCTCTAAGCGAGACAATTCCTTGTATTGANAGAACATCTTCTAATGATAATTTTTTGACATTTTCAAAATCACCTAGGAATGTTTTAGAATCAAATACTAATTGAGTTTTACCGTATCTGTCTCTTAAGTCAATAAAAATAATTTGCCCATGCAAACGAATACTGTTGACCCAACCATTTAGGACGACATTAAGATTATTTTCTTTTGAGGTTAGCTGACCACAAGTATGAGTTCTGTGTTGCATAGTCAGCTCATATTATCATTTTGATAAAGTTTAGAGAAACAAAAAAAATTTAAAATTTCTATCGCTTTGATACTGACAACCTACTAAGGGCTCTAGCTAAAGAATACTCAGCTCTATGAATGTCAATATCAACATTATTTGATGACAATCTTTCTTTTGCTCTAGTGACTGCATCGCGAGCTCTTTTTTCATCTATTTCTTCTTGAGACTCAACAGAATCAACTAGCAAAAGCAGGCGATTGCTTGACATTTCTGCATAACCACCGCTAGTTGAAAAGTATGACTGTTTTGAATTGTTTAAAACTTTGATCTCACCTGCAGAAAGAGAAATTACACTATCTGTATGATTTGCCATCACTCCAAATGAGCCATCAAGGCCTGGGCACTTCACATATTCAACATCCTGAATATCGAAACTCCTTGTTGGGGTTATAAACTCAATATCAAATAGTGCCATAACTATCTATGCGGACTCTTTCTTAGCTTTTTCAAAAGCTTCATCTAACGAACCTACATAAGCAAATGCACCTTCGGGTATTTCATCTGCTTCTCCAGATAAGATAGCTTCAAAACCAGAAATAGTATCCTCAAGCTCAACATACCTACCTGGAGTTCCAGTAAATTGCTCAGCAACAAAGAATGGCTGAGAAAAGAATTTTTGAATTTTTCTAGCTCGCGCAACAGTGGATTTGTCCTCATCTGACAATTCATCCATTCCTAGAATTGCGATAATGTCTTGCAAATCTTTATATTTTTGTAATACCCCTTGAACATCTCTGGCAACATTGTAATGCCTATCACCAATTACTCTAGGATCAAGAATCCTTGAAGTAGATGCTAAAGGGTCAACTGCGGGATAAATTCCTAACTCAGCTATTTTCCTTTCTAAAACTGAAGTTGCGTCTAGATGCGCAAATGCTGTAGCAGGGGCCGGGTCAGTTAAGTCGTCAGCGGGTACATATACTGCTTGTACAGAGGTAATAGAACCTGTTTTGGTTGAGGTTATTCTTTCTTGTAAATCTCCCATTTCAGTTGATAAGGTTGGTTGATAACCAACAGCTGATGGCATTCTACCGAGTAGCGCTGAAACCTCAGATCCTGCCTGAGTAAATCTAAATATATTATCAACAAAAAGTAGAACATCTCTTCCTTCGTCATCCCTAAAAAATTCTGCCATTGCTAAACCACTAAGCGCAACTCTTAATCTTGCTCCGGGTGGTTCATTCATTTGTCCAAAAACCATGGTTGTTTTATCAATTACACCTGATTCTGTCATTTCATTATACAAATCATTTCCCTCACGTGTTCTTTCGCCAACGCCAGCAAAAACAGAATAACCTCCATGCTCTGTTGCGATATTGCGAATGAGCTCTTGGATTAGAACAGTTTTTCCGACTCCAGCACCTCCGAAAAGGCCTGTTTTACCACCTTTGGTATAAGGCTCCATGAGATCTACAACCTTAATGCCTGTGACCAAAACTTCTGTAGCTGTAGCCAAATCCTCGTGTCTGGGAGCTGAGCGATGTATCGGATTTCTTTTTTTCGTTTCTAAGATTTCTTTGCCATCAATAGTGTTGCCCANAACATCAAACAGTCTCCCTAATGTTTCTTGACCTACTGGGACTGATATCGGTGACCCAGTATCTAAAACCTCTACCCCTCTAGTGAGACCATCGGTCGTATCCATGGCAATTGTTCTAACCAAACCATCACCTAGGTGCTGTGCCACTTCAAGCACTAAAAGATCTTCATTGTCTCTATCAACATTCAATGCATTCATTATTTCAGGAAGGTGATTATCTTCGAAAGATACATCAACCACTGCGCCCATTATTTGAGAAATTTTACCAGCCTTATTTGACATTTTATTGTTATCCTTTCAAAGCTTCAGCGCCACCAACAATTTCTAGCATCTCAGTTGTGATTGCTGCTTGGCGTGCTTTATTGAATTTTAAAGTTAAATCTTTTATCATTTCTTCGGAGTTAGATGTAGCATTTTCCATTGCAACCATCCTTGCTGCTTGTTCAGATGCAAACGACTCTAGTAAAAATCTCCAAACTTGGACTTTTACATGCTTAGGAGCTAAATGATCTATAATTTCCTCTTTGCTTGGTTCGTATAGCAAATCAGTGTTTTCTAATAGCTCGGGATCTTCTTTAAACTCTAAAGGCAGCAATTTTTTAACAAGAACTCTCTGAGTAGCCACATTTACAAATTCATTAAATATTACCCTTATTTGATCAACTTTTTTATTTAAAAAATGATCAGTGATATTTTTTGATATTGTTGTAGCGGTGCTAAAGTCAAGATGATTCCAAAATTCTGACTCATTTAAGAGTACGTTATAATTTCTTGATTTAAAAAAATCACTGGATTTTTTTCCTATACAGAAGACATCGACATCAATCTTATCTAAAGCATCAATTTCTTGTTGTGCCTTCTTCAATACACTGCTATTGAAAGATCCTGCAAGGCCTTTATCTGAGGTTATAACAACAAAAGCTATTCTTTTTAGTTCTCTTGTCTCTGTTAGTGGGAGATCTAGAGAAATTATATCAGATTTCAAATTATTGATTATTTCAAATAACTTTGATGCATAAGGTCTAGCTTTTTCCATATTATCTTGAGCTCTGCGCATCTTTGCAGCTGCCACCATTTTCATTGCTTTGGTTACTTTTTGTATACTTTTAACCGATTTAATTTGATCTCTTATATCTTTGAGATTTGCCATTACTTTGCTTGAAATCCTCTTGTGAATTCAGAAATTGCTTTTTCTAGATTCTTTTCAACTGAGCCTGAAATCAAGCCTTCGCTAACTATTGCTTTTAAATCTTCAGAATTATTTGCATCAAGATAGTCAAATAGATCGTTTTCATAAACTGAAACTTTTTCCACTTCAATATTGTCTAAAAAACCTTTAGAAGCGGCAAAAATGATTGATATTTGCTTCTCCACATCCATAGGCATGTATTGACCTTGTTTAAGAACCTCAACCATTCTTTCTCCTCTGGTCAATTGAGCTTGCGTGCTCTTATCAAGGTCAGAACCAAATTTTGCAAATGCTTCTAGCTCTCTATATTGGGCAAGATCGAGTCTCAAGGTGCCTGCAACACCTTTCATTGCTTTTATTTGAGCGTTACCTCCAACTCTTGATACTGAGATACCAACATCAATTGCCGGCCTTATGCCTGAGTTAAAGAGATTTTTTTCCAAATAAATTTGACCATCGGTAATTGANATAACATTAGTTGGAATATACGCAGAGACGTCTCCTTCTTGAGTTTCAATTATGGGAAGTGCAGTTAAAGAACCTCCACCCAATTCACTAGAAAGTTTCGATGCTCTTTCAAGTAAGCGACTATGGAGGTAAAATACATCGCCTGGAAATGCTTCTCTGCCAGGAGGCCTTCTCAAAACCAGCGACATCTGTCTGTAAGCCACGGCTTGCTTAGATAGATCATCATAAACGATCAAACCGTGCTTACCATTATCCCTNTAATATTCTCCCATCGCACAGCCTGAATATGGTGCAATGTATTGTAGAGGTGCTTCATCTGATGCATTTGCCGCTACAACAGTTGTATACTCCATAGCACCATTAGATTCTAATTCGGAAACAATGGATGCAACAGTNGATGCCTTTTGCCCAATTGCAACATAAATACAATATACTGGCTGATCAGTTTGATGCGTATATTTTTGATTAATTATAGNATCTATTGCAACAGCGGTTTTTCCTGTTTGCCTGTCTCCAATTATCAATTCTCTTTGACCTCTGCCAATTGGTATCATACTATCTACAGCTTTAATTCCAGTTTGTAGAGGTTGATTTACTGGAGATCTGGCCATAACACCATGTGCCTTGCTTTCTATTGGAAGTGATTCTTTGGTATCAATAGGGCCCTTGCCGTCAATCGGCTGACCTAGCGGATTAACTACACGCCCCAACATTGCATCGCCTACTGGCACTTCAACCACGCTTCCAGTCCGCTTCGCCAAATCTCCTTCTTTAACCAATCTTGAATCTCCAAAAAGAACCAAACCGACATTGTCCTCTTCCAAGTTTAAAGCCATACCATAAATTCCATTTGGAAGCTCAACCAATTCTGAGCTCATCACATTTTCAAGACCACTAACCCTAGCAACACCATCACCAACATCTATAACTTCTCCTACTTCAGATACATCGATAGAGGAGTCAAATTTTGAAATTTGTTCTTTGAGAAGACTAGCTATATTCTCAGTATTAATACTCATTTTTAACTAATTCCTTTTTGATTCTATTAGAGATTGCTTCATCTCTGATAATTGACTTTTAATAGTTGAATCTAAAAACTTATTGCCAATCCGAACTTTAATCCCTCCAATAAGTGCTGGGTCTTCAATGATTTTAAACTTCAACGATTTTTTTAATTTATGCCCAAGAATTGATTTAATTTCATCAGAATTTGAGTTAGCTAAATCAGCGACGTAGGCTGTAACGTTTATAATATCCATTCTTGATGAATATATCAATGAAAAGTGCTTGAAAATTTTTCTGAATAATTTCAAATTAAAATCAATATCGATAGTATTTATATATTCAATAAATATCGAATTGGAATTATCCTTAAATGATTGATACAATAATTTTGATTTTTCCAAGTTTTTAACTTTTTTTGACTGAATGAAAGAGCGCAATTCTGGACTAATTTTTATGACTTTTGCAAAATCTTCCATAAAGTTCATTAATGACTCCTGCTGATCAAATTTATCTGAAACCTCATATAGTGCAGTTGCATGATTTTTAGCATAAGCCTCAAGCTTCATAATTACCGACCTGATCTAAAGAATCCTTAATAAGTTTTTTATTATCTTCAGAGGAGAGATTTTTGGAAATCAATTTTTGAGCAACATTCAAAGAAATATCAACTATTTCATCTTTAATCTCACTCATTGCCTTTTCCTTTTCTGCTTCAATTTGCTTCTTTGCATCTTCAATAATTTTAGCAGATTGGTCTTTAGCGTCAGAAATGGTCTGCTGTTTAATATTTTCAGCAGCAGACTTTCCATCTGCAAGTATTGACTGAGCCTCAGATCGTGCTTTTGTGATAATGTCCTGAGATTCCTGATTTATATTTTCAAGCTCTTCTCTGGCTTTTTCTGCATCTTTGAGGGAATTACTAATGAAATCCTCCCTTTCATTTAAAGCATTAAGAAGTGGTTTCCAAGCAAACTTTCTCAGGACAAAAAACAATAATAAAAATGTTATTATTGTCCAAATATAAAGACCTGGGGTAGGTTTTAATAAAAGTTCAGTTGGTGAAGCGGCAGCAGCTAAAAATATATACGCTGTAAAATTCACTTTTTATTTCTTTTGATTATTCTATAAGAACAACATCAATAAAGCAAATACCTCAGCCAAGATAGCGACTCCTTCGAGCAAGAATAAAGGGAGGTTAACTGCTCCAGTGATCTTATCAGCAGCTTCAGGTTGGCGAGCAATGCTCTCTGCAGCGGCAGCAGTAAATTTGCCTATTCCAGCGGCTGCGCCAATTACGATCATGCCAAGCCCTATTGGGAGTAGTAGTGTTGAATCCATTTTTTATTTCCTTATTATTTTAATGATGAACATTTATTGCCATTCCAATAAAAACAGCAGTTAATAACGTAAAAACATATGCTTGAACGAGAACAACTATGATTTCAAGCCCTGATATTGCTGTAGCCATTGGTACAGAAATTGCGGCAACGCCAATTCCAGCTACAGCAGATTGAAAAATTTCAGCAAAGATTGCAATTAGTGATAACAGAGCCAATATAGCGATATGACCACCTGTCATATTAGCAGCCAATCGCATTGTTAAAGCAAAAGGCTTAACAAACATTCCCATTAATTCTATGGGAATTAATATGATATAAACAGGCCACGGAAGGCCGTGTGGTACAAGATTTTTCCAGTGATTAATAAAACCATGAGCTAGGGAACCAGCTATCATTATAGCAAAAAAAGTAATGGTNGCAAGGCCGGCTGTTACATGAAAATTTCCAGTAGCGGTAGCTCCGCCTTCAGTTAATCTCTTTAAAAAATAACTGTCAAAGAAAAATTTGTTAAGCAAGCTGATAACATCAAATATTGGCACCATACCGATACCATTAGCAAATAAAATGAAAAAGAAAAAAGTTAAAACAAGCGGTGTCCAAGTATTGACCCATTTAGAGCCCACATTTGGAAGGACGATCGAATCTCTAATGAATTGAACAATAGCTTCAATACCGTTAGACATTATACTTGGTTTATAATCTCTATTTCTTAAAAATTTCCTGACAGGTAAGATAATTATTAATGAAGTAATAATAGCAACCAACCAAAGCATAAATACATGTTTTGTTACCGACATATCTATACCGAAAATAGATGGAAGTTTTATTATAGGATTTGCAGAATCTGAATTTGAGACATGNCCAATAATGTAATCTCCAACTTGTTCGATTACACTGGATTCTTGATTTTTATCGCCTGGAAGAAACATAAATGATTAATATTCTAAGTTAACAATTAAACAAAATTTTAAAAATCTAAGGCGGTCAATATTACGTAAAAAAAAAATGCCTTTAAAAGTAATTAATTTGTTATTTATTTTTAAATATGCTTTTTCCAAGAATGTAAAATCCACAAAAAGTTCCAATGACAATACCTATTATTTTTCCAATATTTTTATCGCCAGATTTCAGGTCATAAAAATGGCCAATTAAAATAAAAAATAATATTGAACCTATGACTGAATATGAAATAGAGGCAGAATTAGCCGAATTCTTAACCGATGAATTAAATCTTTGTAGAAATGATAAAAATTTAAATTTTTGTATAACTTAAGCTTAATGTTTATTTTTTCTTAGATGCTTTTGGAGNTGAAGAATCTTCATTTTCAACTAGGATGCAATGCCCCTGAAATTCAGCACCTTCTTCAATAACTAAACTCCTATAAGCTAAATCTCCTTTGAGTGAGCATTCAGCGCCGAGCACTACTCTGTTTTCAACTCTGATATTTCCGTCAACTGAGCCACCAATTTGAGCATCGTTAGCTTGAACATTGCCATGAACCTCGCCGCCCTTTGCTATCCTAACAGGGCCCTCTGAAATTACATCGCCGAATACTCTTCCATAAACAGCAACACCCCCTTGGCAAGTGACATTGCCTTGAATAACTGCATCGGCACCCACCATTGTATGAACATCTCTATAATCGTTTTTTGCCATAATTTTAATTCTTTACGCTAATATTTGATTTGTTTAATGTNGGAAAATATAAAAGCGGATCAATCGCTANTCCGTCTTTCCAAATTTCAAAATGAAGATGTGGACCAGAGCTTAATCCAGAATTTCCTGAAGTTGCTATAACATCCCCAATATCTACACTTTTATATTGTTCAACTAATATTAATTCATTGTGACCATAATATGTGAAATAATTATTGCCATGATGAATAACTATTAAATTGCCATATTTAGGAGTCCAATCTGCAAAAACAACATTTCCAGAGGCAGATGCAAAAATAGGCTCACCCTTTGGAACAGCAATATCAATTCCAAAATGATTGTTAACCTCTTCGCCATTGTTAATAATCATTTCTTGTGTAACAATTCCAGAGATTGGCAGCAGTGAGGGGATATTATTTAAATAACCAGACCTAATTTCTTCATCATTTTGAAATTCACCTAGTCTTTCTTCAAAGCTAGAATCTTCTATAAGGTTTGACCCTAATGCTTTTTGAACAACTACTTCAATTTGTTTCATTCTCTCAAGATCCCTATATAATTCTGTAACCTTAGCTCTTTCACTCATGGCATTATCATAATTGTTCTTCATATTTGAATAATCAAAATAGCTTGGAATAGTCACAATCAAGAAACCGAAAATAACAATAACCATAATGATAAAAAAAGATAACAATCGAAAAAGGTTTGAGCGAG
The DNA here is from genome assembly GCA_002170005.2 of bacterium TMED144. Taxonomy (GTDB): domain Bacteria; phylum Fidelibacterota; class Marinisomatia; order Marinisomatales; family TCS55; genus TMED144. Next base: position 6,807 of record NHGT02000022.1, on the reverse strand, counting down.
TGATTGAAAATTTTCTATTAGCACCATCGTTATCTGGTACAAGAATGAAAGTAAATCGTTCAGATTTCATTTATTTTTTTTCTATACTTTTTAATAATTCCAGCAGACGCTCTAGATCATCATTTGAATAATATTTTATATACAAAGAACCGGATCCGTTTTTTTTATGTTTCAGGGTTACTTTTGTACCTAATAAGGATATCATTTCCTTTTCAATTGAATCAATTTGAGATGTAAATGATATTTTTTTAATTTTTTTAATTCTTAATGAGTTGGTGCTTGTTTTTGATAGCTCTTCTGTCTGTCTTACTGACAATTTATTACTCAAAATTTTCTTCCAAAGCTTCAACATTGCTGTTCTGGTATTTAAAGCAAGTAATGCCCTGCCATGTCCAGCAGAAATTTCATTACTTGAAAGGCTTTTTTTTATGTCTGTTGGAAGCTTCAACAATCGCAAAGAATTGACTATGGTTGACCGATTTTTGCCTACACTTTCAGCAATTTTTTCAGGTGATAAATTAAACTTTTCTTGCAATACTAAATATGCTTCCGCTTCCTCAATGGCATTCAAATCTTCCCTTTGAATGTTTTCAATCAATGCAATTTCCATCAATTCTGAGTCTTCCGAAACTTCTAATATGTATGCAGGGATATTTTTTTTTCCAGCAATTAATGATGAACGATATCTTCTTTCACCAGCTACAATCATNTATCCATTATCGTTTGGACGAACAGTTATGGGTGTTATAACGCCTTTTTGTTTAATCGAGCTTGCAAGTTCATTTAAAGCACCCTTTTCAAAATTTTTCCTCGGTTGATTAGGGTTAGTTGTAATGCTATCAAGTGATAATAAAGTAACACCTTTTTTAGAATTTGAAGGATTGACGTCAGTTTTAATAATGGCGCTTAAACCTCTACCGAGTCTTTTAGTTGCCATTTTTTAAAATCTCCTCAACCAGGTCAAGATAGTTTTGTGCTCCCATAGAGTTTGCAGCATACATCAAAGCTGGCTTTCCAAAGCTAGGCGCTTCACTTAATCTGACATTTCTTTGAATGATTGTTTCAAAAACTTTATTCTCAAAAAAACTTCTTACCTCATCTGCAACTTGCTTTGACAGATTAAGACGCTGATCATACATTGTTAATAAGACTCCTTCGATCTCCAGGTTAGTATTCAATTTTTGCTGAACCAGTCTTATCGTGTTAAGGAGTTGGCCTAATCCTTCTAAAGCATAATATTCGCATTGAATTGGAATCAAAACTGAGTCAGAGCAGGTTAAGGCATTCAAGGTAAGCAATCCTAATGAGGGGGGGCAATCTATTAATATATAATCATATTTTTTTAATAATGGCTTTATGGCTAAAAAAAGCTGTCTTTCTCTATCTTCAAAACTTACCAGCTCAACTTCAGCTCCAACCAATTCATTCGTAGATTTAATAACATGTAAATCTTTAATCGAAGTACTTGAAATAGATTCATCTGCTTTACCGGATATTATTACATCATAAACATTTTTCTCAACTGGATTTAAAAGCTCTGATAGTCCTGTTGAAGCGTTTGCTTGTGGATCTAAATCAATTAATAAGGTTTTAACCTCAGAAACAGCAAAACTTACAGCAAGATTTATAGAAGTCGTAGTTTTTCCAACACCGCCTTTTTGGTTTGCTATAGATATTATTTTTGCCATTNAAATAGTATAAATATGNCTAAAATTATAAATTAAAATAAACTTTTGTCTTCTAATTTGTGAATTATTATTCATGTAATTTTGGAAACTTATTAATCCATAAAAGAGCATCCAAAAATATACAATGAAATGATATTATAGATAAACCAATTACAGCTAGATAATATTCATACGAAGATGGCCTATCATTAATAAAAACTACACCTAGAAAAATTGCCAATAATGATAACCCTGTTGACCAAAGTTCTATGTTTATTAAAAACCATTTTGTTTGAGATGGTTCATTTAAATGAGAAAAAGTTGTATGAATCCATAATGCTGCTGATAATAAAAAAATAATTTGAGTAATTAAAAAAAATCTCTCACCTAGGAGTCCGAAATAGAACTTAAAAGGAATTCCATNATCCAATAGAAGAAATTTCATAGCATAACAATATCCAAATGCNGATACAAACATCATTCCAACAATCCAAGANCTGTAATTTTCTGGAACACCTCCCCACAATTGCATTCTATTTGTTGGATTAGTCATTAAAGCATATACATACCCNCCTAACACAAAGAANCCTCCAATTATATTGATTATCATTANTTGATTTTGAATTCGCATATATAGTTAATTTTTTTTTATTAAGTTTGTAAAGAAAATAATTTAAACTTATTCCTTTTTATAACTTAAGAAAAGTAAATGAAAGCTCTTGTAAAGAANATTAGTGAAAAAGGTATTTGGTTANAGGATGTACCTAAACCTAAAATAAACACAAATAATGTAATGATTAAGATTACTCATACAGCAATTTGTGGAACAGATCTACACATTTATAAATGGGATGATTGGGCAAAAAAAACTATTAAAANACCATTAATAATCGGTCATGAATTTTGCGGAGTGATATGTGAAATTGGTGCAGGGGTAAAAAACTTAAAAGTTGGTGATAGAGTTTCAGGTGAAGGTCATTTGACATGTGGAAATTGCAGAAATTGTAGAGCAGGTAAAAAACATTTATGCCACAAAACAATAGGAATTGGTGTTCATAGAGATGGCGCTTTTGCTGAATATTTATCATTGCCTGANTCTAATGTATGGCCTATCCACANCGANATTTCATCTGAAATTGCTTCATTTTTTGACCCACTGGGAAATGCTGTCCACACTGCCTTATCTTTTGATATAACTGGAGAGGATGTTTTAATTACAGGAGCTGGTCCTATAGGACTAATGTGCGTAGCTATTTGTAAATATTCAGGTGCTAAAAATATTGTTATTACCGATATAAATGATTATAGACTAGCGATTGCTAATGAATTAGGTGCCAGCAAAACAATAAATATTANAAATGATTCAATAGATAATCATTTTGAAAAACTGGGAATTAAATATGGTTTCGATGTAGGGTTGGAGGTTTCAGGCAATCCAAAAGCATTTAACAGCATGCTGACTAATATGTATCATGGAGGTTCAATTGCTTTACTTGGAATTTTGCCAAATAACACTAAAATAGATTGGGATGATGTAATTTTTAAAGGGTTAAGAATCAAAGGGATTTATGGAAGAGAGATGTATGAAACTTGGCATAAAATGGTTCAGATTTTAAGAGGCGGTTTAAATGTGAAAAAAATACTTACCCACACCTTTTCAGTANCTGATTATCAAGAAGCATTCACTATTCTTGANATTGGAAAATGTGGAAAAGTAGTTCTANAATGGTAAAAAAATGAGAAATTATCAAAATCAGTATAAATCGACCTTNAGTGAAATTAAAAAAACTGGACTTTTTAAGGAAGAAAGAATTATAAACTCTGCTCAGCAAATTCAAATTAAAACAAAAGATCATGGNGAGGTTTTAAATTTTTGCTCAAANAATTATTTAGGGCTGGCAAATGATTACAGATTAATTGATGCTGCGAAGCAAGCTTTAGATAAATATGGCTTTGGCCTTGCATCAGTGCGATTCATTTGCGGAACCCAAGATATTCACAAAGAACTGGAATACAAAATTTCAGAATTTTTTGGAACCGAAGACACAATACTATATCCNTCATGTTTTGATGCAAACGGAGGNCTATTCGAAACGATNCTTTCAAGCGAAGATGCTGTCATTTCTGATAGTTTAAATCACGCTTCTATTATTGATGGTATTCGTCTGTCTAAGGCAAAAAGATACCGCTATTTAAATAACGATATGGAAGATCTCGAACAAAAACTAATTGAATCCAAAAAAGCAAAAATAAAACTGATTGCCACTGATGGTGTTTTTTCAATGGACGGCTATATAGCCAAACTTGATAAAATCTGCAGTTTAGCTGAAGATTATAACGCACTGGTAATGATTGATGATTGCCATGCAACGGGTTTCGTTGGAGAAAATGGAAAAGGGTCTGCAGAATATAATAATGTTTTAGAAAAGGTAGATATTTTTACATCTACTCTAGGAAAAGCTCTTGGCGGAGCATCAGGGGGGTTTACAACAGGCAAAAAAGAAATTATTGATATATTGAGACAACGTTCCAGGCCTTATTTATTCTCCAATACACTTGCTCCCGCTATTGCTGCTGCTAGTATAAAAGTTTTTGATATCATATCTTCCTCCAATGAACTGATAGCTAAATTGAATAATAATAAATCTTCTTTTAGAAAAAAGATGGCAAACTTGGGTTTTGATTTAAAAAAGGGTGACCACCCTATTATTCCGATAATGCTTTATGATGCAAAGTTAGCTCAAAATATGGCTAAAAAATTACTTGAGAAAGGTGTCTATGTAGTTGGCTTTTTTTATCCAGTCGTTCCAAAAGATCAAGCCCGTATAAGAGTTCAAATATCTGCAGCGATGTCAATGGATGAAATTGATAAAGCGGTTAATGCCTTTGAAGAAGTTGGAAAAAGTTTAAACATCATTTAATTGTAGATGTTGTTCAAAAGATTTAGATAAGGTATATTTTTCGACCTTATTTTAAAAAAATAAATTTATTTTATTATGAATAAAAACTCAACACCCAGATTTATTGTGATTGCATTGGTTTTGCTTTGGGGAATTTGGTCAGTATGGCCCACCTTAAGGTTCCAAAACTTGACCGATGAAGAAAAATCCTCACTATCAGAATCTGGAAAGCTATTTGAATTAGAATCAAAAGCCATAAAACAAGGACTTGATCTTAAAGGTGGTATGTACATTGTTTTAGAGGTTGATATTCCTACGCTAATCGAAAATATTGCAACTAACACCGATACTAGATTTGAAAGCTCAATGATTGAAGTTAGAAACGCTTTAAAGGAAAACCCCGAATCTGATTTTTTTAACTTATTTACTGATATTTCAACAAAAAACGACCTTCGACTTTCGCGATATTTCTTTGATTATGGTTCAAGCAATCAAATAATTGCTGATGCTTTAAAAACTGAATCCGAAGATGCAATAGATAGAGTTTTAGAGATTCTGCAAAACAGAATTGACCAATTTGGTGTTTCTGAACCTACTATTCAAAAACAAGACTCACAGAGAATCATAGTAGAATTGGCTGGAGTTCAAGATTCTGAAAGAGCAAGAGCATTGCTTGAGAGTACAGCACTGCTAGAGTTTTATATTGTTAAAGATGTGACCTCTACTAATGAGATCATGTTAAAAATCGACGATGTTTTAAAAGACAACAAAGAATTGATTTCAGAGCTTAATACTTCTGAAAATGAAATAAGTGCAATGTCAGATGAAATAAAAACTGAAGATGAAACCGTATCCGTTGGAGATCTTTTTGGTCAACCCAAAATTGAGAATGATGAAAGTTCAGATTCTTTGTCTGAGCCTGCCTCCCAGTCAAATATAATTTTTGACAGACCCTTTTCCTCCATGCTCAGAAATTTAGGAAATTCGATTGGAGTTCCTGAAAAAAATATTAATAATATTAAATCAATTATTGATAGACCTGAAGTTCAATCTCTTTTATCAAATATTGGTGGAGAGTTTCTATTTGGTCATAAGATTGAAGAATTTGGTTTATCGGATGGTGGAACTGAAAAGATGTCTGAGCTTTACCTTGTTGAGGATCAGGCTGAACTAACTGGCGGAGTTGTAGAAGACGCTAAAGCGAATCTTGGCCCCCAAGGCTCAACTTCGGCGGGTCAACCAATTGTAAATCTCACAATGAGCACAGATGGAGGCAGAAAATGGGCAATAGTTACCGGATCCAATATTGGCAGGCAAGTTGCTATTGTTCTTGATAAAAAAGTCCATATGGCACCAAACATTCGTGAAAAAATCAGTGGTGGAGGTACTCTAATAGAAGGGTTTGCTAACATTGATGAGGCCAAAGACATAGCTATTGTGCTTCGCGCTGGTGCGCTTCCTGCGCCAGTTGATATTATCGAAGAAAGGGTGATTGGTCCGTCCCTAGGGGCTGAATCTGTAAGAATGGGGACTTTATCAGTTATTGTTGGGCTTATTGCTGTGCTTATTTTTATGGTCACATATTATAGATTAGCCGGTGTAATAGCAAATTTTGCTCTCATATGGAATATTATCTTGGTACTTGCTATTCTTGCTTCTTTAAACGCTACTCTCACCTTGCCTGGCATTGCAGGTTTAATTCTAACAGTAGGAATGTCAATTGATGCAAATGTAATTATTTTTGAAAGAATTAGAGAAGAGCTAAAAAAAGGTAAGGGGCCGAATGCTGCAGTTGACGGTGGTTACCAACGAGCACTTACTACTATTGTAGATGCAAATATGACAACTGTTATAGCTGCTTTGGTTCTTTGGCAATTTGGAACTGGACCCATCAAAGGTTTTGCTACTGTACTTTTCTGGGGGATTTTAATTTCAATGTTTACCTCTATTTTTGTCACAAGAACTATTTTTAATTTTTATACAAATAGAAAAAAATTAGCTAACCTTAGTATATGAGAATAATTAAAGAAACAAAAATTGAATTTATGAGCCAAAGAAAATTTGGTTTTATTCTATCTGGAACTCTCTTGATTGCCGGTTTATTATCTCTCTTAATTAACCAAGGACCGAAGCTCAGTATTGATTTCAAAGGTGGTACTCTTGTTTCCGTTCAATATGATTCAAATATTGAAATTTCAGATGTAAAAAATTCTTTAAAAAGCTTTTCAATAGAAGGTAAA
>NHGT02000021.1 GCA_002170005.2 bacterium TMED144 | reverse complement strand
TACAAAGGGCCTGATGGTTTTGAATTAAAGAAGTTCTCAGTTTTAGATGGTACAGCTGTAGCCTTATTGAGACAAGCAAAAATACCGCTATGTCTGATATCAGGTAGAAGATCTGATCCAACATCAGAGCGCGCCAAAGAACTAAAGATAAAAGATGTTTATAATGGAGTGCTGAATAAAATCAAACCCTACGAAGAACTCAAAGAAAAGTACAAGGCAGATGATAGCGAAATAATGTACGTAGGAGATGATTTAATTGATATTCCCATAATGGAAAAAGTTGCTGCTCCAGTTGCAACAAACAATGCTTGCGAGCAATGTAAAGAAATAGCAATCTTTGTAACTGAGCGATCAGGTGGCAATGGAGCTTTCAGAGATGCAGTTGAGTGGATTTTGAACGAAAAAAATATTTTTAATGAAACTGTGATTGGCTTAAGGGATTACGTTCAAAATAATTAAATGAAACGTTACATATTCTTACTTTTCTTTTTGTTTGCTTGCCAGTCAAATGAACTACAAAAATCAGGGCAGACACGACAGGGTCGTCCAGACGCTGAAAGTTGGGATGCGGTGATAACCTTGACAAACAAAGGTGCTAAACGAGGCGTAATAAGATCAGGCCATTTGGAGAAATACAACGAGAACGAATTTATTTTGCTAGATCAAAATATTGATGCAGATTTTTTTAACAAAGAGGAAGTGTTTACTACAAATTTAAAATCTCTTGTTGCTGAAATTAATGAAGAAGAAGACTTTTTAGTCGCAATTGGAAATGTAGTAGTTGTCACGGACAGTGGCGTTACATTATTCACTGATACTCTATCATGGGATAATCAAAAAGAAAAAGTTTTTACTTCTGATAGTGTAATTTTCATCACAGAGAAAAAAGATACGCTATATGGAATTGGCTTTGAATCAGATATTGAATTAAATAATTGGAAAATTTTACAACCCACTGGTGTTTTTAATGAGCGATAATTTAACTAAAAATAATACCCTTTTATCTTCTAAAGGGCTCTTTAAACGCTATGGCAAGAGATGGGTGGTTAAAGACGTTGCTATCAAGGTAAATAAAGGCGAAGTAGTTGGTTTGCTTGGACCCAATGGAGCAGGTAAGACAACCACTTTTTACATGATTACAGGTATGATTAAACCTACAAAAGGAGATATTTTTTTAGATAAAACTTGCATTACAAATTGGGCGATGTATAAAAGAAGTAGGTCTGGAATTGGTTATCTTTCGCAAGAGCCTTCAATTTTTGGCAAACTTTCAGTGGAGGACAATTTAAGACTTGTTCTTGAAATGACTAGTCTTTCAAAAGATGATCAGAGAAATAAGATGGAAAAGTTGTTAGATGATTTATCCATACAGCATATTAGAAAGAATAAGGGTATGAATTTATCTGGGGGAGAAAGAAGGAGGGTTGAAATTTCTCGAACTTTAGCCATTGATCCAGATTTTATTCTTCTGGATGAGCCTTTTGCAGGTGTTGATCCAATTGCAGTGGAAGACATCCAATCTATAGTGCAATCATTAAAGGAAAAAAACATTGGCGTTTTGATTACAGATCACAATGTAAGAGAAACACTATCAATTACCGATAGATCTTATTTACTTTTTGATGGAAAAATTTTAAAATCGGGAACTTCTGATTTTTTAACGAATGATAAGGAAGTAAGAAAGCTATATNTAGGTGAAGGATTTTCTATGTAATGGCAAAATTGAAACAAAGTCAATCTCAAAAACAGGCATTATCTCCAAGTCAGGTACTTAGTGCCAGCATTCTACAGTTAAATATGACAAGTTTAGAGCAGAAGATTCTTGACGAGCTTGAGAAGAACCCAATCTTAGATCAAAACGAACCCGAAGTTGAAAACGATAGCCAGACTGAAGTTGATGAAAGTGTAGACTTCGATGAAGATCCTAATGAGTATGAGCCAGCAAATATTTATGAAAAATCTGAAGGAAAAGATTTTGATGGCGCTATTCCGCAGCGTTTAGATTTTATTGATGGATTGATAGTCCAGCTNGATGAACAGGNTTTTACAGATTGGGAAAGATCNATTGCTGAAGAAATTTTATGGAACTTGGATGACAGAGGATATTTGGCGATTGAACCAGTGNTAATCGGAGACAGATACGACTGTGANGAGGAAAAAGTTTTAAGAATTTTAAAAAAAGTTCAAAAACTAGATCCTCTTGGAATAGCTGCTTTAGATTTACAAAATTGTCTATTAATTCAAGCAAAGGGTGCTGATAAAAATGAATTAATATTGAAAATTTTATCTGACCACTTTCAAGATTTTGTTAATAATCGCTATGAGCAATTGCAAAAAAAACTCTCATTAAGCAAAGAANATCTATCCATTATATTAGAGCAAATTAAGAAATTAAACCCTAGGCCAGGNGAAGGAAAGCTTGATGCTAATGCAGAAGTTTTAATTCCTGATTTGATCCTGATTCAAACTAATGAATCATGGAAAATTGTTGTTAATGATTCTTGGATGCCAGAGCTATCTTTAAATGAAAACTATTCCAATATGTTAGATCAGACAGATGTTTCTAGTGATACAAAAAAATATCTTAAAGAAAAATTTAATTCTGCAAATTGGTTTATAGAAGCTATTCAGCAAAGAAGAAAAACACTAGTATCGGTTATGAGTGCTATAATTAATCGNCAATACTTATTTTTTAAAGATGGCGCTGGAGAGCTTCAGCCCATGAAATTGCAAGATATAGCAAACGATATAAAGATGGATATTTCAACAATAAGCAGATCAACACGCGGTAAATATGTAGAAACTCCTTATGGTACTTTTGAGTTAAAATCATTCTTTAGTGAAGGATATAGGCTTGATAGCGGAGATACTATAAGTACCAAAACCATAAAACAATTGCTAAAAAGTTTAATTGACAATGAAGATAAAAATTCTCCATTGACTGATACTGAAATTGCAAAAAAGCTAAAGAATGAAGGATACCCTGTNGCTAGAAGAACNGTGGCGAAATACAGAGAGAATTTGCAATTTCCAATAGCAAAACTTAGGCGTGAATTAATTCATTAGAAAGGAATCAAGATGGNATATAAGAGAATCATTATTGGCGATCAAGAAGTAAAAATACCTACGTTCTCTATTGGCACATTACCTATTTTAGGAATATTGCTACTTATTTGGCTTGCAACAGGTGTATACACTGTGGGGCCAGATGAAGTAGGAGTTGTGCAAAGATTTGGAAAAGTTTCGGGGGTAACACAATCAGGTTTAAACTACCACCTTCCTTACCCTATAGAGAAAGTACAGACTCCTAAAGTTACTGAAGTTAAAAGAGTGGAGATTGGATTTAGAACCGTNGGTAAAAATCAATATCGAACTATTCAACAAGAAAGCTTAATGCTTACTGGAGATGAAAACATAGTCGATGCTGAAATGATTGTTCAATACAGGATCAAGGATCCTGCTGNTTATTTATTCAATTTTATCAATCCAGAACTCACTGTCAGACAAGCCTCTGAAGCTTCTCTTCGTACTATTATCGGAAAAAATAATATAGACGCAGCTTTGACATCAGGAAAATTTATGATTCAAGAAGAATCTAAAGAGTTGATTCAGAACATCCTCGATAAATATAATTCAGGTATTTTAATAGTAGCGGTTCAGTTGCAAGATGTAAGTCCCCCTGAGCAGGTTATAGCGGCCTTTAAAGATGTTGCATCTGCTAAAGAAGATAAAAATAGAATGATCAATCAAGCTGAGGGCTATAGAAATGATATCATTCCAAAAGCTAGAGGAGAGGCTCAGGCGATGATTCGAGAAGCTGAAGGATATAAAGAAGCTCGAATTGCAAGAGCAGAAGGTGATGTAGCAAAGTTTTCTGCAGTTTTAAAGGAATATAGGAAAGCTAAAGGAGTCACAGAGACCAGGTTATTTTTAGAAACAATCGAAGAAGTCCTTCAGAATAGAAAGAAGATAATTGTTCCTGATGGTGAAAGCGGAGGAAATCTAATAAACTTATTGAATTTGAATGCTAAGGAGGAAAAATAAAAATGAAAAATATTATACTTGCTCTGTTTGCTGTCTTGTCATTAATTGGATCGACATCTGTATTTATTGTTGATGAGAAAGAACAAGTTGTGGTGTTGCAATTAGGTAAACCAGTTAGAACAGTAACCAATCCAGGATTAAATATTAAAGCTCCATACCCATTTCAAGATAAGATTGTTTTTGATGATAGATTGTTGGAATATGATTCTCCCCCAGAAGAGATATTGAGCAAGGATAAAAAATCTTTGATTGTAGATAACTATGTAAGATGGAAAATTGTTGACGCACTTCAATTTCTTCGAACTGTGCAAGCAATTCCAACTGCATTGAGCAGGATGGATGACATTGTTTATTCAGAGCTTAGAAGAGAGCTTGGAACTCATGATATGGTTGATATAATTACGGAAAATAGAGAAACTATTATGGATGTTGTGACTGAGGCAAGCAACAAAGCTACTTTGGATTATGGCATTTCTGTTATTGATGTAAGAATAAGAAGAGTTGATCTTCCCGCAGAAAACGAAGAATCCATTTATGCTAGAATGGAAGCTGAAAGAAAAAGACAGGCAAACAAATTCAGATCTGAAGGTGAGGAGGAAGCTCAAAAAATTAGAGCGTCAACCGATAAAGANAAGACCATTATATTAGCAGATTCATACAAAGAATCAGAGAGGGTTAGAGGTGAAGGAGATGCGAGGGCTGTAGAGATTTATGCCAGATCTTATTCTGCAGATCCAAAATTTTATGAATTTGTAAGGACTTTAGATGCGTACAAAAAATTAATAGATGATAATACAACCTTGGTNNTACCATCTAATTCTAAAATCTTTGAATTATTAATGAAGNAATAGCTTCTTTGAAAAAAGATTTCATTCATATAAGCGATCTTTCCAAAGATGAAATAATGGAAACCATAAATCTTGCTTTACATGTAAAGAGCAAATTTTACAATCGTGAAGATTACCTTCCTTTCAAAGGATATACCTTAGCAATGATCTTTGCTAAACCTTCTGCAAGGACCAGAATTTCTTTCGAGACCGGGTTTAGCAGAATGGGTGGTAAGGCTATCTACCTTGGCCCTGATGATATAGGCATAGGAAAAAGAGAAGCTGTTAAAGATATTGCCCGCGTGATTTCAAATTACAATGATTTAATCATGGCTCGATTATTTCAACATGAGCACTTGTTAGAATTGGCAAAATATGCATCAGTACCTGTCATTAATGGTTTAACGGATTTCAATCATCCATGTCAGATAATGTGTGATGTTTTTACAATTTTTGAAAATAAGGGGCACTTGGATAACTTAAAAATTGTCTATGTAGGAGATGGTAACAATATTGTCAATTCTTGGTTAATTATGGCATCCATCTTGCCAATGCACTTTGTTTGTGTTTGTCCAAGTGGATATGAGCCTGATAATGAATTAATGAATAAAGTACGGTCATCCAAAATATCTACATTTGAATTAAGTCACAATCCTTTCGAAAGCGTGATTGGAGCTGATATAATATATACAGACGTTTGGGCTTCCATGGGGCAAAAAAATGAAGCTAAGTCAAGAGTAAAAACATTTCTAAAATACCAAGTCAATTCTGATATGTTGTCAAAAACAAATAAGAATACTTTATTTATGCACTGTTTGCCAGCGGAGAGAGGTAGGGAGACAACTGATAATGTAATGGAATCAAAAAACTCTATTGTATTTCAACAAGCTGAAAATAGAATGCATATACAAAATGCTATAATGTTAAAATTATTTAATAAAGGTTAATTGTAAGTGTTTAATCGAGACTTAAAAATTATTGCAGCTTCAATTTTAAGAACAGAAGCAAATGAACTATTGCAAGCTGCTGACAGAGCAAGTGAATCTATTGTGGATGCTGCTAAATTAATTGATAATCAGAATGGAAAAGTTATGATTTGCGGGTTGGGAAAATCTGGATTGATTGCACAAAAAATTGCAGCAACTTTTTGCAGCATAGGAAGAAAAGCTGTTTTTTTGCATGCTGTTGATGCCCTGCATGGAGATCTTGGAATTTTTGAAGCTGGGGACCCAACAATAGTTATTTCAAAAAGTGGGTCTACAGAAGAGATACTAAGACTTATCCCTATTCTTAAAGAATTCGAATCTCCTTTAATTGGGATTATAGGTAATATGAATTCTGTAATAATTAACGATTTAGATATTACATTAGATGCTTCTGTGGATAATGAAGCAGATCCATTAGGTATTGTCCCAACATCCAGCACAACTTTGACCCTTTCAATTGGTGATGCTTTAGCTGGAGTGTTAATGAGCATTAAAGGATTTAATAAAAATGATTTTGCAAGGTATCATCCTTCTGGAAGCTTGGGAAAACGATTAATATTTACTGTTGAAAACATTATGCAGCATTTTAGTGATGTTGCAGTCGTTAATATAAAAGACAAATTGAGGAAAGTCGTAATCGCTATGACTGAAAAACCAAACGGAGCTGCCATTGTAAAATGTGAAAATGATGAATTTGGATTGATTACAGATGGAGATTTACGAAGATGTCTTGCTGCAGGGGAAGATATTGATCTTTTGGATGCTGAAAAAATTATGACCACAAATCCAGTTTCAATCACATCAAATTCATCCGTTGATAACGCTTTAAAACTTATGGAAGATAGAAGGTCTCAAATATCTGTCCTGCCAGTAGTAAGCGAAGAAAACGGTGAATGCTTAGGTCTTATAAGATTACATGACATTTATCAAACTAGATTATTATAAAAAATTATCTAGTTTTTTATTATTTAAATGATTCCCATTTCACTTCGTAAGTCCTATAGGCAACATCACTTTTTTCATCAAGAGTTAAAACTATTTTAAATTTTGTTGATGATCCTGGCTCCAAAGTTGCATCAGATTTAATACCTGAATAATACTTTACATTTTTGCCAGATATAAATACTGAATCACGTTTGATAAGATTGGTTTCTGGTGACCATAAATTTGCAATTACTCTAACAAAATCAGCTCTTTTTGTGCCAATGTTTTTAATCGATCCTGTAATTTCTTCTTTATTNGGGTATACATCAACGAATGGTTCATCAATTAATTCTACTTTAGCCATTGGGGGAAGATCTTCTTTTATATTAACTATTTTATCTTTTTCAATTGCAAGTTGACCAATAGTAGTTTGAATAATAATCCCTAGATCATTCTCTTCGATGATTTCACCGTTTACAATAGTTCCATTTTGTAATTCTATTCGATGGCGTAATTGAGGAATTTTAATCAAGTTTAACAATTCTTCATCAAGAGTAGGAAGGGCCCCTTTTCCCTCTTCATATGTAGATAGAACTTTTTTGAGTGAATCTACTTGTTGTTTTAAAATATCAAGGCTGCTTTTGAACTCAAAGAAATCTTCGCCAGGTTCTAGTTTTCTTAGCTCTGTATCTAATTTTCTCACTTCAGGAAGAGGTTTAATTTGATCTAAAGAGTCTGGTACGCTTTCAATCTGCAAGCTATCACTTACTGATATTGGATTTATTATCTCTTCTTGAATGTTGTATTGCTGAATTATTTCATTTTGTTCTTGTGAATTAATTACAGAAAAACAGAAAAGTAAAATAGCCAGTTTAATCATTTTTCTCTGATTCAGATTTTTGATGAGCTTCAAAGGTACGCTTTTTGATTTCTTGTTCGTAATTCTTATATGCACCAAAGTCTTTAACTGTTTGAATTACTGTATCATGTAATTTGAATTGGTTATGATCTGAAAGTATAGGCATAATGGAAGGTATGACTCTATCATCACCTATATCAGGTAATTTTGATATTGCTTTTTCTCTGATTTCTAAAGGATAGTCGCCATTCATACCCACCTCCAATACTGCCCTTCTGATCTCGGGATCATCAAATTCACCTAAAGCTTCTAAAAGGGTATTCAAAATATTGTAATATTGATCTTTACCAGTGCGGTATGTCTGAAGGAGTGCAAGTATTAAATTTTCCTCTTTAACGCCCTTCATTGTGTCCAGTGCAAAATCTCTAACCTCTAAATTTGTTTCAGGATCTCCCAAAAGCTCTGCAAAAGCTCCTGCAACTTGGGAGGGGTCTTTTTTACCAAGAATTTCTAGGGCTCTATTTCTTATGCCAATCCTGACTGATGGATTTCTCGAAATTTCAGTTAGAATAGGAACAACTTCGTCTGTGCCAAGGGCTCCTAATGTTTCAGTTAGCAATTTTTCAGTTCTGTTAAAAT
Organism: bacterium TMED144; assembly: GCA_002170005.2. GTDB lineage: Bacteria > Fidelibacterota > Marinisomatia > Marinisomatales > TCS55 > TMED144. The sequence goes on along the minus strand of NHGT02000021.1, from coordinate 72,609 downwards.
TGCTTTTACTAACTTCGTAAAGATCTAGTAAGGCTAATACCTGATCTTTAGTTCGTACTTTATTCAAATTTTGAACTAAAGCCATTTGTAAAGTATTTGTTTTTTCTTCAACTCGATTCATTGCTGCGACCATAGCATCTGCTGCCCTTGGATCATCCCTAAATTGAGCTAATAGCTCTATTGATGCTATCATAAATGTGACGTTTAATGCAGCAGCTTCTCCAACGGTAATGGACAAAGCATTTAATGCAGTAGGATGTTGAGTAGTTGCTAAAGCCCTACCTGCAGCCATTCTGACATCAAATGGTTGATTTGAATCATTGTAAATTGCTATCATTTCCTCTAGCGCTTGTAATTTACCTTCCGAAAATGACAAACTTAAATTTTCAATAAGTTCATAGGAAATTTCATCGTTTGAACTTTTTCTATTTGGTAAAAAGCGTTGTATTGTTGAGCAGCTACTAAAAAATAATGAGAAAANAGTTAGAATTATTAATTGNTTTTTATATTTCAACTTTCTTTCCATTTGTNTAGCTTTATTTTGCTTCCATCATACTTAGCATAGGTAAAAAAACTAAGCCAATCTCCCAATATTATCATATTACCATCGTTTAGTTTTCTGTCTTCTGCTTGATGATAATGACCAGAGATAAAGTAATCAAATCCTTGATCTATCTTTTTCTTNGCGTGNATAGACATCTCATCAGATATTTTTTTGTTTCGCTCAGCTGAATGTAAATAGTTTCCNCCTTTTTTAGATACAAAATTACCTATGGCATATCCTATCCTAGGATGTAGCATACCGTATAGATTTATAAATAGCTTAGATCTTATAATTTTTCTTAATGCTCTGTATCCCCTGTCCCATGAAAGATAGCCATCTCCATGNGTGACATAAATTTTTGTATTATTAACTTCAAAAGAGGTATCAGAAAAATATGTTTTATCAAATAATTGTTCAGTTATGAAATCTTTTACCCAAAAATCATGATTGCCTAAAACATAATGTACTTCAATTCCTGATTCTCGAACCTTCATGAGCTCATGATAAAATTTAAAAAAAACCTTTGGTATAACGTTTTTATACTCAAAATAAAAATCAAACAAATCACCATTTATGACAAGTGTACCGCCTGTATTTTTTATTTCCTTAAAAAAATCAAAAAGTCTTCTTTGTCTTTGTTTTTCCTTCTCTGTTAGGTTTAAAGACAAATGTATGTCCGATATAAAATAGATTGGTAAATCCATAGTATGTAAAATAAAGGATATTTAGTAGGCTAGTCAATCTAGAAAGATATATCTTTTATTCAATTTTAATAGTTTATAATAACTGAATTTTAGGAACAAAAGTCATATATTGATATATATTATAATATGATTAAATATATCCTATTCTCATTTTTTGTTCTCTCTTCGTCAGTACAAGCCCAAGCTTTTGGACAGAATAAAGTACAATACCGCGATTTTGAATGGAACTATATTGCGAATCCGGATTATAATTTTGCAATCTATTATTATGGTGATCAAATTGAATTAGCCACTTATACCATGGAAGAGTCTATCAAAGCGTATGAACAAATCTCTAAACATCTCAGATGGCAACTAAAAAAACCCGTTTCAATCATAATCTATAATTCTCACAACGAATTTCAGCAAAATAATGTAGTAAGCGTTTACATGCAGGAAGGAATTTTAGGAGTAACGGAGCTATATAAAAATAGAGTTGTCATGCCATTTGAAGGGGATTATAAACAATTCAAACATACTCTTCATCATGAACTAGTGCATGCAATGATAAATGATATGGTTTACGGTGGTAGAATACAAAATATTGTTAGAAGTCGGACTCAATTATCAATNCCTTTGTGGGCCAATGAAGGTCTTGCTGAATTTTTATCCTCAAATTGGGACACCGAAGTTGATATGATAATAAGAGATCTTGCTATAAATGAAAGAATACCATCGATAAGTGAACTTCAATCCATATTAGCTTATCGTGGAGGTCAATCCGTTTGGAGATTCATTGCTAAAAAATACGGAAGAGAAAAAATAGCAGAAATTCTACAAGCAATGAAAAGATATCAAAATGCTGAAAAAGGTTTTGAAGATGCTCTTGGTATGGACTATGAAGAACTTAATGAACAATGGCAGAAATATATCAAAAAAGAATACTTTCCTGATATTGCAGGAAGAGATGCAATTGATGATGTTGCAAAACCTTTAACCGATCACAAGAAATCTAATAACTTTTATAACATAGCGCCTGCAATTTCACCCGATGGAAGCCAGATTGTATATTTTAAAGATAATATGGGCTACATAGACATTGACATCATTGATGCTGTNTCAGGGAAAAAAGTCAAAAGAGCTGTNAAGGGCAACCGATCAATAGAATTTGAAGAACTAAAACTATTGCAACCAGGAGTTTCTTGGTCACCAGACGGTAAAAAAATAGTTATTGCTGCTAAAGCTGGCTCTAAAGACGCTTTTCACATTATAAATACTAAAAATGGCGAATCCAAAAAAATACCATTTGACTTAGAAGGTGTTTTTACTCCAAAGTGGTCACCAGATGGGGAGAAATTAGCTTTTGTGGGCAATAAAAATAGCGCAAGCGACATCTATACCATTGATCTTAAAACAAATGAAATTGTTAATCTTACTAGCGATATCTTTTCTGATTCTGAACCATCATGGAACTCATCTAGTACAAAATTATTATTTGTTTCAGATAGAGGAGCTAAAATAGATAGAGNTACCACTACTGCAGTTGACATGATTAATCATAATTTTGAGCAAAATAATATTTATTCTATTGATATTGATACAAAGCTTGTTAAAAAAATTACNAACACAAGTTCTAATAAAAATTATCCAGTCTATGCAAATACAGAAAATGTAATTTTTTATACGTCTGACTATAATGGAACTTGGAACATNTTTAAGCATGATCTNGATACTGATATTGCTTTCCCGGTAACAAACTTTATTACAGGTTTGAAAGGATTGAGCCTAACAAACGATGATGCAATGATGATTTTTTCAGGTTATTCAGGATGGGGTTGGGATGTTTATAGTCTCAATAACCCACTTCAAATACAAGAACAAACAATTGAGCCAACTATCTACATCAAAAACATCAAAAGTGACCTAGAAGAAGATATTGTTGATCTGAGAGAAGACAAATATAGAGGAGTTGAGTCCAACACAACCGATTATTCAGATTATATATTTGCATGGGAATATCAGTATCTAAATGATCAAAAATCTCAAGATGATTACGAACAGCCATCTTTTTTAAAGTCAAACGTGCAATTAAAAAATGATAATGGTGAATATATACCACAATCTTATCTAACGCGATTTTCTCTTGATATTGCTGATTATGATGTCGGCTATAATACTTTGTTTGGCCCACAGGGTTATTTGACATTTCAATTTAGCGATCTGATGGGTGATCATAACATCCAATTATTTATGGAATCACAATTATCATACAATAATGATTTCGGATTTAGCTATCAATATTTAAAGGAAAGAACAGATTACCAGTTAGCTTTTATTCATCAAGCTCAAAATTTCTTTGCCGGTTATGGGTTCAGTTCCCAAGGCTATCCTATTGATTACATGATAAATTCAAGAGATTATGGCTTGGCATTCGTTGCTTCAAGGCCCTTTAACAGATTCAATAGGCTTGATGCGGGTATAGAATTTCGCAATTTAGAAAGAAAACTCACTGTCGTAGATCCCTATATTAATCAAGTGAGCGTGCTGGACAATGATGGCTTAACGGCTTTACGACCTGCAATAGGATACGTATTTGACAATTCAGTAAACGGTTTTCTAGGGCCTATAGACGGTTTCCGTCAAAACGCTACCATTGAAATAAGCCCTGCTGTTGGTGAAGCTGGAATATCCTTTCAAAGTTTTAAACTTGATATGCGCAAATATCAAATGATAAATAGAGATAATTCCTTGGCCGGCAGGTTGTATTTTGGTTCTAGTACCGGAAGAAATCCATCACGCTTCTTTTTAGGTGGTATGCAAAATTGGATGGCTGGTAGCGGATCGACTGATGGCATAGAGGATGGCTCTAGATCAAGATATGGATTTCTTGATAGCAACAATGAATCCCTACTGCAAGATTTGTATCTATCAGAGCTAGTCTGGCCAATGAGGGGAGCTCGATATGGTGAAAGATATGGCACGAACGTTTTATTAATGAATTTTGAATACAGATTTCCCCTTATAAAGTATCTTGTAACAGGACCTCTAGTATTAGGTAATATTTTAGGTCACATTTTTGTTGATGTTGGAGCTGCGTGGGATGATCCCAAAGAATTCACAGATATCAGTGCATTAAGAAATAAGTACGGGGATGTTTCAAATAGCTTCAGTCCCTGGGTTAGATCCATTGGATATGGAATTAAATTACCTATAATACTTCCATGGAGAATTGAAGCTGCCTATGATTGGACTGAATCGGGATTTTCAAAACCTCAGTGGTATATTTCAATAGGATTTGATTGGTAATATAATACCTCCTTTAAGCTTGATTATGAGCATTCCTTTGGTTGAACTTCTATAACAAGTATGCCAAAAATTAANACCAAAACCGTCTATTTATGTTCCTCGTGTGGAGATAACCATCCAAAATGGAATGGACAATGCCCATCCTGTAATGAGTGGGGCACTTTGAGCGAGTTTAAAGTTTCCAAAGATAGAAAAATAATCAATCAAAAATCTGAAAAACCAATTGATCTCAAATCCGCTTATAATACTCCTCAGCTTGAAAGGTTTTTAACAAAAATCAATGAGATCGACCGTGTTCTAGGAGGGGGCATTCTCCCAGGTTCTATTATTTTACTTGGCGGCAACCCAGGCATTGGTAAATCAACCTTAGCACTGCAATTATTATCAAAACTAAAAAAAATATCCCTTTATGTCTCTGCAGAAGAAAGCAAAGATCAGGTGGCGATGAGAGCTGATAGGTTGCTCATAGANTCNTCTCATGTACATATTTCTTCAGAAAACAACATTGATTATATTTTAGATCAATGTGTGCAATTAAAGCCCAGTTTACTAATCATTGATTCTATTCAAACCATTTATAATGATAGGTTAGATGCATTGCCAGGATCTGTATCGCAAATTCGAGAGTGTGGGCAACAATTTCTTCAATTTGCAAAGCAAAATAATACTTCTATTTTAATTATAGGTCATGTTACAAAAGAAGGCACAATTGCTGGTCCTAAAATGTTAGAGCATATGGTTGATACTGTTTTGTATTTAGAAGGTGATGACAGACAAGACCACAGAATACTAAGATCTGATAAAAATAGATTTGGCAATACGCATGAGGTTGGCATCTTTCAAATGGAGGTTAATGGTCTTATAGAAGTAAGTAATCCTTCTGAACTCTTTTTATCTGAGAGGCAAAATAAAGCTCCAGGATCATCAATCTTTCCATCTGTAGAAGGAACTAGACCAATACTTCTAGAAGTTCAAGCATTAGTTGCAGATTCTAATTTTTCTACTTCACAACGAAATATTAATGGAATTGATTTCAAAAGACTATCGATGATATTAGCAGTTTTGGAAAAAAGATTAGGATTACATTTGTCAAAAAAAGATGTATTTGTAAATATTGTCGGTGGTTTAAAAATAGAAGACCCTGCGATTGATTTAGCAGTTATAGGCGCTATCGCATCAAGTTATAAAGAGAAAACATTGAATCAAGCGATGTCTGTTTTTGGAGAAGTAGGTCTTGGTGGAGAGATAAGATCAGTAACGAAGGTTGAAAATAGAATCAATGAAGCACAATCATTAGGGTTTTCTCAAATTATTATCCCAAAATCAAATNTTGATAGATTAAAGAAAAAAAGTAAGCTTAATGTGATTGGAGTTTCCAATATAGGTGAAGCTCTGCATCGTATGTTTTTATAGCAANTTCATGCAATTTAATTTATTAAATCAAGACCCTAAAAGTTCTGCAAGGCTGGGCTCTGTATCAACACACCATAGCACATTTGAGACTCCAATCTTTATGCCAGTTGGAACTCAAGCAAGCGTAAAAACAATTGATCCAGAATACTTACACAAAAGTGGAACAGAAATAATATTATCAAATACGTATCATCTATATTTGCGCCCAGGACAAGAACTAATCAATCAAGCGGGCGGGTTGCATAATTTTATGGGTTGGAACAAATCAATTTTGACTGATAGCGGCGGTTTTCAAGTCTTTTCTTTGGCAAAANTGAATAAGATAACTGATGAAGGTGTTGAATTCCAATCNCACCTTGATGGAAGTAAGCATTTTTTGACACCTGAGTTATCAATGAGGATTCAGAGAAACCTCGGCTCTGATATTTTAATGTCCTTCGACCACTGCCCTCCATCGAGCCATGATAAAAAAAATATAGAATTGAGCGTTAGCAGAACAACAAAATGGACAAAAAATTGTATTGATTATTTAAGTGAAAATGATCCCCTGTATGACTGGGATCAATCATTTTTCCCCATTGTTCAGGGTGGTATATTTCCTGATTTAAGAAAAAGAAGTGCATTAGAATTGATTCCAATGGCAAAATGCGGCATAGCGATAGGAGGATTAGCTGTTGGTGAAGAAAAATCTGCAATGTTTGAAATGATTAGCTTGCTTNACGAAATATTGCCAATTGATCAGCCAAGATATTTAATGGGGGTTGGCAGACCAACGGATTTGATAAAGGCGATTTCATTGGGTGTGGATATGTTTGACTGTGTTATGCCTACAAGAAATGCGAGGAACGGTCAATTATTTACCAGCGATGGAATTATTAATATTGAAAATGCGAAATACAAGAATTCTATGATTGAGGTAGACAAAAATTGCGATTGCTATACATGTAAAAATTTTTCAAGAGCATATTTAAGGCACTTGTTTAATGTAAAGGAAATGTTAGGATTGCGCTTAGCAACCATACATAATCTGTCTTATTACGCAAACTTGATGAAAAAAACGAAAGAGGAGATAAAAAATAATAATTTTTCCAATTGGTCAAATGATTATATATCAAAGATGGTCTATCATAATGGTATGTAGAAAATTTATAATTATACTTTTTATTTTTAATTTTATTGTAGGCCAAGATCAAAATATAGCCTTTGTTCGGTTTTATCTTAATAATGAAGATTTCTTGTCTGGAAAAAAACTTGAAGCAACTTTACGGCATGGAAAATCTTATGTTCAGGCATTTTACAACCAGTCCAAATTACCAATTATAAAAGAACTTGTTTCAAGTGACGGTTCAACATTAAAAAGAGAAATCATGACTTATGATACTAAAGGACTTTTGTTGAGAAAATTTTTTACCGATGTAAATTCTGAACCTGACAGTGTCATACAATATGGCGAAAATGAAGCGTGGTCAATAGAATTTAGAAGATCTCTCAATTCAAATAATNTTAGTTTTTTTGATTTTCAAGAATCCAAGTTTATTCTTAATAAGGCAAAAAAATTTGAAAAAATCATATTTTCAACCGTTCAAGGTGAAATATATGGCGAAATAAAATTTGTATATGATCACCTTGGAATGCTAAAAGGTGAACAATGGATTCAATATCCAGAAAAATCGACTGTAAGAAAGTTTTTATATTTCGATGATATTTTCTCGGATAGAAAAGAAATAAAAGAATATGGTGTTGACGGACAATTAATCAGCAATATTGTACTTGCTAAGCCAATTGCAGAAAAATTATATAAGTTCCCACCTCCTCGATTTGGAAATAGACTAGATGAAATTTCAATTATCTTAGAAGATATTTATCAAAAGGATCATAAAATACCATTTGACGTTTTCATTCCTAAAACAGATCACGATTTAATGGTCTTAACAAATAATGATAGTTTACTGATTCAATTACAAGATATTACAAAGTTGGAAGTCAAATTCAAGATTATAGGACAAGAGGGGAATCTAACAATGCCAATAAATAAAGTAAAAAATATAATGTCAAAATATGGAGAAAGAATTTATCCATGAAGGGCGCTTGTTTCACTTTGACAGCAATACTAAATTAATGCATATAAATTAAAATATTCATAATGAAGCGAATTAGATATTATTTCCTTTTTTTATCATTTGTGTTAAATGCTCAATCATATCCACCTCCTAGTAGCCTTATTACTTTACCTACTGCAGGCACACTACAAAGAGGAAGTTTTGCACTTGAAATGAGAATACAAAAATTTGGCGGTCTGACAAGTTCGATAAGCGTAGGGCTTACTGATAGATTTCAATTGGGGATATCATACGGTTCAGCAAATTTGATTGGAGATGATAGTTTAATTTGGTATCCGAAGCCCGAAACAAATTTAAAATACTTATTAATTGATGAGTCCGAAACTTCTCCTGGCATATCCTTAGGCATTGATACGCAAGGTCTTGGTAAATTCAACTCAGGTGATTCTTTGATGAGATATGACACTAAAGCACTAGGGCTTTTTGCTGTGGCAAGCAAAAACTGGGTAACTCCATTAGGAAATTTAGGTTGGCACTTTGGATCTAATTATAATTTTGTAGAAACTAATGACAATGATAAAGATGTTAATTTTTTTATGGGTTTTGATATAGAGTTCAACCCAGAATTATCAATAATGTTAGAATATAATGCCGCTTTGAATGAAAATAATATGACATCAAAAAATATAGCTATATCTAGAGGGGGTTATTTAAATGCTGGCATAAGATGGACATTTGTTGAAAGGCTTCACATTGAAATAGATTTCAATAATTTGATGTTTGATAAAAAGAAAGTAGACTATTTTAACCGCGAAATAAAGATTACTTACATTGAATATTTTTAAATATCTTCACTTAGTAACGTTTTTTTTACTTTTTGCAAACGGCACATCTCAATATCTAGACATTGCCAATAAGCACTATCAANATAGATCCTTTAATTCTAATGAAAATTTTGCAGATACAACTGAAATTGCCCTAGCTATTGAAAATTACTTGAAATCAGTAAATGCTGACGACCTTGAAGCAAATCTAGGATTATTGAAAAGTTATTANTTTAAAGGGAAATATTGTCAATTATCGGAGGCAAAAAGTCTTGAGCTATTTAAAAAAGGCAAAGATTTAGGTCAAAAAAAAATAAATGAGTATCCCAACAGAGCAGATATAAGATATTGGTATTTAGTGAATCTTGGTAGTTGGGCTGAAATTTCAGGAATTGTAGCAGCGGCAAGAGAGGGTTTAGCTGATCAGATGAAAATGCATGCCGAGAAAATTATTAAAATTGATCCGTTGTATGCCGATGGAGGTGGCTACTTAATGTTGGGAGTTGTTCATTTTAAAACTCCATATATTCCTTTTTTCTTATCGTGGCCAAGTAATGATGAAGCTATAAAGTGGCTTAGGCTTTCATTAGATACTGGAAGTGCTACATTTTCTCAAAAAATATATTATGCTCAATCTATGTTAAAGGATGGCAAAGAAGAAGGTATTGATCTTCTTAATAAAATAATTCAAGAAAGCTCCTCAAGCAATCTATCTGTAGAGGATTGGGATCAAGTTAAAAAAGCAAAGAATATTTTAAATGATTTATAAGACCTATGAAGACATTGACAGAAAAGAAGCTTAAATCTGAGAAAATATTTAACGGAAAATTAATTGAACTGTATAGAGACCAAGTTCAGCTTCCAAACGGTAAAACAAGTACTCGAGAGTGGATAGATCACCCTGGCGCTTCTTGCATTGTACCAATCTTAGATGATGGTAAAATATGTTTGGTTAGGCAATATAGGTACGGCCCTAGAAAAGAGTTTTATGAAATTCCTGCAGGAAAACTAGATAAAAAAGAATCTCCAGTGGATTGTGCTAGGAGAGAACTATTAGAAGAAACTGGTCTTTTAGCTGGTGAAATGATTTTTTTAACAAATATATATCCTGCTATAGGTTTTTGTAACGAAAAAATGTGGATTTACTATGCAAAAAACTTACAACAATCAGAAAAAAAATTAGATATAGATGAATTTCTTGAAGTTATTCATCTAGAATTTGAAACTGCTTTAGATTGGGTTTGGAAAGGCAAAATTGTGGATGTGAAAACTATCATAGGAATTCTTTGGGCTAATAAAATTATTTATTCAGATAATCAAAAATGAAAAGTGAATTATCCAAATTCATAAAAGAAGAAGCTTTTAAAATTGGTTTTAATAAAATTGGCATTGCAAAACCTGAAGTTATAAAAGAAGATGCTAAAAATTTAGATCTTTGGTTAGACAATGGCAATCATGCAGAAATGGAATGGATAAAAAATAGACGCGACGAAAGAATTGATATAAAAAAATATTANCCTGAAGCAAAATCTATCATTTCACTAGGAATCAATTACTTCGCTGGGAAAAATCAAGACCAAATTAAATCCGGTTTTAAATTTAGCAATTATGCTTGGGGTGATGATTATCATTTAGTAATTAAAAAAAAATTGAGATTGTTATTGCATCAAATTAAAAACTATAATACAATTATTGATGGAATAGCGTGTGTAGATACATCTCCAGTAATGGAAAAATATTGGGCTCAGCGTTCAGGCATAGGTTGGCAAGGTAAACATACNAATCTCATTACAAGAGATTACGGTAGNTGGATATTTTTAGGGGAATTAATATTAAATATTGAACTGGAGTATGATGCATCATTTGATGATGATCTTTGCGGTACATGTACCGCTTGTATAGATTCATGCCCAACATCAGCTCTTACCGATTATCAGTTAGACTCGAGAAAGTGTATTTCTTATTGGAGCATAGAACACAGAGGAGACTTTAAGGAAAAGCATAACATTGATCTACATGACTGGATCTATGGGTGTGACATCTGTCAAGAAGTATGTCCATGGAACATAACTTTTGCACAAATCACTGATAAAAAAAGTTTTCACCCCAGAAGTGAAATTTTTGATTGGACTGAAAAAGAATGGAAGCAAATGGATCAAAAGAAATTTTCGTCACTGTTTAAGAATTCGTCCGTAAAGCGTGCTAAATTTTCAGGATTATCAAGAAATATAAATAAAAACTTGATAAATAAAGGAGAAGCAAAATGAAAAAAATTGGTCTTTTGTTTTCAGGGAGTGGATCAAATGATGGCTCAGAAATACAGGAAGCTGTTCTAACCATGTTAGAGCTTGACAGAAGAGAATGCGAAGTGGTTGCAATGGCACCAAATATTGATCAGATGCATGTAGTAAATCACTACACCGATCAAGAAATGGATGAATATCGAAATGTGTTAGTTGAGTCTTCAAGAATTGCCAGAGGCAATATAAAGGATATGGCAGAAGTTGAAGCATCTGATATTGATGGATTGATTATTCCTGGAGGTTTAGGTGTTTCCAAGAATCTTTGTGATTATGCAATGGCTGGGCCTGAATGTTCTGTAAACCCAGATGTTTACAGATTAATATCAGAGGTCCTACTGTTAAAAAAACCTATAGGTGCAATATGCATAGCTNCGATATTGATTGCAAAAATATTATCCGAGCAGAATAATTCTGCTAACTTAACAATAGGTTCAGATAATAAAACATCTAAAGACATTAAATTAATGGGAAGCAATCATTTTGATTGTAAAGTCGATGAAGTGATCGTAGATGAAGAAAATAGAATAGTTACNNCACCAGCATACATGGAGGCAAAGTCTATTAATGAAGTTGCATTGGGCATAGAAAAGCTAGTTAACCAAGTTTTATCGTTAATTGTTGAATGATAAAAATTGCCAACATTAGTGAAATCCCTATTGGTGGTAGCAAGGTTGTCATGCACGATGAAATGCCTGTAGCCTTATTTAATATTAATGGGAAAATAATAGCATGGGATAATAGATGCCCACATAGAGGTGCTTCTTTAGCGGATGGAAATATTAATAATGATACTGTTCAGTGCAAATACCATCTTTGGGAATTTGATTTTAAAAGGGCTTGCTCAACTGCTAATGAGAATATAAAAGTAAAAAAATTTAAAATTAGTGTGATAAAAAACGATATATTTATATGCTAGAGACCTGTCTCTTCAANGGTCTTNTTTACAGCCTCTAAAGTATTACTAAGCTCTGATTTCTCACTAGCATTTAATTCAAATTCTAATATTCTCTCTACGCCATTAGAACCAATTAGGCTGGGGACTCCAATAAAATATCCATTTATTCCAAATTGCCCTTCACATAAAGATGCGCATGGAATGACTCTTTTTTTATCTCTGATGTAGGACTCTGCCATCTCAATTGCAGATTGAGCCGGTGCATAAAATGCAGATCCGTTTCCGAAGAGTTTTACAATTTCTCCACCAGCAAAACGAGTTCTGTTTACAATTTCTTCCAACCTCTCAGAGTCAATTAGATCTTCAATTGGGACTCCACCCACTGTTGCTAGTCTAGTTATGGGAACCATTGTGTCTCCATGACCTCCAAGAACCATGCATGAAATATCTTGAACGGAACAATTAAGTTCTTTAGCTATGAAAGATCTAAATCTTCCACTATCTAAAGCCCCTGCCATACCAACAACTTTATTTTTGCTAAAGCCCGATACTTTATGAAATGCATAAACCATGGCATCAAGAGGATTTGATACAACTATTACAAATGAATCAGGAGATTGTTTTTTTACATTATTTGCTACATCTTTCATGATGCCTAGATTAATATCAAGAAGATCTTCTCGGTTCATTCCAGGTTTTCTTGGAATACCTGCAGTAATAATGAATACATCTGAATTTTTTAAGTCGTCCCAATTGGAAGTTCCTGAAATTGAAACATCATAACCATCATGTGGTGCTAGCTGAGATATGTCCAGAGCCTTGCCTTTAACCATTCCTTCTGACTGAGGAATGTCAAAAATTATTACATCACCTAGTTCCTTTTGAGCGGCTAATAGAGCTAAATTTCCTCCTATTTGACCGCCTCCTATTAATGCTATTTTAGGTTTATTCATATTTTTATGANTAGTTAGGAATTACGCTTACTATTTTTCTTTTTTTGCCTCTGTTAGCAAATTTGACTGTACCGTCGTTGGTTGCAAATAAACTATCATCATTAGCCNTTTTAACATTTACACCAGGGTGTACTTTAGTTCCACGTTGCTTTAGTATAATTCCTCCAGATAGAATGCTTTGACCATCGGATACTTTAACGCCTAAACGTTTTGCATTTGAATCTCTACCATTTTTAGAACTACCCATTCCTTTTTTATGAGCCATTATTTTTTCTCCTCTTTTTTTGAAGATGTAGCACTGGTTTTAGTTGTTTTTGTAGATGTTTTTTTTGCTGTGCTAGTTTTTGAAATAGAGTCAATTTGAATCAGTGAGAAACCTTGTCTATGACCGTTTTTTCGCTTGTANCCTTTTCTCCTTTTCTTTTTAAAAACTATTATTTTCTTGTCTCTTCCATTTTCAAGAACCGTAGCAGAAACTTTAAAGTTCTTAATAAATGGGTTTCCTATCTGAACTTTACCATTGTCATTAGTTAATAAAACCTGATCATACGATAGTTTTTTCCCAACTTTAGTGCTTTGACTAGGAACTTTTAAGGATTTTCCTTTTTCAGCTCTGAATTGTTTACCAGAAATGTTTACGATAGCATACATATTATTCTCCAAAATAGCCTTGAAATATACTTAAATCCTNAGTTACGTTCAATATCTTGTTGTTTTATTTCTTGTTCCGTGTTTTTTGAATCAAAAAATTTAAATTCATCTCGACCGATAGTATTATTTGCAATTGTTTTAATATAGGTAAAGTTTTGCCACATTAGACCCCTTAGAGCCTTTTTGTTATTATTTAAAAAGTCTGCAATATCAGGATGGACTTGCAATTGTAGTCTAAATTTTCGGTTTTTTAATTTATATCGTCGAAGCCAAAAATCTATTCTAGTAACTAGAGTNTCTTTTGACATAATTCTGCCAGATCCTTTGCAAGTTGGACATTCTTCACTCATTGAGTCTAAAAGACTCAAACGTATTCTTTGCCTTGTCATTTCAAGGAGTCCAAAATCAGAAATCGGTGAAATGGCTACTTTAGCTCGATCTTTTTTNAGTTCTTTTCTCANCTCATAATAGATTTTTTTTCTGTTCGACTCTTCCCTCATATCGATAAAATCAATAACTACTAAGCCAGATAAATCCCTAAGTCTGAGTTGTCTAGCAATTTCCCTGCATGCTTCAAGATTTATTTTTACTGAATTTTGTTCGTGATTTTTCTTACCAACAAATTTTCCACTATTTACATCTACAACAACCATAGCTTCGGTTTTTTCAATGATTAAGTGACCACCGCTTTTTANCCAAACCTTTGGTCGCAATAANTTATCAAGTTCGTTCTCAATGCCCATGCNCTCAAAAAGCGGTTCGCGCTTTCTATANTCCTCTAGCCTATTAGCCATATTTGGAGAAACATCATTTAGATATGAATTGAGTTTTTTAAATAGTTTTTTTGAATCNATGCAAATTTTTGTTATGTCAGGCGTGAATAAATCTCTTATAACGCTAGAAGCAGTTTCTAAATCCTCATAAGCAAGAGATGGAGCTTTTTTATTAGAATTTTTAGAATTAACATTTTTCCAATTAGCAATTAAACTAGAGTAATCTTTNTTTATGACATCATCGCTTTTTCCTTCTGCAACGGTACGAACAATAACGCCCATTCCCTTTTCCTTCATTGCAGAAACTATTTTTTTTAACCTTCTTCGTTCATATTTATCCCAAATTTTCTTTGATATACCAACATAATTTGAATTTGGAACTAGCACAAGCAATCTACCGGGTAAAGCAATTTCTGTTGTTACTCGCGGACCTTTTCCAGCAAAAGCCTCTTTAATAACTTGAACATAAATATTTTGACCAGTCTTTAAATTGACACTTACATTACTATCATTTCTTTTGTATTTTGGTCGTTTATTATTTTTTCTCTTTTTATCCTTTTCATCTCCATCATCATCATAATCTGAAAGTAACGCAGGGTTCTCAATTTCTGAAAATGGTAAAAATGCATTTATATCATATCCAATATCAACGAAAGCTGCTTGCATGCCAGGTAAAACATTCTCTACAATACCATTGTAAATGTTTCCAACCATCCTCTGATGGTCCTGTTTTTCGATGTAGACCTCTACAAGTGTCCCATCTTCTAATATCGCTATGCGCGATTCGCCCATGCTTTCGCTAATAAAAATCTCTTTGTTCATTCTTTGCTCCAAAGATTTATTAACAAAACTATGTTATGGATAATGAGATTATTTTAAGGCAGGGTGTAGAAAATCACTACAATTGTTGAACCTAGTTAGAATCAAAAAAAGGTTCTAAGTAATAAAATTGATTTATTTTAATCTTTAAAAAAATTTTTTTTTAACAAATAAACCTTCCATTTAATAGTCTCATAATCACAATCAAAACTAATATTTAAGATTAATTATTAAAAGCTATTTAAATTTTGATTAATCGAAATATATCATTAATTTTGATGGTCGAGATTTGACCGTATTGCATCGACGTAAAACAAATGCTAAAAAGGCATAGCCTCTGCATTTGTAGAGGTTTTTTTTTGTAAAGAAGAGAGTAATATGATAGATAAAATCCTAAAAGAAAGAATAATGATAATTGATGGTGCTATGGGCACCATGATTCAATCTTACAACCTTGACGAAATAGATTTTAGGGGTTCTATTTTTAAAAATAGTAAAATAGATCTCAAAGGAAATAATGATATTCTCAGCTTAACTAGGCCTGATATAATAGAAGAGATTCATAAAAAATATTTTGAAGCAGGGGCAGATATTGTTGAAACAAACACCTTTAACGCAAATTCCATATCCCAAGCTGATTATAATCTAGAAAAATCAGTTTATGATATAAATTTTGAATCTGCTAGAATAGCCAACAAAGCAGCCAGAAGCTTTAAAGATAAAAAAAGATTTTCTGCTGGTTCAATTGGGCCTACCAATCAAACCTTATCTCTAAGCCCAGATGTTAATAAACCAGATCATAGAAATATTTCTTTTGATCAGTTAAGCGATGCTTATCAAGAACAAATAGAAGCGTTAGTTGATGGTGGCGTGGATATAATATTAATCGAAACGGTCTTCGATACATTAAATTGTAAAGCTGCTCTATATGCAGTAGATACCGTTTTAAGAAATAAGAAGAGAGAAATTCCTGTATTTGTATCTGGCACTATTACTGATGCTAGTGGACGTACTTTGTCTGGCCAGACTGTTGAAGCATTTTGGAATTCTATTAGACATGCTAATTTAGCAGGGGTTGGTCTTAATTGTGCATTGGGCGCTGAACAGATACGCCCATGGTTAAGTGATTTAGCAAAAATAGCAGATACGAATGTTTTTGTGTATCCAAATGCTGGTTTGCCAAATGAAATGGGAGAATATGACCAAACCCCCGAAGAGATGTCTTCAATTATCAATGAATTTGCTAAGGACGGACTAGTAAATCTTGTTGGCGGTTGTTGCGGAACTACTCCAAACCACATAAGTGCAATGCAAAATACGATAAACAAACAATCTCCTAGAATAATTCCAAAAACAAAATCGTTAACAAGATTGAGCGGTTTAGAATCTTTTACAATTTTACCTGAAAATAATTTTGTCAATATTGGTGAAAGAACAAATGTTACAGGATCTGCTAGATTTAAAAAATTAATAAAAAACGATGATTATGAAACAGCTCTAGCTGTTGCCAAACAGCAAATTGATAATGGTGCACAGATAATTGATATAAATATGGATGAAGGATTATTGGATTCTGAACAGGCAATGGAAAAGTTTCTAAAACTCATTGCTTCAGAACCAGATATATCTAAGGTCCCCATTATGATTGATTCATCTAAGTGGAGTGTGCTAGAAATCGGTCTAAAGAACATTCAAGGAAAAGGTATTGTTAACTCAATTTCTTTAAAAGAAGGTGAAAAAGAATTTATCAAACAGGCAAAGATCATTCGAAAATATGGAGCTGCTGTAGTGATTATGGCATTTGATGAAAGAGGTCAAGCCGATACATATGAAAGAAAAATAGAGATTTGCTCTCGAGCTTATAATATTTTAGTTGAAAGAGTTAAATTTCCTCCTGAGGACATAATTTTTGATCCGAACATTTTTGCTGTTGCAACTGGTATTCAGGAACACAACACATACGCGAAGGATTACATTGAAGCTGTAAAAAAAATTAAAGAAAAAATGCCAGATGTGCACATTAGTGGAGGCGTATCTAATTTATCTTTTTCCTTTAGAGGCAATAATGCTATNAGAGANGCAATGCATTCATCATTTTTGTATCANGCAATAAAATCTGGAATGGATATGGGGATTGTAAATGCAGGCCAGTTAACTGTTTATGATCAAATAGACAAAGATTTAAAAGAAAAAATTGAAGATGTTCTATTTGATAGAGGTGAAAATGCAACAGAAAACCTGTTAGAGTTTGCCCAAGGCTTTTCTGGTAAAAGTAAAAGCACAAAGAAAGACCTAAAGTGGAGGAGTGAGAGTGTTGAGGAAAGGTTAAAGAAAGCCTTAGTCGATGGAAATATTGAATTCATTGATGAAGATACGGAAGAAGCTAGACAAAATTATGATAGACCCATCAATGTGATTGAAGGACCTTTAATGGATGGAATGAATGTGGTGGGGGATTTATTTGCGAGTGGTAAAATGTTTTTACCTCAAGTTGTAAAGTCGGCNAGGGTAATGAAAAAAGCCGTCTCACATTTGATTCCATTTATTGATGAAGAAAAACAATTATTGGGAATTGCCGATAAATCCAATGGTCGAGTTTTAATGGCAACTGTCAAAGGAGATGTCCATGACATTGGCAAGAATATTGTTAGTGTAGTATTAGGATGTAATGGTTATGATATTATTGACCTTGGCGTAATGGTAGCCCCTGACAAAATTATATCAACCGCTATGAAGGAAAAGGTTGATGTTATCGGCCTGTCAGGCTTGATAACACCTAGCCTTGATGAAATGGTGAACATTGCCAAGGAATTAGAAAGATTAAATTGCAACATTCCTTTAATGATAGGTGGTGCAACAACTAGCCAAAAACATACTGCAGTCAAAATTGAGGAAAATTATTCAGGACCAACGATTCATGTAATTGATGCATCAAGAGCAGTTGGAGTTGTGGGCAACTTGTTAAATGAAAATGAAAGAGAAAATTTCATTAGCGATACCCGAAAAAAATACACGGATATTAGAACTAGCATTAAAGATAAAAACATAAAGCATTTATCTATTGAAGAAGCTAGAAATAGAAAATATAAAATAAATTGGAAAGAATACAAAATTCCAAACCCTTTAAAAAAGGGTATAACTGTTTTTGATGATTACCCACTTGAAGAGCTTGTTGATTATATTGATTGGTCTCCATTTTTTCATGCCTGGGAAATGAAAGGAACATATCCTAAAATTCTTCACAGTGAAAAATATGGATTCGAAGCAAACAAAATTTTTGATGATGCAAAAAATCTTTTAGATAGAATTATTAATAAACAACTATTAAAAGCTAAAGGAGTTGTAGGAATCCATGATGCTTATGCAGAAAATGAAACAATTTTTTGCGCAGGTCATGAATTTACTTTTCCTAGACANACAGTTGANAAAGGTTTGAATAGTAATAATTATTGCCTTGCAGATTTTATTTCTCCANCGAATGACTTCTTAGGATCTTTTGCTCTTACAACTGGCCATGGTCTAAAGGAATTAGCAAGCGAATTTGAAAAAGATAATGATGATTATAGCTCAATTATGTCAAAAATAATTGCAGATCGNTTGGTTGAAGCTTTTTCTGAAAAAATGCATGAAATCATTAGAAAGGATTTATGGGTTTATTCTAAAGATGAATCACTCAGCATNAACGATTTGATAAAAGAAAGATATCAAGGAATTAGACCGGCNCCTGGCTATCCTGCATGTCCCGACCACCAGCACAAGGACTACATTTGGCAAATGCTCGATGTTGAAAGGAACACCGGCATAACATTGACTGAAACCAGATCAATGTTCCCTGCAGCATCATTGTCGGGTTGGTATTTTTCCAATCCTAAATCTAAATATTTTATGATAAGTAAATGAATTTTACTTCAATTTGAAGTCAGAAATTTTTTTTGGATGTTTACCTTCAAATTTTCTGAAATAATTAATCAAACTATTCATATCTTTCTCAATATCATCTCCAGGGTAGAACTCTTCAGCAATAAAAAGTGTTCTTCTTTTGAAGTCTAAACCACATGGAACTATAGGTATACCTGATCCCTTTGCAATATGGTAAAAGCCTGTTTTCCATTTTTTAACTGCGCTCCTTGTTCCTTCTGGAGCAAGTGCAAGCTTAAAATATGGATCTTCCTTAAATATACCAACTACAGCATCAACAAGATTATTTGACTTGGTTCTGTCAACAGGTTTTCCACCCATAGCAGAAAAAAACCACCCCCACGGTAATTTGAATAATTGACTTTTACCAAGAAAAAAGATCTTTTCATTTAATGCTCCTCTAAGCATGACAGCAATGATAAAATCCCAATTACTGGTATGTGGAGCAGCAATGATAATATATTGATTTTCTTTTGGGAGCTCGCCTTTTATGTTCCAGCCTGTTAATTTTAGTAAAAACTTAAAGAATTTTTTTTTCAACTACTTCTCTGCAACGATTTCTATCAATATTGGGCAAAATATTCTAGAATAGGATAGTTTTTCCAAAGATTTAAAATCTTCGAAAAATTCTTTAGTATCGTCTTTGTTCAAGTACCCCATTTTTACCAATCTTGGAAAATAGTTATAATAAAAGGTCTTTGGCCAATTCCATTCTTTTGAATCAGGCTTAGCTAATTTGGGCATTAGTCGAGTGCTAGTTATATTAAAATCCATATCATAAAGTAGTTGCGGAAGGGCAGCGCCAATATCGATTTCAAAATCAGACTCTTTAAAGCTTTTTAATGCTGTTTTAATACATTTATCTATTTTTTCTTTGAATGGGAATATCTGGTGTGTTGACCAGTCATAGTATTCATGAAAGACTATTTTACCACCTTTTTTCAAATAATTTTTGATTTTTCTAATGATTTTGTTAGGATTTTGAACCCAAGCAAGAGACCATCTACAAAACATGCGGTCTATGGAATTTGGTTTAAGGCTTAAATCTTCAAAGCTTGCACAAATTGGGATTATTTGTGGGTATTTTTTTTGAAGATTATCTTTAATATATTGAATATAATGTGAAGACTTATCAACAGAAATAATCTTTCCACTAGCCCCAACAATTTTTGCTAATTCTTTTGAACAAGTTCCTGGACCGCTGCCCAAATCTAAAATTGTATTATTTCTTGAAAAGTTTGCTGAGGCCCATCCGACCTTTGCTTCAGAAAGCCATATCTGGTGCTGTAGTTCTAATCGTTTTATTTCTTCGTTATCGGTTCCTAAGATGTACGGTTTATCATAATTCATCATTAATCTTGATTTAGCATCTCGATTGCTGCTTCACCCGCTTCAAAGCCTTTATTTTTTTTATCGTTACCTGATCGTGCGTAGGCTAATTGGCTATTTTGGCAAGTTAATACTCCAAAGATAATCGGAATTTTAGAATTTTGGGTTATTTGCATTATACCTTTTGTGACAGAATCAGATATGAAATGATAATGATCGGTTTCACCTTTTATTATTGCGCCAAGGGCAATTACAGCATCAAAATCAGTTCTAAATTTTAGAACTTTATTAATCATGAACGGAATCTCAAATGCACCAGGGACCTCAAAAATGTTTATTTGTTGTTTCTGAATACCCTGTCTATTCAATGCATTTAGACATCCATTGAGTAGTCCAGAGGTTACTTTTGTATTGAAATTACTTTTTACAATTGCGATCATTAGTCTAAAATATGTCCTAATTTTGATTTCTTTGTCTCTAAATATTCTTTATTGTTTTGGTTGGGTTTGATCTTGATTGGGATTCTGGATACAATGTTTAGCCCATGACCTTCAAGCCCTACTAATTTTTTTGGATTATTGGTCATTATAGTAATGTTTGTTACGCCAAGATCTTTAAGGATTTGCGCACCAACACCATAATCTCTTAGATCTGCTGAAAAACCTAATTCTTCATTCGCTTCAACGGTGTCTAGTCCCCCTTCTTGCAAACGATAAGCTTTGATTTTGTGCATCAGTCCAATGCCTCTACCTTCTTGTTTAAGATAAACTATAACTCCTGATTTATTTTTTGCAATCATCTGCATTGCGGTTTCTAGCTGATCACCGCAATCGCACCTTTGGGAATGGAAAACGTCTCCGGTTAAGCATTCTGAGTGTACTCTAATGAGGGTAGATTTTTCATCATTAAAATTACCAAGCGATAGAGCTATATGGGAATTGTTATCAAATATATCTTCATATAAATGCAGTTTGAAATTACCGTATTTAGTTGGCAAGTTGACCTCTTCAACTTTTTTTACAAGCTTTTCAGTTTTTCGAATATATCTGATTAAGTCAGCTATTGAAATGATTTTTAGATTATGTTTTTTTGCAAATTCAAATAGTGTCTTTCCTCTAGACATTGTACCATCATCTGCTAATATTTCACATATAACACCACTTGGTTTAAGACCAGCTAGCCTTGCGAGGTCCATGCTTGCCTCGGTATGGCCTGCTCTTCTTAAAACTCCCCCATCTTTTCCAACTATAGGAAATATGTGTCCAGGTCTTGCTAAGTCGCTTTCTTTTGATTTTTCATCTATAATAACTCTGATGGTTTCAAATCTGTCAAAAGCTGAGATTCCAGTGGTAGTGTTTTTTGATGCATCAACACTGATTGTGAAATTTGTTTCATAAAGGGAAGAGTTCTTCCTTTCCATGGGTTCAAGATTTAAAGATTTTGCTTTTTTTGAATCTATAGTTATGCAGATTAACCCTCTGCCCTCCTTTGCCATGAAATTAACCATATCTGGTGTAATAAGCTCAGATGCAGACACAAGATCGCCTTCATTTTCACGATCTTCATTATCTACAACAATAATACATCTGCCATTTTTTATTTCCTCTATAGCTGAATCTATTGAATTAAATTTCATTGTCTGAGATCCATAAAATTTTTGATATACTTTGCCATCATGTCTATTTCAACATTCACCATATCACCTATTACTATATATTTCCAGTTTGTAACATCCAATGTATGTGGTATTAGGGCAATTTTAAAATTGTTTTTATTATTTTTAGCAATTGTTAAGCTAATTCCGTCCAAACATATTGAACCTTTTTCAACAATGTAGTCAGCAATATCATTAATTTTCTCAAAAGTGAATTCAGCAGAATCTTTCTGCCTTTCAATATTAATTAATTTAATTGTAGTATCTACATGACCTTGAACAAAATGGCCCCCTAATCGAGTAGTGGGTAAAAGAGATCGCTCAAGGTTTATCTTTGTTTTTGGTGTCCAAGATTTTGCTGAGGTTCTTTTTATTGTTTCGTTTACTAATTGAACATTAAAGGTATCATTGCCAACTTCGATAACCGTAAGACATACCCCCGAACAAGAAATACTATCATTTATATTCAAGCCATCTAGTATGGTATGCGCTTTGACAGAAATCTTAAAACCGTCTTGATTCTTATTTAAATCAACTATCTCGCCAACTTCTTCCACAATGCCAGTAAACATCAATATTTCCTTTTATAAATGACTCTAAAATCATTCTTAAATTTATCAACTTTCTTAAGTATCAAATTAGAAGAATCTTTAATCGATCTAATTGTATTAAAAATTGAGATACCAGATCCTAAAAACTTTGGAGCATAGTACAAATGAAGTTCATCAAAAAAACCAGAATTTAAAAAATGAGTAATCGTAAATCCGCCGCCTTCAACTAAAACAGATTGGATATTTCTTTCATAAAGCTCGTCTAATATTATTTTTACGTTATTAAGTGGTTTACTTTTAAGAATATCACCAGAGAAGACTATGGGGGTTCTTTTAAAAATTTTTAATTTTTTTTTCAGTGACTTTGAACGATCAATTATAATTGGAATAGGGTCTTTCCCTTTTCCATGACTGTCAAGCGATGGATTATCTATCAGTGCTGTTTTATTGCCAATTAAAATAGCATCGCAACTCGAACGTAGTTCATGCACAGATCGTCTTGAATTTTCATTAGTTATCCACTTCGAGATACCATTTGATTCTGCAATAAATCCATCTAGAGTTAAAGCCGCTTTCATTATGACATAAGGTCTTTTTTTCTCATGATAAGTAAAAAATCTGGGATTGATTTTTTTGGATTTTATATTACATACATTTTTTGTGACTGATATTTTTTTGTTCAATATTGCTTTAATACCACCAACCGCTGAAGGGTTAGGATCCAATGAAGATATAACAACTCTATTAAAAATTGAAGGATCAATTAAATCTATACATGGACTCGTTTTCCCCTTATGAGCACAAGGTTCAAGGGTTACATACATTGTAGCATTTGTTATCTCTTGAGACAGATTATCAATAGCTACTTGCTCTGCATGACGACCACCATATCGTCTATGAAAACCTCTAGAGATAACTTTTTCATCTTTAACGATTAAGCAACCAACTTTTGGATTAGGAAATACCTCATTATTAGCTTTTTTAGCTTCCTTGATTGCTAACTTCATAAAATATTTATCTTTATTTTTCATTTATAAAATTTATCCATAACAAACACTAGTTGAAATTTAAAATATGATTTTATTGCTGTGTTGAACTTGTTTTAATATTAACAATGAAAAATGAGTTAAATATTGCAATCAACGCTGCCAAAGAAGCTGGTAAAATAATTTTAAAATATTATAATTCAGAATATGTTATAAAAGAAAAAGGCTTTGGAAATCCTGTTACAACCGCAGATGAAGCTGCAGATGATTACTTAAAAAAAATTCTTACTAGTTCTTTTCCAGGCTATGGATGGTTATCCGAAGAAACTATAGATTCATCAGACAGATTATCTAAAAGCAGGATATGGATCGTTGATCCAATAGATGGTACAAAAGAATTTATTAATGGAATTGATGAATTTGTTGTAAGTGTCGGTCTAGCTGAGGAAGGTTGCCCTGTATTAGGAGTAATTTATAACCCTGTTAAGGAAGAAATCTTTTATGCATCTAAAGGAGAAGGGTCATATTTGAATGATTTGCAAATTTTTTGTAGTGAATCTAAACCATCTACAGATATGATACTTCTTATAAGTAATTCTGAGCGCAGAGAAGGTNTATGGAAAAAGCATAATAAAAAATTTAAAAGCCTGAATGCAATTGGATCTGTTGCTTACAAGATTGCATTAACTGCAGCAGGAATTGGTGATATGTTCGCTACATTGAGACCGAAAAACGAATGGGATGTATGCGCAGCTGATTGCATAATCAATGAGGCTAGAGGTAAATTAGTCAATCTTAATGCTGAAAAAAGAATTTATAATCAAAAAAATCCTTTGATTGATGCTGGGCTTGTAGCTGGTTCAATTGAAAATATTAATAATACAATAAAAAAGTTACTTTAGATGAATTTCATATCAGAAGAATTAGAGAATTATTGCGAGGAATACTCTGTATCTGATGATATGATTTTGAAAAGTTTAGTTGATTCTACAACAAAGAATGAAGAGCTCTCTCATATGCTTTGTGGACCTCTAGTTGGGGGGCTACTTCAATTGCTAATTCAAATATCAAATTCAAAAAATATTTTAGAGATTGGGATGTTCACTGGATATAGCACTTTAAAAATGGCACAAGTTTTACCTCNGGATGGTATTGTTCATACTTGTGAATTAATGAAAAAACANAAGCAAACNGCTACTAAGTGGTTTAGCAAAGCAGGCATGTTGAATAAAATTCAAATTCATGAGGGGCCAGCATTGAATACTCTTGACAATTTTCAAGCCGGCTCATTTGATATGATATTTATTGATGCTGACAAAGCCAACTATCCAAACTACTACAGAAGAGTTAATAGCTTAGTCAAAAAAGGAGGAATAGTTGTCTTTGATAACATGCTATGGAGTGGTGAGGTTTTAAATCCTAAAGATAAGGATTCATTGGCCATTAAAGAAACGGCGATGTTGATTAAAAAAAATAATAGATTAACTCCTGTCCTATTGCCGGTTCGAGATGGTATACTTATATATAAAAAAAGAGAGTAATATAAATGCAAGAAATCCCTAAAGATGCAATTAAATGTCTAGATAAAGGATTTGTTCGTCTGGTTGATTCAATGGGAGGTGATGATGCAATTGTTCANTCAGCAAGAGTGAGTTATGGCAAAGGCACAAGCAAAGTATCTCAGGATAGAGGATTGATACGATATTTAATGCGACACCGTCATTCTACACCATTTGAGATGGTTGAGTTCAAATTTCATTGCAAAATGCCTATTTTTGTAGCCCGACAGTGGGTCAGACACAGAACAGCAAATATCAATGAATATTCTCTTCGTTATTCAGAGGCAAGGGATGAATTTTACATTCCTAAATCTGATCAAATTGAGTTTCAAAGCGCAACGAACAAGCAAGGAAGGTCTGGTAAAGTCCCTGACGATCTCAAGAATAAAGTAATAGACTATTTCAATGAAATATCAGATCGTAGCTTTGAAATTTATTCTGAGTTAAATGAAGCAGGTGTAGCTAGAGAGTTGGCTCGAGCGATACTGCCAGTTAATCTATACACTGAGTGGTATTGGAAAAATGATCTACATAATTTGCTACACTTTATCGGTTTAAGATCGGATAGTCATGCTCAATATGAGATAAGGGTTTTTTCTGATGCGATGGCATCTTTTGTTAAAAAGGTTGCCCCTCATGCATGGGAAGCTTATCAGGATTATGCTGTGCATGGATTAAGATTTTCAAAGATAGAGCAGAATATACTGAGCGAAAAACTATCTAATAGTTCAATAGATGATTTACTTGAGGATATTGCTTATTCAATAACTGCATCTCTTCACAATAATAAACCACGCGCTGATAATGATCTTTTCAATCTTTATTTAGATAATGGAGGATTGGACAATCTTTATGATTTTCAAATAAAATGGAATATCGCAAATTTTGAATTAGGCAATGTTAGAGAATTAAGAGAATTCAAATCAAAATTATTGAGTTTAAAAAAAATAACTTCTCATTAATGCAATAAAGCGTGAAATTATCTATTTTTATTTATGATATCGATAGATAGGTCAAAAATTATAGATAAAAATTTCATAGAATTCTTATCTAGCGAAAAATTACCAAAATCTAAAACAGATAAATTATATATATCAGCAGATATACCAAAAGATGAACTGATTAGTATTTTTGAATCTCAAGTTCTTAGTAGACAAATCGATTTAAACGCAAGGAAATACAAAGAAAAAGGTATCTGCCATTATACTATTTCAAGCTCAGGTCATGAAGGAAATGCAGTGTTTGGAAATATATTCCCCCTTAGTGATATGGCTTTTTTGCATTACCGAAGTGGTGCATTTTTTTTTGAGAGATCAAAACAATTTCCTGGTTTTACTCCTATTTTTGATACTGCTTTATCTTTAGTTGCATCAAAAGATGATCCAATAAGTAGTGGGAGACATAAGGTCTTTGGTAGTAAAGAATTAAATATACCCCCGCAGACTAGCACAATAGCAAGCCATCTTCCAAAAGCAGTGGGATTTGCATTTTCGATAGAGAGAGGAAGGGATTTAAAATTAAAGGAAAATATAGTTAAAAATGATAGTGTGGTTTTATGTAGTTTTGGAGATGCTGGAATAAATCATGCTACAGCCCTAAGTGGTATAAATACAGCATCCTATATATCTTATATGGGAGGAAATGTTCCTATAGTCTTTATATGCGAGGATAATGAATTAGGAATTTCAGTTCCAACACCTGATTTTTGGATTGAGCATAATTACAAAAATAAAAAAAATTTAAAATATATTCAGTCTGACGGTAGAAATTTATTAGATATGATTGTTAAAGTTAAAGAGGCCGAAGCCTATTGCAGAAAAAATAGATCCCCAGTTTTTTTTCATATGAAAACTGTAAGACTAATGGGTCATGCTGGATCAGACATTGAAACAGTTTATAGATCAAAAAATGAAATTGAAAAGTCTGAATTTGATGACCCGCTTTTACATTCAGCAAGAATTCTTATTGAAAAAAAACTTGTGTCAAAAGATGATATTTTGAAACTCTATGAAGTAAGTCGAAAAAAAGTTGATTGTGTTTTTGAATCGGCTTCTATTCGCCCAAAACTGAAGAGCAAAAAAGAAATAATGAGCTCTATCCTTCCTAAAAAAAATAATAGAACTTTACCTAACCCTCCAAGCGATCAAATAAGAAAGACTTTATTAGATAAAGACTTTGATAGACTAGAATTAAAACACAGTATGTCCAGATTATTAAATTATTGTTTAGTTGATATACTTGCTCAATATCCTAATACTGTGATATTTGGTGAGGATGTATCAAGAAAAGGAGGGGTTTATGGTGTTACTGCTAATCTTGTAAAAAAGTTTGGATACAAACGAGTTTTTGACAGTCCCCTTGATGAAACTTCTATAATTGGATTTGGGATTGGATTTGGTATGAATGGATACGTACCAATCATTGAAATTCAGTTCCTAGCCTACTTTCATAATGCCGAGGATCAATTAAGGGGAGAAGCCTCGACCCTTTCTTTTTTTTCAAACAGAAAATTTTCCAACCCAATGATTATTCGTGTTCCTGGATTGGCCTATCAAAAAGGTTTTGGCGGACATTTTCATAATGATAATTCATTATCTATTTTTAAAGATATTCCTGGAATTATTGTTGCCGTTCCCTCTAACGGCGAAGATGCTGTAAAAATGATGAGAACAGCTGTAAAAGAAGCTTTCTTAAATCAAAGAATCATAATTTTTATAGAACCGATTGCACTTTATAATCAAAAAGACCTTTATAAAAAAAAGGACAGCTTATGGATAAATTCATATCCAAATATCAATGAAAATATTAATTTAAGTGAATTTGGGCTATTTGGATCAGGAAATGAACTAACGATAATATCTTATGGAAACGGATTTTACTTATCTATGAAAGCAAAGAGAAAAATTGAACAGAAGATTCATAAAAAAATAAAAATAATTGATTTGCGATGGCTTACAGATATTAATTATAGCAATTTGATCAAAGAGATTGAACAATCAAAAAAAATATTAATTGTAGATGAGTGTAGAAAGTCTGGATGCTTTGGTGAATCAATTTTTAATAACATCTCTTCATCTATAAATGGAATTATTAAACTTCATGCTGCGGAAGACAGCTTTATCACTATTGGAGAGTCATCTAATTATACTTTGCCCAGTGAAAAATCTATCTCTGAAGAAGCATTAGCATTGATTAATGCATAAAAAAAGAGTCATTGTTGTTGCTCCTGGAAGAGGAAGTTATGATAGAGAATCTTCAAATTATTTAAAAAATAACTCAGAAAAGACATTTACAAAACTTATGAATGATATCAGTATAAAAAGAGATATAAACAAAGAAATTAACATTCATGATTTGGATAGATCACCTTTTAGGACGAAATTACATATGATAGGTAAAAATGCAGGCCCATTGACCTATGCTTGTAGCCTGTCAGATTATTTTTGTATTGATAAAGATCGATTTGAAATAGTTGCAATTTTAGGAAACTCTATGGGATGGTATTCTGCACTCGCAATGAGTGGTTCAATTTCTTATATAGATGGAAACGACTTAATCTATAATATGAGCACCTTAATGGATGAAAATACATTAGGTGGTCAAATTATCTATCCAATTGTGGATGATAATTGGCACTTAGACAGGAGTATATACAATGATATTGTAAAAAAAATACANACAGAGTCAGTTTATATTTCAATTTTACTTGGGGGTTATATTGTCATTGGAGGCAATGTGGATGCCCTCAAAAATTTAATGTTAACATTGAAACCAAAAGGCGATTATCCCTTTCAAATTCCTTATCATTCAGCGTTTCATACACCACTNTTAAATGAAATTACTTATTTAGCTAAAGATAAAAATAGCATTGAAATNTTTGATAAACCTAAAATACCGATAATAGATGGTATGGGTAATATTTGGTCAAATTTTAGCACAAATATTANCAAACTTTATGACTACACGTTTGGATNTCAAATCGTCAATCCATTCGATTATACAAAAGCAATAACTGTAGCAATTAAAGAGTTTGCTCCTGATAAGATAATCTTANTAGGTCCTGGCAATTCTCTGGGAGCGCCTACTGCTCAAATTTTGATCAAGGAAAATTGGCTAGAAATTGATTCAAAAGAGTCTTTTCAAGCTATTCAAGATGAAAAAAGCTACATTATTTCAATGAGCCGCAAGGATCAAAGATTGCAAGTTTGTAGGTAATAATTGTTAAATTTTAAAAAAACTAAGGCATAGCAATGAAAGAATTTGGACCAGATTATTATAATATTACTGAAATGTTAACCGAAGAAGAATTATTAATTCAAAAAACAGCTAATGATTTTGTTGAAAATGAATTTAAGCCTCTTGTTAATGAGCATTATGAGAATGGTACTTTTCCTAAAGAATTAATACCTAAGCTNGGAGATTTAGGCTTCATGGGATCCTCACTTCCTGAGAAATTTGGGGGGTCGGGTGTTTCAAATGTTGCATATGGGTTGATATTGCATGAACTGGAAAGAGGCGATTCAGGGTTAAGGTCTTTTGCAAGCGTTCAAGGGGCTTTGGTTATGTATCCTATTTATGCTTACGGCTCAAATGACCAAAAGAAAAAATGGCTAAAATTACTTGGNTCGGGAAGTAAGATTGGTTGTTTCGGCCTCACAGAATCTAATTTTGGATCAAACCCTGGGAGCATGTTAACTCGTTGTAAAAAAGATGGAGATAATTGGATTATTAATGGAAGCAAAATGTGGATTACAAATGGCTCTNTTGCAGATATTGCAATAGTTTGGGCGAGGGACGAAGAAGGGCTTGTAAGAGGATTTATATTAGAAAAAGGCATGGAAGGGTTTTCAGCCACCGACATTCATGGCAAATTAAGCTTAAGATGTTCAATTACATCAGAATTATCTTTTGAAAATGTTTGTGTTCCTGATTCTTCTAGACTGCCAAATATTGAAGGACTAAAAGGACCTTTGGGTTGTTTAACTCAAGCGAGATTTGGCATATCATGGGGGATGGTGGGCGCTGCTACAGATTGTTATCAGGTCGCTTTGAATTACGCAAAAGAACGAAAGCAATTCTCAAAACCAATTGCAGCATATCAATTAACACAATCTAAATTGGCCAATATGTTAACTAGAATTACGGAAGGTCAATTGATGGCTTATCAACTGGCAAAATTAAAAGATGATGAAAAAATGAATTTTTTTCAAGTATCAATGGCCAAGCGAAATAATTGCATGATAGCTCGTGATGCTGCCAAAACAGCGAGAGAAATTTTAGGTGGCAACGGAATAACAATTGATTATTCACCAATAAGACACATGGCGAATATTGAGTCAGTCTTTACGTATGAAGGCACCCATGAAATGCACACATTGATTCTGGGAGAAGATATTACGAAAATATCTGCATTTGATAACTAATATTAAAATTACATTGAATTATTAATTTCAACGATACCCGATGAATACGTTTTTTCTTCATTATTTATTTCTATAATTGCATTTCCTTCATTTGAAATATTCAAAAATCTACCTTTGACATTTATATCATTGTTGTGAAATGTAACTTCTTTATTGATATGATTACAAAATGATTCCCATTTTTTAAATAATTCTAGGTTTTTTTCTTTAAGAAGATCAAGATTTTTTTCAATGTGATTAAGTATATTAGCCAGCACTCTTTCTCGCTGAAAAGTTTTGTTTGCAACCATGGAAAGTGAAATTGCCTTTTTTCTTAGATTGTCTGGAAAATCATCCACCTTTTCATTGATATTCATTCCTATGCCAACTACTATAGTTTTTACATTATTAATGTTTTTTGATTCGCAAAGAATGCCACCTATTTTTTTGTCATCTAAAATAATATCATTTGGCCATTTGAGTTTTAGTTCAAAATCAAACTCTTTTAAAGCCTCGCAAATAGAAACACCTATCATGAGCGGTAGTTTTTGTAAATTTTGTAAACCATGCAGAATTAATGAAAATGTTAAGCTCATGCTTGGAGTAGAAATCCATTCATTCCCAAAGCGGCCTTTGCCTTTGAACTGGTTATCTGTTATAATTACTGAGCCGTTTGGAACTTTTTCAGCAACTAACTCCCATGCTTCATCATTTGTTGAGTTCAGTCTAGCGTAGTATTCAAGATTTCTGCCAATGAAATCTGTATTAAGGTTGGCGTCTACAAGATTGGAAAAGATCAATTTCTAGGCATTGGGATCAAGCTTTTCTCTAAGCTTTATAGACATTCCCGGACTAAGAATGCCTGAATTTGATTTGATAGTTGATTCATTATCAAAAAGTAATATTATCCAAGATTTTGGATCTCCATACTGTTTATTAGCAATATTCCATAAGTTATCACCAGGCTGAACTGTATATTCAAAGAATGTTGGTTCAGCTGTTTTTGCCTTTAACCTTTCCTTTTGTAGGTCAAAAAAGTTATAAGGGAAAATTAGATTTGGGTTATCGCCAATTTCTTCCTTGTTCCATGCATATATATACCTCCAAAGTCTGAAATCGCCATATTCTTTTTGAGCTATNTTNCCTAAAAAATCACCTGGCTCAATCATATATTTCTCCCATGCATAATCCTCAAATAATATAGGCTCAACTTCAACTTCATCTTTTGCATCTACAGGAAGAGGGGGCGCAACAACTGCAACAACTGGCTCAGGCGATGGTCCACTATTTTCAACTTCAGGCTCAGGTTCTTCTGGAACAGTAGTTTCCTCTGAGGTAAATGTAGCTTCAGGTGTTTCTGGAATTGATATATCGTTTTGCTCTTCTTCATTAATTGGTTTCTCAGGTTCTTCAATATTCAATGGAGGTGCAGTTTGATTACCGCATGATGCGATGAAAAATATTAGGAATAATATTGTCAAATTTTTCATATTACTTCTCCATTTATAAATACANATATAAAGTCTAGCTTTAATAATATACTAATTTTACTAATATTAAAAAATTTAAAAAACAACTAACTCATTTTATATTCACCAAAGCATGCTCTAAGAATATCTGATATTTCTCCTAAAGTGCACTCATTTTTTGCAGCGCTGATAATAAATGGCATCAAATTTGAATCACTCGTTGCAGCAGTCTTTAATTCTTCTAGGCTTGTAGTAACTAAAGCACTATCTCTATTTTTTTTAATTTTTTTTAATTTTTTTATCTGATCATTCACTGATTGTTCATTTATTTTTTGAAGATCAATTTCANCATCTTCTTCTTCAAAACAATTTAAACCAACAATTAATGTAGAATTATTATCTATTGATTTTTGGTACTCATAAGCCGTTTGTGATATATTTTTTTGCATATAACCATCCTCTATAGCCTTAACAGATCCACCAATTTGGTCAACCTCTTTCAAGATTTTATTCACTTTTGAAATATAATTTTCTGTTAATGACTCTATTATATCGCTTCCAAAGAGTGGATCAACAAACTTTACTAAGTTAGTTTCATTAGCGATTAACTGCTGAGTTCTAAGAGCAATCTTAGCCGCTTTTTCAGTTGGCAAGCCCAATGCTTCATCATAGCTATTGGTATGTATGGATTGAGCTCCGCCAAGAACTGCAGATAATGCTTGAATAGTTGTTCTAACTATATTGTTTTGAGGTTGTTGAGCTGTTAGTGTAGAGCCACCAGTTTGAACATGAAAACGACATTTTAAAGCCTTTTTNTTGGTTACTTTAAATCTATTTTTCATAATTGAAGCCCAAATTTCTCTAGCTGCCCTAAATTTGGCTATTTCTTCCAGGAATCCATTATGAGCATTAAAGAAAAAAGAAATTCGTGAACCAAAAACATTTGGATCTAAGCCCTTTTTAATTGCTGTTTCAACATAAGCTATAGCATTTGCAAAGGTAAATGCTAATTCTTGAACTAGAGATGATCCTGCCTCTCTAATATGATATCCAGATATTGATATTGTGTTCCATTTAGGAATATTTTCCGAGCAAAATTCAAAAATATCCGAGACAATTCTAAGCGAATGACCTGGAGGATAAATATAGGTTCCTCTAGCAATATATTCTTTTAATATGTCATTTTGAATTGTACCTTGAATTTTTGATAATGGTACACCCCTTTTTTCTGCCACACAAATGTAGAATGCCAAAAGTATACATGCAGTTGAATTGATGGTCATCGATGTTGAAATTTTACTTAAATCAATTTTATCAAATAGCAGATCCATATCATAAATGCTTGATATGGGTACGCCAACCTTGCCAACTTCACCAACTGACATCGGATGATCAGAGTCAAAGCCAATTTGTGTAGGTAAATCAAAAGCAACTGATAGCCCATTAACACCTTTACCTAGGAGATATTTAAATCTTTTGTTGGATTCTATTGCAGACGTCATTCCACTATATTGCCTCATGGTCCACAATTTATCTTTGTACATACCCTCATAGATTCCCCTCCTATAGGGGAAATGTCCTGCTGGAATGTTGTTTTTTGAATTATTTATATTGTTTTCTTCTTTCATCGATAACTAAAGTTAATACAATTTTAAGCATGATTAAGAACAAGAACATCCAAAATTCAGTATTAATGTGAACAGTTCGAATTCGAAAAAACTTGCTTTGTGGTGGAACAGACTTATTAATCGAAACAAAAGAAATTCTCAGTCACTTTTTATTTCAAAAAAAGGAAAAACACCCAAACAATTTTTGATTATTTTACCTGAGCATTCAACAGAATCAGACCTTGCGAAAAGGTTTTTGAGATCAATGAGAAATGCTATGGGACCAGCTGGTTCTAACCAGGTAAGATTGTTGGGACTGGAAAGCGTGGGCAGTTTAGTTGATCCAAGCGATTTTCATCATTATATTTTCTTCACTAGGGAAGATTTAAATCGATGGGGCACTCCAGATAAAGAATTAACCTATGCTTGTGAAAAAATAACGGTAGATGTATTATTGGATTTGAATCAAGAATTCTCACTTTTTTCAGCAGCCTTAAGCCAGATCGTTTCTGCCCCATTGAGGATCGGTTTTTATAGCAAAGAAGGAAAAGATTATTACAATATTATGATTCGTCGGCAAGGTGAGGAATTAGCAGAGAGCGGTTTTAAAGAAATTTTTCAAATTATAGGAATATAAAATGAATATCTACGTCTATGAAAATACAATTCTTTCTAAATTTTATCCTTTATCTTCAACTAAGGCGTGTTTTGAATTTAGAATAAGCAGCGATACTTTTCTAGATAGAATTAAAAAAACATTTTCAGATTGTAAAATTAATTTATTTGTAAGAAAAGAGCTTCGGGATGTAGTATCTCATCGTCATCCTGATCTTGAAGTAAATCCAAAAAACATTGAAGACGGCCTATGGTTGGTTGGAAATGCAGTTTGGAACAAAAATATTATTCCCAAAAATAACAATGAAATCGTTTTTTTTGATGATAAAAATTGTATTGGGGCTTATTTGAAAAAACAAAGCGGAAAACAGTTTCTTGATAATAACTTTAGCCCTAAAAAACTAAAATCGATAAAATCTAAAAGAATAGATATAATGCTATGCAGATATTTATGGGATATTATTGATCATATTGGAAAAAATATTAATGATGATAAAAAGTATTTTGCTGAAGAAGGAAAGCTGTCTGAAAATCTCAAATTTTTTGAGAGAAATTCAAAAAATTTAATTAATTCACAAAACATACTTATTGGTAAAGTTGAAATACAGCCCAACGTAGTCATGGATGCCACTGCTGGTCCAATTGTCATTGATGATAATGTTACAATTAAATCAAATACACATCTTGAGGGACCGCTTTATGTTGGCTGTGGGTCAACAATTAGCCCTCTTACATATGTTAAAAATTCAGTAATTGGTCCTTTGTGTAAGATCGGAGGTGAATTGAACAGTGTAGTCGTTGAAGGATACACAAATAAAGTTCATTATGGTTTTTTAGGTAATTCATATATTGGCGAATGGGTCAACCTCGGAGCCGGTACATCAAACAGCAACTTAAAAAACAATTATGGAAAAGTTCGAGTCCAAATGAACGATGAAGTGTTTGACACAAATAGAATCCACTTAGGTTGTTTTATAGGAGATTTTGTTAAGACATCTATAGGAACAAAAATAAATACTGGATCTGTCTATGGTTCGGGATCAATGATTTTTTCAAAAGATTTTCCTTCGAAAAATATTCCAATTTTAACTTGGTATACTGATAATGGGATGTCTAAAGTTAGCATTGATAAGTTTATTCTTAACTGTCAGCGAATGAAAAAGAGAAGAGGTGTTGATTTTGATATTGTTGAAGAACAATTTTATAGGAATTTATTTGTACAAATTGAAAAGTAATTGACGTAATGGTTATCGTCAGCTATATTCGTTCCTATTTATGAAAGTAAAAATTTATGCTTGAAGGTATAATATGCCCAAATTGTGGTGCTTCTCTTGAAGATGTAGATATCAAAGAATCACTTACTTGTAGATATTGCAAAGTAAATTTAAAAGATCGAAAATATCTTGATTTTTTAGAATATCTTATGGCTAATGGCTTAATTGAAGATCTTGATTTTTTTGATCAAAAAGTATACAGTGAAGATGTTGAAAGATTAGAGCCTGATGATGAAGAAGATGTGGACCCAGCCGAATTTGAGAAAAAGAGGGATATATTCAGTCTTTATGAGAGTGAAATGGAAATGTATAAACAAAAAGCCGAAGATGAAGAGATTAAAGGCTATGAAGATTTTGAAGGAATAGAAGAAGAATGGGAAGACTTCAACCAAAGAGATTCAAAAGATAGAGAATCATAACTTAACATTATGGATGAAAATAAAAATTTACATCAAATCAGTATAGAGCTTGATAATGATTCTAGCAATGGGGAATATTCTAACCTTGTGATTGTCACTCATTCTTCAGCAGAATTTGTGATGGATTTTACTAAAATTTTACCTGGAGTGAAAAAAGCAAAAGTTCATTCAAGAATAATAATGGCTCCTGAACATGCAAAAGCATTCATGAATGCTTTAAGTGACAATATTGATAAATTTGAATCTAAGAATGGAGAAATTAGGTCTACCACTAATCAAAGATTCGAAAATTATCCTGTCAAAGATGTTGAGAATAGCTTACCTAATTAATTCTTTTTTATTTTTATTTAAAACAAGTTTTGAATAAAACGTTATTGAAATAATTGCAATTAAATAACCCAGCATTCCTCCAAAAATTACGTCCCCAGGAAAATGTACTCCCACATATACCCTACTAAAAGAAATTAAAAAAGCAATTGTAATGCATAGCTTTTTTTTATGAATGTAAAAAAAGCTAAGTATTGTGCTGGCAGCAAAAATATTGGCAGCATGCGATGAGACAAATCCATATTTACCTCCTTTATTAACAAGAAGAATCAATCCTTCGATTTCTGAATGACTTGGNCTAAGTCTTTCAAAATAGGGTTTTAATATAGAAGCTGATATAAAATCTGAAAGCCCAACCGCAATTAAAAGAAGTAAAACTGATATCTTTCCAGTTTTACCTCTGCCTATTAAAAGGTATATAATCAAACAAAGTATAGGAAGTGTCCAAAAATCTTGATCTGTAATGATTGGAAAAACAAAATCAAAAATTGAGTTTGAAACTTTGCTGTTAAAAAAATTAAATAACTTGTTATCGAGATTTATTAAAAATTCTATCATTTCTAATGTTAAAAATTTTAATTAAAAAGTTCTTGGAGTAACATTAATCATTGGATAATTTTAATTAGTTTTAAGTGGGACCACAACTAATGAAAGCTGGTTGTTCCCCCGCTCCCGGTTTTTATGTGGTCCTGCTTCCCTTATTTTCTTTCTATATATCTTTTTATACCCCATAAAATCATAAAAATACCTATCATAAAAAGCATGTTTGAAATCAATATTTTTCCCAAATCACTCATATGACAATCTAAATAATTAAATTTTTACGCATTTGATCTAATTGAATGTTAATTTAGAAATTTTTAGCCCCATTTTTTGGAAAAATATGAAGAAATTTTGTAATTTTATTTAATCTTACCTTAACGTAATATACATTACTTAAAAGTAATACAAAGAATGTCAAAAAAAGATAATAAATCACTTTATACCGTACCTGAACTTGCAAAAAAATTAAATATCACAGAAAGGGCCATCCGATTTTATGAATCAAAAGGCTTAATCAATCCACAGAGAATTGGCAATACTCGCGTTTTTAACTATAAGGACAGAGCAAGACTTATTATTATTGTTAGAGCAAAGAAGCTAGGTTTTTCATTAGGTGAAATTAAGGTTTATTTAGAGCTATATGATGTTGACCCAAAACATCAGAAACAAGCTGAGTTTCATATAAAAATAGTTAAAGAAAGAATAGATCATCTAGAAGATCAAAAAGAGGAAATAAATTTACTTCTTGATGATTTAAAAGAGCTTCAATCCCAACTTGAAGAAATTCCTAATTAGATTTTGTTATGAATGAAGCCTTTATTTTTGATTCTATTCGATCTCCACGTGGTAAAAATAAAAATGGTTCTTTAGCTCAATTAACCCCAGTTGACCTATTATCAAAATTGATGCTTGTGCTAGAGAAAAAATATCAACTCGATACATCTTTGATTGATGATGTTATAATAGGTTGTGTGATGCCGGTAAATGATCAAGGTGCGAATATTGGTAAAATTGCAGCACAATATTCAGGTTGGGACGTTGATATTCCCAGTATGCAAATTAATAGATGTTGCGGTTCTGGCCTTGAGGCGGTGAATCTCGCTGCGATGAAAATTAGATCAGGTTGGGAAGATTTAATTGTTTCTGGGGGAATAGAATGTATGAGCAGGGTTCCTATTGGTGCAGATGGAGGACCTATGGCATTTGAGACAAAAGTTAGCTCAAAAACCAATTATGTGCCACAAGGCATTGGTGCTGATTTGATAGCCACAATAGAAGGATTTACAAGGCAGGATTTAGATGAGTTTGCATTGATATCGCAGGAAAAGGCCTTTGAAGCAATAAAAAGTAAACGTTTTAGGTCCATAGTTCCAATATATGATCAAAACGAACTCTTGTTGATAGAAGAGGATGAACATGTCCGTCCAAATACCTCCTTAATGCAATTAAGTAAATTAAAACCTGCTTTTGAAAAAATAGGTAAAAATGGTTATGATGATATTGCCTTACAAAAATATACCCATATTGAAGAAATAAGGCATATGCATACAGCTGGAAATTCATCTGGCATTGTTGATGGTGCATCAATTACATTAGTCGGTTCAAAAAGAAATGCAACCTCCCAAGGCTTAAAACCCCGAGCGAGAATTTTATCTGCTGCAACTTGCTCTACAGACCCAACAATAATGCTTGAGGGCCCTGCCCCAGCAACAAAAAAAGCACTTTCAATGGCCAACTTAACAATTGATGATATAGACCTAATAGAGATAAACGAGGCTTTTGCGGTGGTTGTATTAAAATTTATGAAAGAAATGAATATAGATAATTTTGACAAAATAAATGTAAATGGCGGTTCTATTGCATTAGGTCACCCCTTGGGAGCAACAGGATCTATTTTATTAGGAACTTTGATGGATGAACTTGAGGAGAGAGACCTAAGTTTGGGATTAGTGACACTTTGCGTTGCAGGGGGGATGGGAATTGCTACAATTATTGAAAGAGTTTGAAAAGTGAAAATTGAATATTTAAAAAATAAAAAAAACATTATTTTTTTAAAGCTAGCCTCACAAGTCATATTTGATAACAACAATGATTTTTTTGAAACTTTTTCTAATAGCATTGACAAAATTGAAAAAGAAGATAATATCAGTGGGATAGTCCTAAATCTTCAGAATAATAAATCTATTAATAGATCTGAAGTAAAAAAAAATTTTATAGAAAAAGATCCAATTGCTTGTTTTAAAAGAGTAGAATCAGAAAAATCCATTTTAAGAAGATTTGAAACTTTAGATTTTCCAAAAGTTGCAATTATAGATGGATCATTATATAATCTGGTTTTTGAATTGGCGCTGTGTTGTAATTATAGAATTGCCCTCAACGATAAGAACCAACGATTTGGCTTTGCAAATATCAATCTAGGGTTAATGCCTGGCAAAGACGGGGTTGTTAGAATGACGAGAGAAATCGGAATAGAAAAAACTTTAGATTTTTTATTATTTGAAAAATTGNTGAATGTAAAAAGTCTTATAGAAAAAGGCGTTTTACAAAATTCAGCTGACAGTCTGGAGGAATTGACAAGTTTAGCTGAAAGTTTTATAAATAAAAATCAAAAATGTAAACAACCGTGGGATATTAAAGGTTATAAAATTCCTGGAGGTGCTTCTTATCAAAATGATAATACCCTCATTATTGCGGATTATTCAACAAGAATATTTAAAAAGAATTTAAGAAACTGGCCTGTTTATGAAGCTATCATAAGCACAGTAACGGAGGGAGCTTCTTTGAGCTTTGAAAGCGCAAGCAAAATAGAGTCAAGATACTATGTTGAGCTTGTTACAGGAGATGTTTCAAAGAATCTAATTAGTACACATTTTATCCAGAAAAGTAAAATCAATTCGGGATATTTTAGACCAAAAAATCAGCTTAAAAAAGAATTCACTAAAATTGGTGTATTGGGCTCTGGACTAATGGGTCATGGAATAGCTTATGTAACTGCAATGGCAAACATTGAAGTAGTTTTGATAGATACAATTAAAGACAATCTTGATAAAGGANTGAAAAGAATAAAAAATATCCTATCATTCAATGTAGACAAAGGCTTGATCAAAAAAGAGTTAGCTGATAATATTATTTCTAAAGTTAATCCCTCGCAAGATTATTCCCAAATAAAAGATTGTGATCTAATCCTTGAGGCAGTTTTCGAAGAAAGAGATATCAAGGCAAAGGTTATAAAAGAATCTGAAAAGTATATGAAAAAAAGTGCTATTTTTGCTTCTAATACTTCTACAATATCAATAAACGAATTAAATCGTTTTACTTCTAGTCCAGAAAATTTCATTGGCATACACTTTTTCTCGCCAGTAGATAAAATGGAGTTGGTTGAAATAATAAAGACAAAAAAGACAAGCATAGAAACACTTTCTTATGTATTTGACTTCATCAGAAAAATCAACAAGACACCTATCATTGTAAATGATTCGCCAGGATTTTACACAACTAGAGTATTTGAAAAGTATACATGCGAGGGGTTGGCTCTTCTTCACGAGGGATATCCAGCATATTTTATAGAATCAACAAGTAAAAATGTAGGATTTCCAATAGGTCCTTTAGCTGTANTAGATGAAATAAATATTGAACTAGCATTAAAAATCAGAAAAGAAATTGGTTCAAATCTTTACAGTCAAAAATCTGAAAATCATGTAGAACCTTGGGATGAGGTGCTAAATTTTATGGTCAACAAAGCTAAAAGAGGTGGGCGATCTTCAGGTTCAGGTTTTTATGAATATCCAAAAAGTGAAAGAAAATATTTATGGCCAGACNTGCATANCCATTTTGCANTTCAATTTAATAAACCTGACCAACAATTATTAANTGATAGGTTGTTATTTGTTCAAGCTTTAGAAACGGTCCGTTGTTATGAGGAGGGCGTTATTCAGTCATTTGATGAAGCAAACATTGGAAGTATCTATGGTTGGGGGTTTCCAGCATTTAGAGGAGGAACACTTCAATTTATCAATGATTATGGGTTGGTAAAATTCAAAAAAAGAGCATTGGAGCTTGCCTCGAAATATGGTGAGAGATACAAACCTTCAAAAATCATCGATAGAATGATCGAAAGTGATGAAATATTTAGTCAATGAAGAGGATTGATAAAAAATTAATTGGAAAGCAGTACCCTGATATAAGCTTTGCTGTCGAAAAACAACGTTTACGTTTTTTTTCAAAAGCAACATCTCAGACAGATCCAATTTATTTTAATGAAAAATTTGCCAAAAAAAAAGGTTACCCTTCAATTGTTGCGCCACCAACATTTTTAACGACCTTTGGCTATGAAAAAGATAATCCGTATGATTTTTTAGAAGAGCTAGGCATTGAAATTGATAGGATATTATCTGCTGGTCAAAATTATATNTTTTATAATTTAATCTTTGCTGGNGACCTCATCTCNATGAAAAGTAGAATTTCTGATATATATTATAAGAAATCAGGTAAATTGCAATTTGTTGAAATTTCATCAGAATTTTATAATCAAAAAGCTACCAAGGTAGCAAAGTCAATTTCAACTTTAGTATATAGATAGAAATATGTACGAAGATATACAAGATCTAAAAAAAGATTTTATTTTTCCAATTACTGAGCACGCTCCAATTACAAGAACAATGCTGGCACTATATGCTGGTGCCTCAGGGGATCATAATCCAATTCATATCGATATTGATTTTGCCAAAAAAGCAGGTTTAACTGATGTCATTGCGCATGGAATGTTGATAATGTCNATGGCTTCGAAA
The DNA here is from genome assembly GCA_002170005.2 of bacterium TMED144. Classification (GTDB taxonomy): domain Bacteria; phylum Fidelibacterota; class Marinisomatia; order Marinisomatales; family TCS55; genus TMED144. Next base: position 30,945 of record NHGT02000021.1, on the reverse strand, counting down.
AGTTTGACAGACATTTTCTCTCACGAGGATATCAAGGAAATAGATGTAAAATTTGTATCAATAACGAAAATTGGTGATAGACCTATCTTCAATGCTTCTGTTTTAAGAAAAAAAATTCATAAAAATAAAAAATTGCTCGATATAAAAATTAGTATCAGCGACCAAAATGGAGATATTAAACTCGATGGAACAGCAAAAATTGAATTAAGTGATGAATCCTAAGAAGATAAAAATAGGGTGTGCATCTGCTTTTTGGGGTGATACATCAAGCGCAGCAAGACAGTTAGTTGAAAAGGGGAATATTGATTATTTGGTATCTGACTTTTTAGCTGAAATGACTATGTCTATTTTAGCTGGATCAAAAAAAAATAATCCGAAAATGGGCTATGCAACTGACTTTATCGATCAATTATCTCCCCTACTTGAGATGATCAAATCTAAAAAAATTAAAGTTATATCTAATGCTGGAGGTGTGAATTTAAATAGTTGTAAAGAAGCTTTAGAAAAAATTGCTCATTCTTTGGGGGTAGCATTAAATATAGCTACTATTATTGGTGATGACCTAATGTCAAAAAAAAATGAATTAATGAGTTTGAACATTAAAGAAATGGAAACCGACGAAGCGTTGCCAAATAATCTATTGAGTGCAAATGCATATTTAGGAGCAATTCCAATCAATGAAGCGTTAAAAAACAATGCAGATATTGTTATAACTGGTAGATGTGTTGACAGTGCTCTTGTTTTAGGCCCATTAATGTATGAATTCAATTGGTCGTCAACAGATTACGATCTATTGGCGGCGGGAAGTTTAGCNGGACATATTATTGAATGTGGAGCGCAATGCACGGGAGGCAATTTTACAGATTGGAAAAAAGTAAAAGGTTTCGAAAATATAGGTTTTCCAATTATTGAAGTTTCAAGTAATGGAGAATTTGTTGTATCAAAACCAGAAAATACGGGTGGATTAGTTAGTTTTGGAACCGTTGCGGAACAGTTCTTGTACGAGATTGGAGATCCTGGGCAGTATATTTTACCTGATGTGATTTGTGATTTTAGATCTGTTTTAATAGAAGAAATTGATAAGGATAAGGTNNTTGTAAAAGGAGCAAAAGGATTTGCACCAACTATAAACTATAAGGTTTCTGCGACTTTTTTTGACTGTTATCGGTCCATAGGTTTTTTAGTTATCGGAGGTAAAGATTCTGCTGTAAAAGCGCAAATTTGCGGAGAAGCAATACTTAAGAAAACCGAATCATTGATGAGAGACAATGATATTGCCCCGTTTGATGAAACCCTGATAACTGTTATTGGCTCTAATTCAATTTACGGTTCAAAACCTTCAACGAATATGGATATTAAGGAAGTAACTTTAAGAATTGTTGTAACTCATCAAGATAAGTCAGCATTGANAATCTTTACAAAAGAAATTGCTCAAGCCGCAACAGGAATGACTCCTGGTGTAATAAATTATCTTGGGGGAAGGCCTAAAATATCCCCTTCAATAAAGTTATTTTCCTTTTTAATAGATAAAAATTTTCTGGATATAAATGTCATTACATCAACTACGAGGAAGAAGATAAATATTGATGAACACAGTTCAATTTTCCAAAGATCTCCGGACCAATCTGATATTTCTATCCAAGGCAAATATACAAAANAGGTTCCACTAATAAGTCTTGCTTACGCCAGAAGCGGAGATAAGGGAGATCATGCCAATATCGGGATCATTGCAAGAAAGAAGGAATATTTGAATCATATATCAGCAAGTTTATCGGAAAAAACTGTTAAGAATCTATTTCAGCATTTTTGCAAAGGGAAAGTCTTGAAATGGCATGTGCCTGGAATCAATGGAATTAATTTCCTGTTGAAAAATTCTTTGGGTGGAGGTGGTATGTCTAGTTTAAGAATTGACCCACAAGGAAAATCTTATGCTCAGCAATTGCTGGAATTTCCCATAAAAGTACCAGACAACATTTATGAAGAAATATCATTAAAAAATAAAGGTCAGCTTGGAAATGTTTAAGTCTAAAGTCAAACGAGAATCCGATCTGTTTTTGATCAACAAAAAATTGATGGAAAAATTGATCANTAAAAGGAATATGTTAATTGAAAGAGCAGTTGAAAAATCAAACCTGAAAAACGATCGATTTAAATCTAGAGGACAATTAAGTCCTCGAGAAAGATTAAATGCTATATTGGACCCAGATACGTTCTTTTTGGAGCTTTATAATATGGCAAATTATCTTGTTGAGGACACCAATCCCGATACTAGCATACCTGGAGCAAATTTAATAGCTGGTATAGGTTACATATCTGGTGTTAAATGCATGATTATGATTGATGATAGCGGTATTAAAGCAGGAGCTGCATCTGAAGCAACTATTGATAAGGCACTGGGTTGTTTAGATATTGCTTTAAAGCAAAAATTGCCATGTGTTCATCTTGTAGAGAGCGCAGGAGTTGATCTGCCAAACTACAGTGTTAAGCTTTGGTCAAAATTCGGATCAGTCTTTTATAAGAAAGCTAAGTTAAGCGCTGCAGGAATCCCTGTTATAGCTATTTTGCACGGGTTTTCAACTGCAGGAGGTGCTTACCAAATAGGAATGAGTGATTACGTTATTGGTGTTAAGGGGAATGGCATGGCGGCTCTAGCGGGGTCAGCATTATTAAAAGCTGCAACCGGAGAAAATGCTACCAATAGTGATATTGGTGGAGTTGAAATGCACTCTGTTGTCACGGGTAGTGTTGAGTACCTTGTTAATGATGATGCAGAATCATTAGTTACTGTTCGCCAGCTTATTGATCAACTGAATTGGAATGAAAATGATGCACAAAAAACTATATTAAATTTTGAAGAGCCAGCATATTCAATTGAAGATTTAGCAGGTATTGTGCCAACTGATTATAGCAAAGGATATGATGTCAGGGAGGTTATTGCGCGCCTAGTTGATAAATCAGGTTTTATAGAATTAAAACCAAAATACGGACTTTCTATGGTTTGCGCTCAAGCAAAGATCGAAGGCTTTCAATGCGGAATCATTGCTAATAATGGACCNATCGATACTAAAGGCGCCACAAAAGCANCTCANTTNATACANTTGTGTGACCAAGCTAATATTCCTTTAATATTTTTAAGCAATGTCACAGGCTACATGGTAGGCGTAAAATCCGAACACGATGGCATGATAAAACATGGATCAAAGATGATACAAGCTGTTTCAAATGCAAGAGTTCCAAAGATCACTCTACTTATAGGCGCAAGCTTTGGAGCTGGAAACTATGGTATGTGTGGGATCGGTTATGAGCCTGATTTCATTTTTTCATGGCCAAATGCCAAAATTGGTGTTATGGGAGGGAAGCAAGCTGCACGAACCATGGAGCAAGTTGCACTAACATCTGCTAAGAAAAAAAATATAACATTGGATACTGATGAACTATCTAAAAAAAGAGAGCGTATCATAGAGCATTATAATAAACAATCTGATATCTTTTTTGTATCAGGAAGTGTTTTAGACCATGGAATCATAGATCCTAGAGAATCTAGAAATGTAATAAGCTTTGCTTTGAAAACCTGCAAAGATGGCTTAAAAAGAAAATTAAGACCAAATAGCTTTGGAATTGCGAGAATGTAAAATGAATAATATAAATCAAATATCAAATCTTAAGAGTTGTCAAATAGATTATGAAAAGAATTGGCTTACGATTTGGTTTGACAATCCACAAAAAAGAAATGCTTTAACTTTTGATCTAGTAGATGAACTTCAAACCATCTTCAATAAAATCAAAGATGATACATCGATTAGAGGAGTTGTCTTTAGAGGAAAAAATGAGGTCTTTTGTTCTGGAGCAGATTTAAAGTTTATGAAGAAGATCATCNNTGAGGACGCCAGTAGCCAAAAAGAGTCAATTAAATTGAGCAAAGGATTAGGCCTGATCTTTAAAATGATAACAGAATTGCCACAAATAACTGTTTCTGCTGTTGAAGGCCCCGCTATGGCAGGCGCTTTTGGAATTGTATGTTCCAGCGATCTTGTTTTATCAATGAGTAATGCTAGATTTGCAATGACCGAAACTAGGCTAGGTCTGTCGCCAGCCCAAATTGCACCGTACGTTATAGATCGTTTGGGTTTTTCCAATGCTAGAAAATTAATTCTTTTAGGATTTTCTATCGATGGGAATCAAGCTTATAATATGGGCTTGACAGATTACCTATCAACGACTAGAGAAGAATTCAATGAAACTTTAAATTCTATAAAGCGTCAAGTCAATCAATGTGCTCCGCGTGCCTTAACATTAACAAAAAAAATAATTAGACCAAGAAATGAAATAGATATTGACCATTCAGCAAAGATCTTTGCTGAATGCATCGAAAGCGAAGAAGGCAAAGAGGGTATCAAATCGTTTTTTGAAAAAAAGAAGCCCTATTGGGCAGTTAGGAGTTAGTATGCAATTTACGGATGAACATAAAGCTTTAGCCAGCAATGTGAAGAATTTTGCCCAAAATGAGATCAAACCNTTTGTNGANGATTGGGAAAAAAATGGTCATTTTCCAGCGCATGANCTNTTCAAGAAAATGGGNAATTTAGACTTTCTAGGCATTACNAAAAGCACAGAATATGGTGGATTAGGATTAGATTATAGCTATGGTATGGTCTTCGCTGAAGCATTGGGTTATGCTGCTGACTTGGGGGTGATCACTGCCATTGGCGTTCAAACCGATATGGCAACACCAGCTCTAGATAGGTTTGGATCTGACGAATTAAAAAAAGAATTCTTAACTTCAAGTATTTCGGGTGATCTTGTTTCAGCCATTGCTGTTAGTGAGCCTGGAGCAGGATCAGATGTAGCATCGATTAAGACCACAGCTCAAAAGATTGGCGATGATTATGTTATCAATGGTCAAAAAATGTGGATTACTAATGCTAAACAGGCTGATTATTTTTGNACACTAGTAAATACAGGAGACGGCAATGTTCATAAAAATAAGTCACTCGTTATAATACCATCTGATACAAAAGGCTTAAGCGTTGGAGATAAAATTGAAAAATTAGGACAGCTAACTTCTGATACTGCCCCTGTTTATTTTGACAATGTCAAAGTTCCGCAAAGATATAGAATAGGCGAGGAGGGTGATGGGTTTAAAATGCAAATGGAGCAATTTCAAGAGGAGCGCATATTCATATCGGCGATAAATCTTGCTCTGCTTGATGAGTGTGTTGAAGAAACAATAGGATATTGCAAAGAAAGAACTGCTTTTGGAAGAAAAATTATAGAAAATCAATCAATTCACTTTAAGCTTGCTGAGCTTCAAACTGAGATAGAAGCTACAAGAGCATTAATATATCGTGCTTGCGAGGAATTTGTTAACGGTAATGACTTAACAAATCTTGCATCAATGGCAAAGCTAAAAAGTGGAAGATTAATTAGAGATGTATCCGATGCATGTTTGCAGCTATATGGTGGTATGGGGTTTACATGGGAAAATCAAGCATCCAAGATCTATCGTGACGGAAGATTAACTTCAATTGGTGGGGGTGCAGATGAAATCATGTTAAGGATCATTTGTAAATATATGGGAATCATCTAATAGAATGAAAGTATGTATTGGTGAATAAAACTTTTTTAGCATATCAAGTTGAAAAAAAAGGAGATTCCTTTTTAGGCAAAGTTATTGAGAGGTCGATATCTGATCTTCCTGAAGGCAGTTTAACGGTAAAAGTCTTTTATTCCTCGCTCAATTATAAAGATGCTCTTTCTGCTTCTGGAGGAAAAGGTGTTACAAGAAACTATCCTCATACACCTGGAATAGACGCCGTTGGTGAAGTCGTTGATTGTCTTGATAATAGCTTTGACAATGGAGATAAAGTGATTGTTACAGGATACGATCTTGGAATGGATACAGCAGGTGGCTTTGGGCAGTATATACGAGTTCCTAGCTCATGGGCAGTGCCACTTCCAGATGGCTTGACTATGTATGAATCAATGTGCTTGGGAACTGCTGGACTCACTGCAGCGATTGGTATTGATCTACTTGAGAAAAAAAATGGTATTTCAGGTAAAAAAGCGATTGTTAATGGTGCTACGGGAGGCGTTGGTTATATAGCTGTTGACATTCTCTCAATGCTTGGTTCTGATGTGGTTGCCGTTTCTTCAAAAGAAAATGCTAAAAAAGAATTAAGTTCGCTTGGAGCCTCTGAAGTATTAATTAAGGACGAATTTAAAGCCTATGTTCGCCATCCATTATCTAAAGGAATTTGGGATATTGGTTATGATGTAGTTGGGGGTGAGTCGTTATCCGACATGCTAACTGTTATGAAGATTGGTGGTTCAATTGCATGTTGTGGTAATGCTGGAGGCGCAAATTTTTCTTCTAGTGTTTATCCATTTATTCTTCGGGGAAATAGTTTATTAGGAATAGACTCTCAAGGAATTACTCACAAAAAAAGAATATCTTTATGGAATAAACTTGCTTTAGACTGGAAGCCGGTTAATCTTGAACGTTTTTCACGTAAGGTAGAGCTTGAGGATATTGGAGAAGAGATTATTAAAATATTAAATGGAAAGCAGGTTGGGCGCGCTATTATCCGCTTGAGTTAATTTAAAATCTACCAGTAAGCTTTAATGTCCATTGCCTCCCGAGTTTAGGCCCACCAATAATTTCTCTATGAACATCATTGTTTAGATTATTAATGTTAAATAATAAATCATATGTTTCATTGAATCTATATCCTATCATTCCATCGAGAACAAAATAGCTTTCAATAGTCCCAAAGTGAACACCAGCTGACCAATCAAATTCTGGAATGTATCTAGCTCCAAGATTTCCAAAGAAACCTTTTGGAGCATTATAAGCCAGTTTGCCATTGATCTTAAACTTTGGAGCGTTGATCGGGTCATACTGCCTATTTAAACGATTATAAAATTGCGTTACACCAAGGAAAGAGAATGTCATGTCAGCGGTAATTTTGTCAGAAATAAAAGCATAAATGCTAGCATCCATGCCCCATAAATTCACTTTTCCATAATTNATATTTGTTAATATCAGTGGAGGCGATCGTGTAAAGTTGTCGTCTGATATGTAAGCTCCTAGTGTATCTCCATTTTGACCAATGTCAAACCAGTTTCCTCTTTGGTCGCTCATATTTTTTTTCCAAACCTCTAAATCTAGAACTCCTGCCCAATCTGAGCTACCGTATTTCACATATCTGCTTCCATAGACACCATCGCCGCCGTCTTCCCAGTAACTATCTTCTCTAGTAGAGACAATTCCGAGTATTTTAGGATCAGGATCATCAACTCCGTAGAAACCGTTTTCTGAGGTATCAAGTACAACTGGAGTTATCCAGGTTAAGTCACTTACAAAATCAGTGTAGGTGCTATTATATAAATCAAAAGTAAGTCTAAATTTATCTGCAACAATACCTGAGTAGCCAAACTCGTAAGTGTACACAACTTCTGAGCCAACAGGTGTAATCTGATCATAATCCTCTTCTTGGACTTCCCACCCTTCTCTTCCTAAGACAGCTGGTACATAAAGCATTGCGTCATCTGGCACAGGATTTAAGCGAAACTCGGTTTTTGAACCAAGATCGACATCGTAGTACATCAATTTATCATTAGCATCTCTAAAAAAAGACCATCCCTTGTCATTTCCCCTTGCTCGAACTTGAAAAATACTATATTGCGCTGCTAGAACATCCAAATATAGTCCAATAGAGGAAGGAGTGTTAGTAGCGGTTGAAGCTGTTAATCGAAAAGTGTTATCTTCGCTAGGTTTGTATAATAGTCCAATCTTAGGAGATATTTGAGCTTGATAGTTGACTGTACTACCATCTAAAGGATCATTTAAAAAAGCAAAGCCGCTCTCTTCATTCGTTAAGCCACTATGAAGGTCAATTCTAGATGCTAAGATTAATTCAAATTTGTCATTTAATTTGGTTTGGCTTTGTGCGTAAAGGCCCCACTCATTAGTTACAAATAACTCATCAAATTCATCTATTTTTCCATCTTTATCATTATCTTTACCATCGCGCTTATAGCTTTGTGGATTTCTTCCTCCAGTACCATCAGGTAAGATTGTACCATATGTTTCTGGCATTGTTCTTTGGTAATCACCGCCCCATACAAATTGTGTATTCATTAGATTTTGAAATTCTTTAGAGTGTTGAAACTGAAAATGAAAGAATGTAGAGCGGTCTCTAACAACTTCACCCGTTCTCATATTTTGCGTGTTGCCAGAGTTGCTTGTATTTAAATAGGCTTGTGCGAACCAGTTTTTGTATATCCATCTTCCTTGATAAAATCTATAGATCCAGTCCTGAGCCAGGTATCTACCGATACCCGTTATATTAATATTTCTAGCATTGGCATGACCAAAATTAAGACTGATAAAGTGTTCAGGTGAGAAGTCGTAATCTACCCTTATGTCCATTCTGGTATTTTTGACGTGATGGTCAGGAAAATCGCTAATTCCATCCCTATTAAAATCTTTAATGATGTTGTCCGAACCATAATAAATGGTATCAACAGTTCCATCACCATNTCTATCAATATATAGATCCCATCCTTTGAACCATGCGAGACTGTCGCTTATTAGATCATCAAGCTCTTCGGCTTCTTGTTCAAAATTTATATCACTCCATGGGCGAAAATGATTCTTTTTTTCATCAAGCTCTATGTATTCCCAGTCAAAAGCGCTAAAACTTGATGCAGACATTTTATAACTTAGCTTGTTCCAAGCACCCGAGTGTCTGACTTGTAATTTATTAAATTCTCTGGAACCGGTAGTATATCCTACTATAGAGCCTAAAGATTCTGATGGTTTTTTAGAAATAATGTTGATTACACCTGAGTGGGCATTGGGACCATAAAGAGCCGACGAAGGCCCAAGGACAACCTCGATTTGACTAACGTCATCAGAAGTAAGTGGAATTGTGTTATAGGCAATCAATCTTAGCGATGGAACGTTGGCCATTCTTCCGTCCGTTAAAGTAAGCAATCTACTTGAAAAGCTTGAATTGAATCCCCGCGCACTTAGATTGTAACTATCTAAGCCTGATTGTGTAAAATCAACCCCTTTGACATCTTTTAGATAATCACCAAGATTTGGGTTACTTTGAGTGCGAATCTTCAGTTCTGAGATAACGGATATAGCTGCGGGCGCATCTGTGATCTTTTCCCTCTTTCCTCTGCTAGCTGTAACAACGTATTCTTGCAGGCTAATAGCAGATATGCTGAGTTTTATATCTAGATTAAGCTCTTCAACAGTGGAAAAATCGCTAATGGATATTTTGTCTTGATAATCTCCGTATCCAATGTAGGATACCCTAACATCATAGTTTCCGTTTGGAATAGAATTTATTGAAAAATATCCATTCTGATCAGTAGCCGCACCTGTATTGAAATCATTATTGGTGATGATAACATTAGCTCCGATAAGTGGATCTCCTGAATTATCATCCAAAATGGTTCCAGTCAAGTTTTTTTGCGCAATTAATACAGAAAAAAGTAACGGAAATATTATGAGGGTTTTTTTCATGCTATGTCCAATTATAAAAAAAGGGCAACTTTTTTAGTTGCCCTTTTATAGAAGTTAATTATTTATCATACGGTATGATAAAATTATTCTTCGATCCTGCTCCACTTAGACTTGACATCTACAATTTCGTTTACAGGAACACAAAGACCTACAACTGTGTATTTCATCTTTCCACCAGCCGCAAGATTAGAAAGATCTAGATCACGGGTGCTATCGTTTGCAGGCACAGGTTGTAAAGGATTAGAGCTGTCAACTAGCAGAGTGTAAGGCAAGCCGAAAGAAGTTTTACCACCACCACCAGCTAAGTTATCAGCATGCATGAAAGCAACCATATCACCAACTCCAATCTCTCCGTCACCATCAAGATCAGTCAATGGAGCTTTTATGTCAAAGACTTGNGCTTTGAAGGCTGCCATTACGTTGAAGAAATACCAGGTTTGATAACCGCCCCAAATCGTGCCAACATCGGTTGTTTGTCCTGCTGACTGTGCTAAAAGATTAATGTTGACATATCCTTCAGAGGTTGCTGGTTGAGCGGTATTACCATAAGGCGCTCCAGATGCTAGAAGATCGCCAGCATCGTTTGTGAAAGCATACCCATAACCTTGGATGACTCTATCATCATCTTCATTCCATGAGGTTTTCACTTCTGTATAGCGCTCATCATGACCATTTCTATCTACATAATCAATAGTAGACTCATCTCTTCCATCAGATGCGCTGGCTGCAGTTACTGTAAATGCACCATCTGGGAATGGAGGCAATACATTACCGCCTTTGGTTGGATCTGGCTCGATAATAAGATTTCCAAGTTTCTCAGTGCCATCGCTTGTTACGTTAGGCGTGTAAAGACCTGCATCGGTTATTGGAGCTATGGAAACTGCAGTGTTACAGGCATCTTCGTCAAAAACATAAGAGGGGTAAGTTCCAGAGATTAAATAATCTGCTGGTTGACCTTTTGAAGGAGCATCTGAAAGCGTTAGGGTGATAGCAACACCAAGCTGGGCTAGGGAAGGGGTAGAGGTTGCACTGTANTCAAGTGTTTGAGGATAGCCTAAAATATTATCACCATCTTGAACCTTAAAAAGTTCTACATCGGAACCAGCATGCACGACAGAGGCAGGTACACCAGCTGCAGCAGCAAATGCATCGCCATCTTTCCATTTGAAGTAAAATCTATAGTCAGTATCTGCTGAAACGCCTGCAGGATTTGCTACTACACGTGTTCTATTGGCATAGTAATAAGTAATCTCCCACAGACCAACAAGATCTCCATTGTTAAAGCCTTCATCGTCCTCTTCGCAACCTGTGAAAAATAATCCCCCGAGGATGCTTAAGCTTAGAAGTTTTTTTAGAAGCCCTTTGTTCATACTTTCTCTCCTTTAATTTGAAATTTTCCCCATACGTATACTCAAAAATGGGTTTAAATAATTCGCTAAACTACGTTTATATGGGCTAGATGGCAAATATATTTTTTTACAATCTGTATAATAAATTTTTTGCCTNTCTACTTTGCTTGCTATCTAACGTTAACGTAACCTAAATTACTATTAAGTTAAATAAGATAAATATATAATTTTATAAATATGAAAATCGCAGTTTTAGTAAAACAAGTTCCAGGGTCAGAATCTCCTCTTTNTATAGCAAATAACAATGTTTGGCTGGTTGAAGAAAAAGTTTCATATGTAATGAATGAAAGTGATAATTATGCATTAGAAGAAGCATTACTGCTTAAAGAAAGCACTCAGGACAGTGAAATAGTTGTAGTGAGCTTAGGACCTGAAAGAGTAAAAAAGATTATTAGAGAAGGTTTAGCTAANGGCGCTGATAGAGGAATTCATATCAATACTGTCAACAATGAAGATAGTGACCCCTTATCGATTGCTAAAATATTTGCAGACGCATTAAAAGCTGAAAATTTTGATCTCATTTTATCTGGTCTGCAGTCCGACGATTTAGGCCATGGACAAACAGGTATTATCATTGGTGAACTTTTAAATATGTCCACTGGATCTCTAGCAGTATCGACAAAATTAGACGGAAATCAAATCGCTATAAAACAAGAATTGGAAGCTGGGTTTTTTCAAAATGTTNGCATGCCTCTTCCAGCAAGCGTAACAATACAATCCGGTTTAAATACACCGCGCTATCCATCATTAAAAGGGATAATGGGAGCTAAAAAGAAAGAAATTAAAACATTGGATATTGATTCTGCAGATCAAGATTTAAAAATATCAAAATTATATCTGCCCTCAGCCAGTAATGAGATCACTATGATCGATGGGTCTACTGATCAAATCGTTGAAAGCTTAGTTAAGGTTTTCAAATCCGAGATTAAGATTTAGGTAGAAAATCATGAATATTTTAATTGTAATAGAAGATAACAATGGCGCCATACATAAGATGAGCTTAGAGGCTATTGTTGCAGCGCAAGAAATATCGTCAAAATTGAATGCAAAAACAACTGCTCTTGTAATGGGAAGAAACGCTGAGGCATTGGCATTAGAAGCGTCTAAGTATGAATTAAATGATATTTTAAAAATTAATTCTTCATCCTTAAATAGTTATTCATCAGATGGTTATGCTATAGCAATTGAAAAGGTAATTTCGGAAAATAATTTCAGTTATGTACTTTTTGGTCATACCTACCAGGTCAGAGATTACGTTCCAAAAATTAGCGCAAAACTAATGAGACCTTTTTTAGCAGATAATATTAAAATGAGCATTTCTAATAGATCAATCGAATTTACAAAACAGACTTTCAACGCTAAATTACTAGCAGACATACAAACTTCAGATAGTGGGTTGTATCTAGTAAGTTTTCAATCAGCATCCTTTTCATTGGATGCTATAAAGCCAGGCTCTTCTGAAATCCAAAAAATTGATATTGAAATAGATAANACACAAATTAAAAATATTTATGAAGAGCCCTTTCAAGAAAGTGTTGGGGGGGTTGATTTAACATCAGCTGATATCATTGTTTCAGTTGGTAGAGGTATTGGAGATGCAGATAAAATTTCAATTGTTAAAGAGTTAGCAGAAGCAATGGGAGGCGAATTATCTTCATCTAGGCCTGTAGTCGATGCAGGCTGGCTTTCGCCAGATCACCAAGTCGGCAGCTCTGGCCAATCTGTAAGTCCAAAGCTATATTTTGCTTTGGGAATTTCCGGAGCTATTCAGCACGTTGTGGGAATGAAAGGGTCAAAAAATATAGTAGCAATCAACAAAGACCCTGAAGCACCTATATTTGAAATAGCGAATTATGGCATAGTTGGTGATATTTTTGAGATTGTGCCCAAACTCATTGAATCACTAAAGTAGCTCTAGACATATGCTTAGCAATTTAGAGCGAGTGCTGTTTATTGTGCTGGTAATTTTTTCTTCTGGCTTAAGTTTCATAACATATTCAAGAATGTTCAAAGCGATAGGTCGTGGAACGCAAGCTATAAATTGGATCGAAGTTGTAAAAAATTGGCCCAAAGGATTGTCCATCTTTTTATCGCAAAAGACTCTTTTTAAATCAAGAACTTTTGTGGCAGTAATTCATGCTGGTGTTGCCTGGGGTTTNTCGTTTTATCTAATTGTGAATATTGTTGATGTTTTTTATGGTATGGTTCCTGATTTCCATTTTTTACCCAATCATTTCATTGGACACGCTTATAGGTTATTTGTCGATATCTTCACCATGCTAGTCTTGTTTGGAGTGCTTTATTTTTTAGCAAGAAGATTTTTAACCAAAAGTGAAAAGTTGAAAATAAATGAACCTGTACTAATTTCTGAAAGAGCCAAAAAAGGTATTAGGTTGGATTCAATTTTAGTTGGAACATTTATCATTTTTCATGTTGGGTTCAGATTTATTGGCGCATCTGCCGAAATAGCACTAAATGGCAATGACTGGTATCAGCCTGGAGCTACCGTATTAGCTACTTTTTGGAGTGGCTTAGAACAAGAAAATATCGTTTTTTTGGAGCATCTTTCATGGTGGATATCATTGGGTCTTATAATGGCATTTTTCCCATATTTCCCATACTCTAAGCACGCCCATTTATTTATGGGACCTCTTAACTATATGGCATCGGTTGATCGGCGTTCACCTGCCACTTTAGAGATAATGGATCTAGAGGATGAGAGTGTAGAACAGTTTGGAGCTGGAAAAATTGAGCACCTTCCCCAAAAAGAGATACTGGATGCGTATGCTTGCATCATGTGCAACAGATGTCAGGATGTATGCCCTGCCTATCAAACAGGAAAGGAGCTATCCCCAGCTGCTTTGGAGATCAATAAAAGATATTACTTAAATGATAATTTAAAAGATTTTTCTGAGGGATCTTCAAGTTTAGAGTCGCTCTCAAAATGGATGCTCTCAGAAGAAGCTGCCTGGTCATGTACAACTTGTGGATTTTGTGTAGATACTTGTCCTGTTGGAAATGAACCCATGGTAGACATTTTAAGGATGAGACAAGATTTAGTTTTAATGGAAAGCAGCTTTCCAAGAGATGCCATGGAGGTATTTGATAAGATTGAAAATTATGGCAATCCATGGGGATTGTCACCGCAAGACAGAGAGCAGTGGACCGATGGAATGGAAGTTCCTCGCATGAGAGACAAGAAAGAAGCAGAATATTTATACTGGGCTGGTTGTTCTGGTGCATATGATGATAGAGGAAGAGATATTTCTCGATCTGTTGCTAAAATTTTAAATGAATCTGGGGTTGATTACGGAATATTGGGCAACGAAGAAAGCTGTACTGGTGATTCTGCTAGAAGAATTGGAAATGAATATCTTTTNCAGATGCAGGCAGAGCAAAACATTGAAACATTCAAAAAATATGGTATTAAGAAAATTATTACTCAGTGTCCTCATTGCTTAACGACATTAAAGAATGATTATGCTGAGATGGGTTTTGATTTGGATGTGATTCATCATTCCCAATTTATTTCTGAACAAATAAATGAAGGATCAATAAAGCCTAAAAAGAACATAAAAGAAGATTATACTTTTCATGATGCATGCTATGTGGGAAGACATCACGGCGAATATGATGCACCTAGAAACGTATTGCAATCTGTGCTATCAGATGAGGCTAAAGTAGTAGAAATGCCCCGTAACAAAGATCAAAGTTTTTGCTGTGGTGCAGGAGGTGGTAATATGTGGTATGAAATAAAAAAAGGGAAAAGAATCAATATTGAAAGATTCGAAGAAGCAGTAGAAACAGGTGTGAAAAAAGTAGCAACATCTTGTAACTTCTGCATGATCATGATGGAAGATGCGAAAAAAGTCACGGGTCATGATAAAGATATGGAAGTTTTTGATATCTCTGAAATAGTAGCTAACAACTTATAAATGAAAATCGTAATTATATTTATAGCTTTGAAGTCCATCGGTTTGTCTTTTTCAAATGAAGAAATAGGAGACATCGATTACACTAAGTTAAAGTTTAAAGTAGCAAAAGCTGTCAGGGTCATAAGTGCCCCAAAAATTGATGGAATTATTGATGAAAATGAATGGATCAAATCAATAGCTAATGAAAGCTTTCTTCAGCAAGAACCCTACAATCTCGCAAACCCTACTGTTCGCACCGAATCTCGCGTNATGTATGATGATAATTTTTTATATGTTGCTTTTAATAATTATGATCCCAGTCCTGAAAAAATTATGACGTTAACAGGTAAAAGAGATGATTGGAGTAATAGTTTTGGAAATAACTCGGATTGGATTGGNATAGGAATAGATTCCAACAATGATGATAAGACAGGCAATTGGTTTGCGGTAAATGCAAGCGGTGTTCAGCTTGATGTTTCAATTTCAGGGCAGGACATGAGAAGCTTTGATAACACCTGGAATGCTGTTTGGGAGAGTGCGGTTCAAATTCATTCGGAAGGCTGGTCTGCGGAAATTAAAATACCATTTAATGTTTTTCAATTCAGCAATGAAGATATACAAACTTGGGGAATTATGTTTGGCAGAGGTTATTATAGCAATCAAGAAAACATTAGATGGCCAGGATGGTATAACGGTTATCGTGGGTTTGTCCCGCATTATGGTGTTTTAGAAGGTATCAGAGATATCCCTCAGCAAAAAAATGTTGAATTTGTTCCATATTTGCTGGGAGGTCAAACAGAAAATATATCTACTGAAACAACACAAAACTTGGGACTTGACCTAAGATATAATGTTAATTCTAATACTACACTTAACATGACCTTTAATCCTGATTTTGGCCAAGTTCAGGCCGATCCATCAGTTTTAAATCTTTCTGCTTTTGAGACTCGGCTGGAAGAACGTAGACCATTTTTTGTCAGAGGCGGTAATTTCTTTAGAAATAGACTCAACATATTTAATTCAAGAAGAATTGGTAGTAGGCCAAGCTATTATAGTCCAGATAAGGGAGAGTTGATCGATAGACCTGATGCAACCACCATTTTATCTGCAGCTAAAGTTCTGGGCGAGACTTCAAGTGGGTTGCGCTATGGTATAATTAACGCTGTCACGAACGAAGAGTATGCGATTAATGAATATGAAGATGTCAACGATCAGAATAAATCATCAAAATTTTTGGTTGAGCCATATGCTAATTATTTTGTGGGTAGAGTAGAAAAACCAATAATCAATGATTTATCNACCATTGGCTTTATGACAACTAATTTGAATCGCCAAAAGGTCAAAGAAGAAGCTTCAGCNTACAATTTAGATTGGAGTCTTAACTTGCTGGATAATAGAATTTCATTTGAAGGACAATCGGCTGTTTCTAATAATGAATCTACCATTGGTCATGCTACACGTTTTAGCGGTGGTTATAGAGATCCTAGCTGGTGGGAATGGAGATTTTGGGGCGGTTTTAGAAATAAGGATTTTGATGTAAGTAAGATGGGATTTCAAGAAAAAAATAATGTCTGGAGTGGTGGCACTAGATTTGGAATGCGAAGAGATAGACCTAAAGGGATTTTTCTAGATCAGAATTTAGATGTTAGATGGAGTTTTGGAGGGAGAGGCAGTGATGAAAGAAGTGAATCTATAATTACCAGAAATAATCTAAACATTAACAATGANAACAACCTTGTGAACTATTGGGGCATAGGATGGGATATGTCATTTAGCGCAGAAGTTTTTGAAGATGATGATCTTTATAGAGACGATAGAGCATTGGTTGTAAAAGATAACGCTTGGCAAAATTATCGTATTTGGTTCAGAACAGATAGAAGAAAAAATATAATTTTGCGCCCATCTATCCAATTTGATAAAGGAGAACTTAGAGATTGGGGCAGAGAAATAGGTGTTGACCTAACTCTTAAGCCAACTGATTTTATTAATTTTAGAATAAACACTTCTTATGAAAATAAACCAGTTGCTATGCAGTGGGTTGGTATAGTTGAACAATCAGATAGTGATAATATCGACATTATTTATTCTGATATGCTTAGAAAACAGTTTAATACCGAATATAGATTGAATATTGCATTTTCATCTAAGATGACTTTTGAAGCATATTACCAGCCTTTTGAAGTCGATGTTAATTATGATAATTACGGTCGTTTGTTGAGAGAAAGATCCTTTGATCTTGAACCCTACGATTATTCAGGAGACAAGGATTTTAGAATTAAAAATAATGTGGGTACGTTTGTATTTAGATGGGAATATTTACCTGGCAGCTTATTTTATGCAGTCTATAACTTGAGTGACAATAACTATTACACCAAAGCTGATGGCTGGGAGNAATCAAAATCAAATTCGCTTTTTATTAAAATTGATCGATTTTTCAGATTATAAGATTTTATTAAGATAGATCAATTAGTTCGATTTTCGCAGATTTTGCAAACTTACTGATTCGCTCATCTCTGTAAAACTCTCCAAAGAATACTTTTTTAATTCCAGCATTAGCGATCAGTTTAAAACAGTCATAGCATGGTGACGCTGTTACATAAATTTCACTTTCATCAATCCTAACACCGTTCCTTGCAGATTGTACAATTGCGTTGGCTTCAGCATGAATAGTTCTAACGCAGTGATCATTGACCATCTCATGCCCTTCAGTATCACAATGGCCCAATCCGCTTATAGAACCATTATAGCCGGTTGCTAATATAGTTTTGTTTCGAACGATTAACGCACCAACATGCTTTCTGTTGCAAGTAGAGCGAGTCGCAACCTCTTTGGCAATATTCATAAAATAGTCCTCCCAGCTGACTCTCCCAGATATCATTTATTTGTCTCGATTGAAAATTTTAATCGCTTGTCGAAGTTCTCCAAAGTAAATGCGTTTTGCTTTTTGAGATAAATGTGCGGTTATAATAAGATATGCCCAGGTAGGAATTGGAGCCTCTGAACATCCTTTTATAAGCACTCTTTGATCCTGGAATTCATCCCAATTTAATTCATCAATTTTTTGCCTAAAGAATTTTTCTTTAAGCATTCCATCGTGTAAAAATTCTTCAAGATAAATTGTTTTCACTGAGTTCTTTCAGCTTGTCTGTTGACATATAAACAGCCTTGTTATCCCCCATGAAGTAGTGGTAGTCCAAGATACCATACCCTTCATAACTTCTTGTAGGGCAGGTTTTGCATGAAGGTTTTCCATTAGTTCTATGCTGAACAAGATCAAGAATTTTTTCATCGGTTTCAGCAGCACCTGCGACCAATTCTTCATTGGTTTCAACATACCACCTTGTAGTAACTAAATATTTATACTTTTTATCATTGTTTTCTTTGCTCATCTGTCCTCCATATTTATTAGCAAATAGTTTAGAAGTTAATCAAGGATTATTTGAAAATGCTGATAGTTTTTTTTATCGATTCACATAAATAGTCAATTTCTCGGAAATCGTTATACAAATAAAAACTCACTCTTGCGGTTGATGATTTTCCTATTTTGTGCATTATTGGTTGAGCGCAATGATGACCTGCTCTGATGCAGATATTATCGGTATCTAAAAATTTTGCTAAATCATGAGGATGAATGTCGTCAATATTAAATGTAATAATCCCGCCCCTATGTCTAGGATTTCCATAAATTTTTAATTCATCAATTTCACTGAATTTCTGTAAACAATAGGTTAAAAGTTCCTTTTCGTGTTGGTAGATCTTTTCTATTCCAATATTTTGAACATAATCTATTGCCTCTCCAAGTCCTATGACCTGCGCTATATTGGCCGTGCCAGCTTCAAACTTTAATGGTATTTGATTCCATGTAGATTCATTCATAGTTACTTCATCAATCATGACTCCTCCTCCTAAGAAAGGGTCCATACTTTTCAAAAGTTCTTTTCTTGCAACTAAAACACCTACCCCTGTAGGCCCAAGTATCTTATGACCTGAAAAAACAAAAAAATCGCAATCCATTTCCTTAATATCTACTTTAAAATGTGGAACAGATTGTGCTCCATCAATTAAGGTAAGAATATTTGATTCTTGAGCAATTTTAATAATCTTTTCTACAGGATTTATTGTGCCAAAGACATTCGATTGGTGAACAATGGAAATTATTTTTGTATTCTCATCAATTAATTCATTCAGAGCATCAAGAGTAAGCTCGCCGTTTTCGTTTAAAGGAATGTATTTTATTTTTGCTTGTTTTTCTTTAGCAATCATTTGCCAGGGGACTATGTTAGCATGGTGCTCCATCTCAGATATAATAATGGAATGTTTTTGCTTTAAATGTTTTCTTCCCCAAGCGTTTGAAACAAGGTTTATAGATTCGGTTGTACCTTTTGTGAAAACTATCTCATGTGTATCTGGTACATTCAAAAATGATTTAATTTTTAACCGAACACTCTCGTAAGCATCGGTTGCAGTTTCTCCAATTTTGTAAAGCGCTCTATGAATATTAGCATTTGAAGAGGAGTAGAAGGATGAAACTGAATCTATTACTGCTTGAGGTTTTTGAGTAGTTGATGCTGAATCAAAATAAAATAGATCATCATGATTAGAAAAGATAGGAAAATCTTTTTTTACGTTTTGAGCATCTAGCATTAAAGCATGCCAAGTTGTAGTTTTGCAGCTTCAGTAACCATATCCTTGTCCCATGGGGGGTCCCACACTAATTCAACACTGACTTGTTGTGTTCCAGGTACGCCTTCAATCTTTTGTTTAACTTCTGACGCGATCATATCACCCATGCCGCAACCTGGTGCAGTTAGTGTCATTTTAATTTTTACGTCAGTGCCTTCATTTTCATCATCATTAAGCTCACAAGAATATATTAATCCTAGATCTACAATATTGACTGGGATCTCTGGGTCATAGCAGGTTTTCATTGCTTCCCAGACAGAATTTTCATTTGCTCTACCATCTGTTTCTATTTCTTCAAGCCATGGTTGAACTTCCGGGATTTTTCCAATAGCGTCAGCATCTTTACTTTCTATCCTGACTAAATTACCTCTAATCATTATTGTATAACTTCCACCCAAAGACTGAGTTATATGTCCTTCTTCGCCTTTTTTTAAAGTTACCTTGTTTCCAAACGGAACAAGGGTAGCTTGACAGTCTCGCTCTAGGATTACAGGTTCATCGCTTTCAGAATACATATCAGTTCTTTAGTTTATTGTGAATTTTGTTAAGAGCTTGACCAAATCCATTAGTCCTTTGAGAGCTTACTACAGTATCTAAACCTATTTTGTTTAGGAAAATGTTTGGATCAATTGAAAGCACTTCTTCTTTTGTTGAACCATTAAAAACTCTTCCTATTAAAGATAATAGACCTCGAACGATCATTGCATCGGAATCTGTAAAAAAATTATAGTAGCTGTTTGATTCCTTGATAACAATCCAAGCTTGGGATGTACAGCCTTGAATTTTTGTTTTTGTATTTTTATCATTTTCTGATAGACCGCTACTTTCCTTGCCAAGCTCAATGAGATAGATATATTTATCTTTAGAGTCAAAAAATACAGAAAATTCATTTTTAATCGAATCTAGTGATTTTTCAATTTTTGTCATGATTTGAAACACTTTCTAGCCATTGCCCAATTTTTTGATTGACTCTAGATTGAATGTTGTCATCTTTAATGTTAGTAAAAACTTCTTTAGCAAATCCTTCAACTACTAATTCAATCGCTCTTTGTTTGGATATCCCGCGGGACCTAAGATAAAAAAGCGCTTCTGGATCAATCTGACCAGTTGTTGAACCGTGGGAACATTTAACATCCTCCGCATGTATTTCTAGCTGAGGATTAGAATTCATATTTGATGAAGAGCTTAATAGTAAATTTCGGTTGGTTTGATTAGCGTTAGTTTGAAATGTATCCTTATCAACAATAACTTTCCCATTAAAAACACCTGTTGAGGAATCTGATAAAATAAACTTAAATAATTGACTGCTTGTACAGGAATTATCTAAATGATTGACAATCACATTTAGATCATGATGACGGTTGCTATCTATCAATGATAGGCCATTAACTCTAGCAAATCCATTTGAGCCTGTAAAATCCACTTTGATGTTGTGCCTGTAAAGTTCGCTTCCAATAGATAAGCAGTTACAATTAAGGTTACTGTATTTGTTTAATGAATAACCTGAAAAAGAAGTATGATTAGATTGAAAACTTTCATCCTGAAAGCGAAAATGAGTTAAATGAGCATTTTCTTCTAATTCAAAATTTGAAACAGTGTTGATGAAATACGATTGCTTTGTTTGTCCACTGTAATGTTCAATAATGGTTGCTTTTGAATTTTTGTTCAGTCTAAAATGAAATCTAGGATGGTTCATTATCGTATCATCAATTTCTGATGTACAAAAAAAGATCTCAATTGGTTTTTCTATTTGAATATTTTCATGAATTTCAAAACATAGACCTGAATTCATCAACGAAGTATTAAGCAAATAGAAAGGATTCTTCATTTTTGAGGAATACGCTTTGTTCGAATCTATAGCGTAAGAATGTGGATTAGATTTGAAATCATCAGAACCTGAAAAAACTGATATTCCGTTTGGAATTTTTGATAGCTGTGGCTGGTAATGGCCATTAATAATAACTATTGGATACGAATTATCATTTAAAAGCTTTGGACTTTCAAAGTTATTCGGGAGGTCGCTTGGTCTCGATAATCGAAAATAACCATTTTGAATTTTAGAAAAATTTGTAAATCTCCAATCCTCATCTTTCTTAGTTGGAAAACCTAATTTTTTAAACAACTCAAATGCATCTAATCTCAAGGAACGAATACTTTCGTTTACTTCTGAATTTTCGAGGAGCCAAGTTAATTGTTCTTGATAGTGGGTCATTTTTCTAACCAGGAGTATCCCTTTTCTTCTAGCTCTTTCGCTAGCTCACTATTTCCTGATTTAACTATTTCACCATCGATAAGAACATGTATAAAATCAGGTTTCATGTAATCTAGTAAGCGCTGATAATGGGTTATTGCTAAGAATGATCGCTCCTTGTTTCTGAAATCATTCACTCCTTTTGCAACAATCTTTAAAGCATCTATATCTAAACCAGAATCTGTTTCATCTAATATCGATAGAGTTGGCTCTAAAGTTAGCATTTGTAGAATTTCATTTCGCTTTTTTTCTCCTCCAGAAAAGCCATCATTAACGGCTCTACTAAGATATTTTTCATCCATATCAACTTGTTTTAATTTTTCTCTGATTAAACTCATAAAATCAACGGCATTTATTTCTTTAAGACCTTGATGTTTTAGTTTGGAGTTAAGGGCTGCTTTTAAAAAATAAGTATTATTAACTCCAGGAATAACTACAGGATATTGAAAAGACATGAAAACACCATCTAGTGCACGGTCTTCAGGTGATTGGTCCAATAAATCTTTGCCGTTAAATAAGATTGAACCAGAATCAATATCATAATCTTCTCTGCCAGTAATGATATTGGCAAGGGTACTTTTGCCTGAACCATTTCTTCCCATGATCGCATGTAGTTCGCCAGGCTTTATTGATAGATTTATGCCATTAAGAATTTTCTTATCATCAATACTTGCATGAAGGTCTTTAATTATTAACATAATGAATTAAATTAACCTACCGATCCCTCTAAGCTGACTTCCATTAATTTTTGCGCTTCAACTGCAAATTCCATTGGCAATTCATTAAATACTTTTTTACAGAAGCCGTTGACAATCATTGAAACAGCATCTTCGGTTGAGATACCTCTCTGATTGCAATAAAATAGCTGATCTTCACCTATTCTTGAAGTTGATGCTTCATGCTCCATTTGAGCTGATGGGTTTCGAATATCAATGTAAGGAAATGTATGAGCCCCGCATTTATCACCTATTAAAATGGAATCGCACTGAGAATAATTTCTAGCATTCTCAGCGTTTTTCATAATCTTTACACCTCCCCTGTAGGTATTTTGACCTTTGCCTGCTGAAATACCCTTAGAGATAATAGTACTTTTCGTGTTTTTCCCAATGTGAACCATTTTTGTTCCTGTATCGGCTTGTTGAAAATTATTTGATAACGCAACAGAATAGAATTCTCCAACAGAGCCATCGCCTTTCAATATGCAGCCAGGATATTTCCATGTTAATGCAGATCCTGTTTCAACTTGCGTCCATGATATTTTAGAATTATCTCCTAAGCATATCCCCCTTTTTGTAACAAAGTTATAAATTCCACCCTTACCAGTCTTTGGATCTCCAGGATACCAATTTTGAACAGTAGAGTATTTTATCTCAGCATTTTTTAAGGCAACTAATTCAACAACAGCGGCATGCAATTGATTTTCATCTCTCATTGGAGCAGTGCAGCCTTCTAAATAACTTACATGACTGTCTTCATCGGCAACAATCAATGTTCTTTCAAACTGACCAGTGTTGGATGCATTTATTCTAAAGTAGGTTGATAGCTCCATGGGACAACGAACACCTTTTGGGATATAAACAAAGCTACCATCACTAAATACTGCAGAGTTTAATGCAGAAAAATAATTATCAGTTGTTGGTACAACTGATCCAAGATACTTTTTTATTATGTCTGGATGATTATGAACAGCTTCAGAGAAAGAACAAAAAATTACCCCCGCTTTTTCTAGCTCTTCTTTGAAAGTAGTTGTAATAGATACACTATCGAATACTGCGTCAACTGCAACGTTTGAAAGCATTTTCTGCTCTTCTATAGGGATGCCAAGCTTATCATATGTCTTTAGAATCTGTGGATCAACTTCATCTAGGCTTTTTAACTTCTTTTTAGGCTTTGGTGCAGAATAATAAGAAATGTTTTGGTAATCTATATCAGGGTAATTTAGCATTGACCATTTGGGATCTTTCATTTTCTTCCAGCGTTTGAATGCCTTTAGCCTCCAGTCAAGCAACCATTTTGGCTCATTCTTTTTATCTGATATAATTCTTACGACATCTTCATTCAAACCAGGAGGAATAATATCCTGTTCAATGTCTGTTACAAAGCCGTATTCATATTCACGGCTGATAGCTTGGTCTATTATTTTTTGATCTTTACTCATAATTTTTTTATTTCTAAACGGAAAATGAAGTTCCGCAACCGCATGTTCTTTCGGCGTTAGGGTTTTTTATTTTAAATCCTCCATTCAGGATGTCATTAGAGAAGTCTACTTCTATTCCTTTGAGGTATAGATAGCTTTTGAGATCACAAAATATTCTCAATCCATTACTTTCAAATACCTTATCAAATTCCTTTTGCTCTTTTTCAAAAGACATATCATAATTCATGCCAGAACACCCACCAGTAGTAACTTCCATTCTCAAGCCAAATCCTTTTTTTCCTTCTGAATCCATGATTCCAATTAAACGCTTGGCAGCAGATTTAGATAAAGAGATGCCTGCATCGAAAATTTCTTGAGTTTTAATATTTTCAGACATGATTATTCCCATTCCATATTGATTTTTGTTTCTTTGGATTCTTGAGCATTATTTAGACCTACTCCTAATTTTTGCCTAGCTTCGGTACTCATCATACCAGGCTCCCAAGGAGGGTCAAAGGTCACTTCTACAAATACTTGATTAACTTCATTATTAGATTCCAATTTATTTTTGATGTCTTGGGCTATCTGTTCGCCCATAGTGCAACCTGGTGTGGTAAGCGACATAACAATATTGATATCAGATTGCTGTTCGTTGTATGATTCCTGTATTTGTATGTCATATATCAGGCCAAGATTCCATAAATCTATGGGTAGTTCTGGGTCAAAACATTGTTTGAGTACATCAATAACACTTTCTTTTTTAATTAATTTCATTATTGGGTCACCTCTTTCAATGTCATAGATGATAACATTTTACGTATATTGTCGTTGATCCTTTCAATAGGCGCTTTAACATTGCAGCCTGATATTTGACATTCTGAGTCAAAATAACAATCCATAACGCCTAACGGGCCTTCAAGCTTTTCAAAGAAGTCTTTTAAAGAAATCCCACTCAAATTTGCTTTAATCCTGTAGCCACCATTTATTCCTTTAATAGCTTCAATGATATGATTTTTTGACATTTGCTGAAGTGATTTGGCTAGTAATTGCTGAGGAACATTGTATTGATATGCAATTTCTTTGGCGGTAGATAGGCAGCCACCCTCTTTGGATTGCATGTGTTTAAGTGCAATTAAAGCATATTCAACTTTGCGTGTAATTTTTAACATAATATTATCTTCGAAAAAACGTCAACAAGTTTAAAAAGGAAAAGTTCCGACTTCAACAGTTAAATACGATAAAATTTATCGTATTTAACTGTTGATTGTAATTTTGGGATTTTTAGAGGATGTAAATTTCCCTATAATTTGCAAAGATCCAATTGAGCGCTCTTTATAAAATGAAGATAATGAATGCGCGTCTTTTTCAGATAACGATATTAATAATCCACCAGAGGTTTGTGCATCAGCAAGCATCAATTTTTGGTGATTTTTGATTGAATCTGCAAATTTGATGTGCTTTGAATAGAATTCAAGATTTCGCCCAGTTCCTCCTGGTACGGCACCTTTTTTAGCAAATTGTTCAACATTATTAAAAAAGTGTACTTTATTTGTTTCAATCTCAGCTGATACATTGCTTGATTTGCACATTTCATATAAATGACCAATTAAACCATAGCCAGTTACATCCGTCGCTGCGTGAACATTAAACTTATTCAATGAACTACCAATTTCTTTATTTAGCTCAACCATGGATTCAATTGCTTGATAGAAATCATCAGTGCTTGCAAGCCCTTTTTTTAAAGCATTATAGAGTATGCCAGTTCCAAGTGGTTTTGTTAACAAGAGCAAATCACCATCTTTAGCATTTGAATTTTTAATTAGTTCATTTTTTTTAACTTCGCCTGTAACTACTAATCCATATTTTATTTCTGAATCATCAACTGAGTGGCCCCCAACAATTGGAATACCAGCTTTATTGGCCAATGAAGCACCTCCATTTAAAATTTCTGCTAATATATCATTTGAAAGCTCTTTATTGGGAAATCCAACAATATTTAAAGCAAAAAGTGGTTTTGCTCCCATTGCATATATGTCTGAAAGTGAGTTAGCTGCTGCAATTTGACCAAATGTAAAGGGATCATCAACAATTGGAGAGAAGAAATCAACAGTTTGCACAAGATATTTATCATTACCAATATCAATTACCGCAGCATCATCTGATTGTTCATAATCAACAATAACATTGCTATTTTGTTGTTTTTTGATCTTACTCAAAACTTGAGCAAGGTCGCCTGGACCAATTTTACATGCTCAGCCACCACCTTTGGAATAACGTGTAAGTTTTACTTTTTCTTTGAGACTCATATTGCAAGTTATAATTCTTCTTCTAAAATATCACAATTTTTATAAAATTTTTCCGATACATTTCATTGCATTAAAAATTATATAATTGCTAAATTGTAATATTAAAAATATGAACATATTAATCTTATAAAAACTTTATGCTAAATTAACCTATT
Source organism: bacterium TMED144 (assembly GCA_002170005.2). Lineage (GTDB taxonomy): Bacteria > Fidelibacterota > Marinisomatia > Marinisomatales > TCS55 > TMED144. The sequence goes on along the minus strand of NHGT02000021.1, from coordinate 4,552 downwards.
TAGTTGTTTTCTATTAGATAAATTCAAATGAACGTTTTGATAATATTTTAGGACTTAAAAGTATATGAGCATTTCTAAAAAACAAGTAGATGAAGTCGTAATTCGATTTGCAGGAGATTCGGGAGACGGTATGCAGCTTACTGGTGGTAGATTTACTGAGACAACTGCAGTTGTTGGTAATGATTTAAGTACATTGCCTGATTTTCCTGCAGAAATAAGAGCGCCTGCTGGCTCTCTTGCAGGTGTTAGTGCTTTTCAAATCAAATTTAGTAGCAAAGATATTCATACTCCAGGAGACGTTCCTGATGTGTTAGTTGCAATGAACCCTGCAGCTCTAAAAGTTCACCAGAGCGATGTTCCTCCAGGAGGGACAATTATATGCAATTCTGCAGCTTTTAATCCTAGAAATTTAAAATTAGCAGGTTACGATTCTAATCCATTAGAAGACAAAACCTTGGATGATTATTTCACCCTTTATTCTATTGATATGAGCAGAATGGTATCTGAAGCATGTAAAGATTTGGATCTTTCTCCAAAATTGGTAGATAGGTCTAAAAACTTTTACGCTCTTGGTTTGCTCTTTTGGATGTACGACAGACCCTTAAAATCAACAGAAGATTGGTTAGCAAAGAAGTTTGCAAAAAAACCTGAAATAATTGAGTCTAATGTTAGAGCTTTAAATGCAGGTTATAATTATGGTGAAACCACAGAGATCTTTACCACAAGATATACTGTTGATAAAGCGAATCTTCCTCCAGGAAAATACAGGAATGTAGTCGGTAATTATGCACTTTCAATGGGTTTAGCTGCAGCAGCAGAAAAATCAAAACTTGAGCTTTTCTTAGGCAGTTATCCCATCACACCAGCCAGCGATATTTTGCATACCTTATCTGCTTGGAAACATTTGGGAATTAAAACATTTCAAGCGGAAGATGAAATTGCTGGTATTACTTCCGCATTGGGTGCAGCCTTTTCTGGATCATTGGCTATTACTACAACTTCTGGTCCAGGTATTGCTTTGAAAGGTGAAGCAATGGGTCTTGCTGTTATAACAGAATTACCTTTAGTGATAATCAATGTTCAAAGAGGTGGTCCGAGCACAGGATTACCAACTAAAACTGAACAATCAGATTTAATGCAAGCTATGTATGGTAGAAATGGAGAAGCCCCCATACCCATTTTAGCTTCAAGCACTCCTGGGGACTGCTTTTATGTAGCTTACGAAGCCTGTAGAATAGCAGTTAAATATATGACCCCTGTAATGTTACTTACTGATGGTTATTTGGCGAATGGTTCCGAGCCTTGGATTGTTCCTGATATAAAAAAATTACCCCCTATAGATGTAAAATTTGCTGATAAATCTAACATAGTTGATGGTCAGTTTATGCCTTATTTAAGAAAAAAAGATACATTAGCACGGCCTTGGGCAAAGCCTGGTACAGAAAATTTAGAGCATAGAATTGGTGGTATAGAAAAAGAAGATGTTACTGGTAATGTGAACTACGATCCTGAAAATCATCACTTTATGGTAAAAACTAGAGCATTAAAAGTTCAAAACATTGCAAATGAATTACCTCCTACAGATGTATATGGAGATAAGAGTGGAGATTTATTAATCTTAAGCTGGGGCGGTACACAAGGTGCATGCCGGTCTGCTACTGAAGCTTTAGTCAATGATGGTAAAAAAGTAAGTCATATACATTTAAGATGGATAAATCCATTACCTAATGATTTAGGAGAGTTATTAATTAAATTTAAACATGTACTTGTGCCAGAAATTAACCTGGGACAATTAATTAAAATAATCAGAGCTGAATATTTAATTGATGCGATCGGTTTAAATAAAGTTAAAGGAAAACCGATTAGCTCAGCAGAAATTCAGGAAAACGTTAAGAAAATATTGGAAAAATAATATGTCAGAATCATCTCAAGTTAAGTATACAAGAAAAGATTTTACCTCAGATCAAGCCGTTAGATGGTGCCCTGGCTGTGGTGATTACTCAATTCTAACACAAACACAAAAAGTTTTCCCTGATTTAGGCAGAAAAAAAGAAGAGTTTGTTTTTATTTCGGGAATAGGATGTTCAAGTAGATTCCCTTATTACATGCACACATATGGATTTCATTCTATTCATGGCCGAGCCCCTGCAATTGCATCTGGTGTTAAAATATCCAGACCCGATCTATCTGTATGGTTAGTGACTGGAGATGGTGACGGGCTATCAATTGGAGGCAATCATACAATTCATTTATTGAGAAGAAATATTGATTTAAATGTTATGTTATTTAACAATAGAATTTACGGTCTCACAAAAGGTCAATATTCACCAACATCAGAAGTTGGTAAGGTAACTAAGTCAACTCCTATGGGTTCACTCGATGAGCCTTTTAATCCACTTACTCTTGCGTTGGGCGCAGGAGCTACATTTATCGCTAGAACCATTGATAAAGAATCTAAGCATATGCAGGAGATGATAACTGAATCTTACCACCACAAAGGCACATCATTTCTTGAAATTTATCAAAATTGCAATATATTCAACGATGGTGCCTTTTCTAACTTTACTGATAGGGACACAAAAAGCGATACAGTTTTATGGCTCAAAGATGGAGAGCCAATGGTGTTTGGGGCTGAGAGTGATAAAGGCATCAGATTGGATGGCAATATTCCAACTGTTGTTGAGCTTGGAGATAAATGGAGCAAAGATGATCTTTTAGTGCACAATAAGAAAGACTATATGATTGCTTCTATGCTATCTAACATGACCTCAAAACCCGACACTCCTGAGCCTATCGGAGTGCTATATGCAATTGATGCTCCTACATATGAAGATAATATTGCTAGCCAAATCAGCAGTGCTATTGAAAATAAACCAAAAAGCTCTATTCAAGACATCATTAATTCTGGGGACACTTGGGTGGTCAAGTAAAATAACCCATGGCATTTAGAATTGAAAAGGACAGCATGGGTGAACTTCAAGTGCCTTCAAATAGATATTATGGTGCTCAGACACAAAGATCGTTAAATAATTTTAAGATCAATGATGAAAAATTTCCTCGAGAGTTTATCAGAGCATATGCAATTCTTAAGAAAAGCGCATCTTTAGTAAATAGCCGCAACAATAAAATTGAACCAAAGCTTTCTGATGCAATATGTTCAGCGGCAGATGAAGTAATAAAAGGAAAGCTTGATGAGCACTTTCCCCTGGTTGTTTGGCAAACAGGCTCTGGGACTCAAACAAATATGAACTTCAATGAAGTTATTTCGAATAGAGCAATTGAAATTTTGGGAGGAGAGATTGGGTCTAAAAGTCCCGTTCATCCAAATGACCATGTAAATATGTGTCAATCCACGAACGATACTTTTCCTACTGCAATCAACATTTCTGCTGTAGAAAGCACAGTGCATTTGCTTATTCCAGCCATTGAAAATCTTTCAAACGTGTTAGAAAAAAAATCAAATGATTTTGATTCTATTATCAAACTAGGCAGGACACACCTTCAAGATGCAACCCCTTTAAGCCTGGGTCAAGAATTTTCAGGATATGCTGCATCAATGAACAACGAAATCGAAAAAATAAAACTTTCCCTTAGTTATTGTTATGAATTAGCTATGGGTGGAACTGCCGTTGGAACAGGAATCAATTCCTATGAAGGATTTGCTGAAGAAGTGGCTAGTGAAATAGCAAATATAACTCATTTGCCTTTTATTACTGCAAAAAACAAGTTTGAAGCCTTGAGTGGTCAAGATTCAATAGTATCATTATCGTCTGCCCTGAGAGGTTTAGCGGGTTCTCTTTTTAAGATAGCTAATGATATTAGATGGCTTGCTAGTGGGCCAAGATCAGGTATAGGAGAAATATTGTTACCATCCAATGAGCCAGGCTCTTCAATTATGCCTGGAAAAGTGAATCCAACCCAATGTGAAGCAGTTACAATGGTTTGTACGCAGGTTTTTGGAAACGATACAACTATATCCATAGCTGGCGCTAGTGGAAATTTTGAACTGAATGTTTATAGACCTGTGATGGCATACAATATATTGCAATCAATAAAGCTGCTTTCTGATGTAATTCATTCTTTTACAAAAAATTGTATTAGAGGTATTGAGCCTAATTACGATCGAATTCAAGACAATTTATATAACTCTCTTATGCTCGTAACAGCTTTAAATCCTCATATTGGCTATGATAAAGCAGCGCAAGTTGCAAAAAAAGCATTTGAAGATAAATCATCCTTGAAAGAAGCAATAGTTGAGCTGGGATATTTGTCTGCTGAAGATTTTGATACTTTGATTAACCCAGCAGATATGATAAAACCATCCAAAAAATAATAATATCAGTTGTTTATTTAGACTGAACTGAATTTGATGGAGTTAAAAAATTTTGAAAATTTCCCTCAATAACATTTTAAAGAATATTGTACCAGCTTTTTTATTCTGTTTATTTGGTTTAGCAGGTATTTTCACATATATTTTTTTAATGTCAAGAGATTTACCGTCTTTAGATCAATTAGAAAATTATGATCCAGATCTTGTTACAAGAATTTATTC
>NHGT02000020.1 GCA_002170005.2 bacterium TMED144 | reverse complement strand
CGTTACACCATTCGTGCAGGTCGGAACTTACCCGACAAGGAATTTCGCTACCTTAGGACCGTTATAGTTACGGCCGCCGTTTACTGGGGCTTCGTTTCAAAGCTTCGCATAAGCTAACCTCTCCATTTAACCTTCCAGCACCGGGCAGGTGTCAGTCCCTATATATCGTCTTACGACTTAGCAGAGACCTGTGTTTTTAGTAAACAGTCGCTTGGGCCTGGTCACTGCGGCCACTCAAAAATTTGAACGAAAAGTTCATCTCCTTAAATGGCACCCCTTCTCCCGAAGTTACGGGGCTAATTTGCCGAGTTCCTTTACTTGGATTCTCTCAAGCGCCTTAGGATACTCTCCTCACCTACGTGTGTCCGTTTGGAGTACGGTCAGTTTAAAATCTAACATAGAGGATTTTCTTGGCAGCCTGATTAGGGAGAGTTTATGGGCTAGGCCCTCCTATTCGAATCTCAGAATTGTTCTGGCGGATTTGCCTACCAAAACTTCCTACATTCTTAAACCCGGACAATCAAAACCGGGATCTCCTTTCACTTCTGCGTCCCCCCTTAGTTCAAACAATATTAAACTGGTACAGGAATATTAAACCTGTTTTCCATCGCCTACGCCTTTCGGCCTCGGCTTAGGGTCCGACTAACCCTGAGCAGATTAACTTTACTCAGGAAACCTTAGGTTTTCGGCGAGCCCGGATTTCACGGGCTTTATCGCTACTCATTCCAGCATACTCATTTCTATCTCCTCCAGCCGCTTTCGCAAATCGACCTTCACAGGTTAATAGAACGCTCGTCTACCGATTTATTCAAATCGAATAAATCCCATAGCTTCGGTACATTACTTAGTCCCGGAAATTATCGGCGCGAAATCCCTTGACTAGTGAGCTATTACGCTTTCTTTAAAGGATGGCTGCTTCTAAGCCAACCTCCTAGCTGTCTGGGCGATTTCACATCCTTTATCACTTAGTAATGATTTTGGGACCTTAGCTGATGATCTGGGTTGTTTCCCTCTTGGCTATTAACCTTATCACCCATAGCCTCACTGCTGTACATCATGTTTTCGGTATTCGGAGTTTGATAGGGTTTGGTAAGCTGGTAGGCCCCCTAGCCCATTCAGTGCTCTACCCCCGAAACACTAATACAACGCTGCCCCTAAAGGCATTTCGACGAGAACCAGATATCTCCGAGTTTGATTGGCCTTTCACCCCTAGCCACAACTCATCCAAGCACTTTTCAACGTACCCTGGTTCGGTCCTCCAGTGCGTGTTACCGCACCTTCAACCTGGTCATGGCTAGATCACTCGGTTTCGGGTCTGCCGCATGCTACTAAACGCCCTATTAAGACTCGGTTTCCCTATGGCTCCGATATTTATATCTTAACCTCGCAACATACGAGCAACTCGCTGGATCATTATGCAAAAGGCACGCCGTCACTCTAATAAATTAAAGCTCCGACCGCTTGTAAGCGCACGGTTTCAGGTTCTATTTCACTCTCCGCTAGGAGTACTTTTCACCTTTCCCTCACGGTACTAGTTCACTATCGGTCACATGGGAGTATTTAGCCTTACCGGATGGTCCCGGCAGATTCACACAAAATTTCACGTGTTCCGTGTTACTCGGGTATATAAAAAACAAGATTAATTATTTTAAATTACAGGGCTATCACCTACTATGGCTGGCCTTTCCATACCAATTCATCTAATAATTAATTTTTTGACTTGTCAAATCAACCAAGATTGATCTTATTTATAACCCACAACACCATTATCGCAACGCTCTTGGGCTTGACACGTTAACGGTTTAGGCTTTTTCCTGTTCGCTCGCCGCTACTTAGGAAATCATTTTTATTTTATTTTCCTGGGGGTACTTAGATGTGTCAGTTCTCCCCGTTGGCTCATTTCATTCTATTTATTCAAATGAATGTAGTCTAGCATAACCCAGACTGGGTTTCCCCATTCGGAAATCTCCGGATTAACGGTTGTTTGCACCTACCCGAAGCTTATCGCAGCTTGCCACGTCCTTCATCGCCTCCATGTGCCTAGGCATCCTCCATACGCTCTTAGTAGCTTTACCAAAGGCTCTTGATCGCGTGAATGATCATTGCTTATAAAAATAAACAAAGATTCACAATTATTTAGTGTCACAAAATGAAGTTACCGCCTTCCGCATTCTTTGCAGAAGACGATTCACATTTGTGAATCGACATCAATTCCCAATTTTCAAAAAACAAAAAAACTTGTGGAGCTGACAGGGATCGAACCTGCGACCTCCTGAATGCAAATCAGGTGCTCTCCCAACTGAGCTACAGCCCCATTAAATGGCAGTAGATCAAGTGGGCCTGCGTGGACTCGAACCACGGACCTCATCCTTATCAGGGATGCGCTCTAACCACCTGAGCTACAAGCCCAAAATAATAGGTATGCGTGACCAAAGGAAATGAGTTCGACCATATCCTCATAAAATGAGGATTACTCCCTAGAAAGGAGGTGATCCAGCCGCACCTTCCGGTACAGCTACCTTGTTACGACTTAGCCCTAGTTACCAGCCTTACCTTCGACGGCTCCCTCCTAAAAGGTTGGGCGACCGGCTTCGGGTACTGCCGACTTCCATGGCTTGACGGGCGGTGTGTACAAGACCCGGGAACGTATTCACCGCGGCGTGCTGATCCGCGATTACTAGAGATTCCTACTTCATAGAGTCGAGTTGCAGACTCTAATCTGAACTGGGATCGGTTTTTTGGGATTAGCTTGCCTTTGCAGGGTAGCAACCCATTGTACCGACCATTGTAACACGTGTGTAGCCCTGGGCATAAGGGACATACTGACTTGACATCATCCCCACCTTCCTCCTGGTTATCCCAGGCAGTATCCTTAGAGTCCCCACCATTATGTGCTGGCAACTAAGAAAAGGGGTTGCGCTCGTTGCGGGACTTAACCCAACATCTCACGACACGAGCTGACGACAGCCATGCATCACCTGTGATAGTGTTTTTAAGCAAGCTTAAAAAAGGCATAATTTTCATTATGTTTTCACTAACATGTCAAGCCCAGGTAAGGTTCTTCGCGTTGCATCGAATTAAACCACATGTTCCACCTCTTGTGCGGGTCCCCGTCAATTCCTTTGAGTTTCAGCCTTGCGGCCGTAGTTCCCAGGCGGAGTACTTAATGCGTTAGCTCCGNTANNGANGGGGTCGAATCCNCCNNCACCAAGTACTCATCGTTTACGGCGTGGACTACCAGGGTATCTAATCCTGTTCGCTCCCCACGCTTTCGTCCCTCAGCGTCAATATTGTGCCAGAATGCTGCCTTCGCCATTGGTGTTCCTCCTGATATCTACGCATGTCACCGCTACACCAGGAATTCCACATTCCTCTCACATATTCTATTCTGCCAGTTTTGATCGCAGATCATCGGTTGAGCCGATGGATTTAACGATCAACTTAGCAAAACGCCTACGGACCCTTTACGCCCAGTTATTCCGGACAACGCTAGCACCCCTCGTATTACCGCGGCTGCTGGCACGAAGTTAGCCGGTGCTTTCTTGTAAGGTACCGTCAAGTTTAAACATTATTTACATCTAAATTTTTCTTCCCTCACGACAGATCTTTACACTCCTAGAAGCTTCATCAATCACGCGGCGTTGCTGCATCAGACTTTCGTCCATTGNGNAAAATTCCNNACTGCTGCCTCCCGTAGGAGTCTGGGCCGTNTCTCANTCCCAGTGTGGCTGATCATCCTCTCAGACCAGCTACCGATCATGGCCTTGGTAAGCCATTACCTTACCAACAAGCTAATCGGACGCAGGCCCATCATAAAGTGTGAGCCGAAGCCCACTTTAACATAAAATTCATGCGAATTAAATGTCTTATTCGGTATTAGCACCGGTTTCCCGGAGTTATCCCAATCTTTATGGCAGGTTACCTACGTGTTACTCACCCGTTCGCCAGTTTAATAATTTTCCGAAGAAAACGTTCTCCTAGACTTGCATGTATCAAGCACGCCGCCAGCGTTCGTCCTGAGCCAGGATCAAACTCTCCATTGTATGTTTGATTCTGTATTGTCNTTTGTCATTCTTAGAATGACGCTCAAATCCATTAATTGGACCACGCATACCAAATTTTCAAATAGCCGCTCCGAAGAGCCTAGTATATTATAAAAAAATTTATATCAAAGCTATGTATTTTTAATATTTATTTAATTATTAAATGAGGAATTTCATAATCCATAAAGTTTTCTAAAGGCAACTTAACTATTACTCTTTTAGCGTACCTTTGGAGCAAAGAATTATTTGATTCTTCCAGCTTAACTACTGATTTCCACATACTGCCAAAATATATTAACCCAGCAATAACTAGAGGTGGTATTAAAATTGATGTATATTTTTCCTCAAGCATGACATCGATTGGTAAATTATAACCTTTAGAATTATCAAATGATATCTTANGTGAAGATAAATCATTGGATAAAGGTATCATTTCTTGAAAATTTGTTGAAAAAGGAATATTGCCTTTTTGAGAAATATTGTTTGAATTTGCAAGCACCGAAAAAATTAAACTTGATGTAACAATTGAACCAATTGCGCTTTCTTTTTGGTCTAAATAGAGAAATCCTCCCCCAGGAAAAANAGAGGTAACCAAAGCTAAGGACTTATCTTTAGTTGGGGCATTTTCAACGGTTTCAATTGCCTTATAAAATGGCTCTATGATATCTGAATAATATCTGTGGTCAAAGGCTGCTTCAGCTGATTTAAATGTCAACAATGCACTATTGAAATCAAGCATTGAAAAAAAGGCATATGCTTTAAAAACTAGAATGTAAGGATCGTTGTCCTCGTTCGGTGAATTGATTATATCCTGGAATTGTCCAATTTTAAACAAAGAGTACAACCTTTGATAATTTGAACTTAAGTAGTGNACAGAACTACTATCTGAAGAACTTATTATTTTTTGATAGTAATTTATGGACAAATCCCAACTTTTTAACATTTCATAGCATTTTGCTATTTTAAAATATGCGGCATTTATTAATTGGTCGTTAGGGTACAAATAAACAAATTGAAAATAATTCAATAATGCATCTTCATATTTACCATTGTCAAATAATAGATTCGAGTGATTTATTAGTTCACTTTTTTGAAATGAAGTATATTCACTCCACTCTTTTTTTATATCATCTTTTGATAAATATTTTTGCTGTGAAAAAATTTGAACTAAAAAAATTAAAAGTATAAATATGGACTTTTTCATCTTACAGAATTATGCAGACCTTTTTTGTTTAATTTTTTTTAATTTTTTACCTTTTAAAACGAATTCTTTTGAAATGATGATTTTTANAATTCCCTCCTTTTTTAATTCAGGTAGATCAAACATAACAGGCAGCAAGATATTTTCCAAAGTGGATCGCAAACTACGCGCACCGCTATTTTTTTTTGCTGAGATTTTAGAGATTTCGTTCAACGCAGATCGATCAAAAGACAAACTTATGCCTTCTGTGGAAAATAATTTTTGATATTGTTTTATTATTGAATTTTTTGGAGTAGTTAATATCTTTTTTAAATGTTCAATATCAAGCTTATCTAAAATTGCTAAAATAGGAAGCCTTCCAACGAATTCTGGAATAAACCCAAATTTAACTAAATCCTCGGGTTCAACAAAATTCATAAAATCATCTTTTTCAAAATTATTTTTTTGCAATTTTGAAAATCCTATGTTTGAAATCGTAATACGATTTCTTATTATTTCTTTCAAGCCATCGAATGATCCTCCNCAAATAAATAGAATATTTTTAGTATCCATTTGAATAAGGCTTTGCTCGGGATGCTTTCTTCCTCCCTTAGGAGGTAAATTTGCTATGGTCCCTTCAATGATTTTTAATAGAGCCTGTTGAACACCCTCACCCGAAACATCTCTTGTTATAGATGGACTGCTATTCTTTTTGCAAATTTTGTCTATTTCATCAATGAATATTATTCCCGTCTGAGCTTCTAAAATATCATAGTTCGAATTTTGAAGCAACCTTACTAAAATATTTTCAACATCTTCACCAACATAGCCAGCTTCNGTTAAGCTAGTTGCATCTGTAATTGCAAAAGGAATATTCAGTGCTTTTGCTAGTGTTTTTGCGATTAGTGTCTTGCCTGTACCCGTGTCGCCAATCATTAAAATATTGCTTTTTTCCAACTCAATATCATTNTCTTGAAGCAATGAGATTCTTTTATAGTGATTATAAACTGCTACTGATAATCTTCGCTTTGCATTATCATGGGCAATTATGTAATCATCCAAAAAAGACTTTATGTTTTTTGGGCTAAAAAAATTAGATTTTTTTTCATTCATTGAAAATTAAAATTCTTACTTTCTTTCATTCAAAACAGCATCAATTAATCCATATTTTTTAGCTTCTAAGGAACTCATAAAAAAATTTCTATCCGTATCTGTTTCTATCTTTTTGAGCGTTTGCTTTGTATTCTTAGCTAATATTTTATTCAAGTTGGATCGCAATCTTAATATTTCATCTGCTTGGATCTTTATATCTGATGCTTGGCCTTCAGCTCCCCCCAAGGGCTGATGAATCATTATTCTTGCATTTGGAAGAGCTGATCTTTTTCCCAATGCTCCACCAGCAAGCAAAAAAGCNCCCATGCTTGCTGCTTGACCTAGGCATATAGTTGCAACATCAGGTTTAATGTAATTCATTGTGTCAAAAATCCCCATTCCTGAAGTAATTATCCCTCCAGGTGAATTAATGTACAGATAAATATCTTTTTCGCTGTTTTCTGCCTCTAAAAATAGCAACTGAGCAATAACTAAGGATGCAATGCTGTCATCTATCGGAGTGCCTAAGAATATTATTCTTTCTTTCAATAATCGTGAGTAGATATCATATGATCTTTCAAATCTTCCAGTCTGTTCCACTACCATCGGAACTAATTGATTAGTTATTTTTTTATCCATTTTGAACTCTCTGGGTTACATTATTACGAAGGTCTTTTGTTAAAATTTTAACATCTTTTGCTTTGAGATATTTAAGCAAAAAATCTATAATTTTTTTCTCTAGCATAGAATCCTGTAATCTTTTTTTATTCTCATTTTTTTGAAAATGTTTTTCAACATCAGATGCTTGGCTTTTGTTTTGAGATTTTAGTTTCTTTATTTCGCTTTCCAATTCTTTACTTTCAATTTTGAAACCTTGCTCTTTTAGAAGTGAATTTCTAATTAAATACCATTTTATATTTTTTTCAGCAATTGGCTTATAGGTTTGTTTAGCTTTTTCGGGATCTAGTTGGTTATTACCGTTTTTTTCCAAATCTTCTAATATATTTGATAAATATGAATCCACCATGGAAGGTGGGCAGATTGGATCAATTTTTTTTACAAGAGCATCAATGATATTATTTTCAAAGATCTCATCAGATTTCTTTTGATAAGATTCATCGATTCTAACTTTTATTCTTTTTTTATAATCAGATAAATTCTTTGATTCGGGATCAACNATTTTTACAAGTTTATTATCTATTTTAGGAAGTATTTGACGTTCTACATTTTTTACCNTTAGCTCGTAACGTCCTAAATCTCCAGACTCATTAATAGGGACATCAATAACAACTTTGTCATTTTGTTTTAATCCTGTCAATTTCTTTTGATTGTTTCCATCGAATGGTGGTTGTCCTATTCTAACATATCTCGTCTCTAATTTTTTGCCAATAATGGGTATTCCGGATGAATCAACTTCTTGTAGATCANATATAATAAAATCATCTTTTTTCGAGCCATCATCGATACTTTTTATCTCAGCATTGTTTCGTTGAGCCTCTTCTAAGGCCATCTTAACATCTTCCTCATCTGATACATATCTAGGTTTTTCAACAGAAAGTAGATTTTTTTTCCACTTAGGTAGTTTTATTTCAGGCTCTATTTCGAATTCAACATTAAACTCAAGATCATTTTCAAACTTAAATTTAACATCAGATATACTGCCTTTGTTTATCGGAAATATCTGCTTTTCTTTTAAAGCATTTAGATAATATTTATTAATAGAACTTTCTATAAAATCAGCTTCTATTGAGGTTAGAAATTTGCTCATTAAAACTTTTCTTGGGATCTTTCCTGCCCTGAAGCCAGGAAGCTTTATTTTTTTTGAAAACTGCTTCATTGATACATAAAAATCTGACTCAAGATCTTTCCATGGAATTTTTAGAGACATTCGCCTATTAAGAGAATCTATTTTTTTTATTTTTATATTCATCATTTCATTTTTTTTAAATTCATAATTATGCTTACTAATAGCAATTTCTAATTTAAAAATCTAATATCTTAATACTACCCACAAAAATAAAATACATACCGATTATTTGAAAAACATGGAAGAGGTCATTATGATTAAAATGTTTGTGTAAACTAATACGGGTGAATACAAATGATGTACCAAATAACGATATTATCAATCCAACAAAAATCTGCTTTGCATCCATGTTGGAATTATGGTACCATGATAAAAACATTACAACGGCACTTATAATAGATATTGGGCAATAAATTATTGCAGCATTTTTTATGTCGTCATTATAAAAAATTTTAATTGTAGAAAAAAAAAGAACACTGTAAGATAAAATTTGTAAGAATTTTTGAGAGTTATCATTTGATGAAATACTAAAAAATATGATAGCTAAAAGAAGTGTTACCGAAGATAATACCATACAGATCATTATCATTTTCCATAGACCTGATCTAAAATTATAAAATTTAGTTTCTACAGCATGATAAACGGAACCGAACGAAGCACCTATGGCTATTGACAAGAAATATAATGAAAAGTATTTGTGAACTTCCATTTGTGAATTATAATANAGGGTTTGTAAAAAATGAGCAAAGTAGAAACCAAAAATTGCAATAAAAAGATCTGTAATTATTGTCGTTGGTTCATTTGTAAGTTTCAACAATGCTTCTTTTAGCTTTTTTTTGTGTCACAATAAGGACATATGTTTCCTGCCTGAACATTGTAAGTACACTCAGGGCATACCCACTCTTCTGTTTCTATTTCATCATAAATAATATTATTACTTCCTTTACTAGCGACCAAAAAAAGAAGTATGGTAAAAATAAAAAATATGATTAAAAANAAAAGTAAAGGATTCATAAAATATTCATTAACTACAAAGCAGCATTAAATAAAGTATTTATAAAAACNAGAAGCCATTTGAAAATTAAACCAATAATAATTGGATTAAACAAATTACTGCTTTAATCTATATACTACGCCTTCCACAGTGCCTAAAAACTTGTCAACCTGGGTGTAAGTATGAAATAAATATTCCATATTTTCATATGAATCAGAAGGATAGGATTCATCATCATAATCTCTAAGAAAATTTGCTTCCAATTTAACAACCATGTCCCTAAGTACTTGCTTTGGGAGGTCTTTTTCGCGAAGAAAATTTATTTGAAGATTGAGTTGTCCGTCTGAGGTCATATGAAAAAGCGGAAGAGTGCCAAAATCAGAGTCACATCGAAATGTAAAAGTTCCATGCTCATCACCTCTGCCCCATGATACTTCGGTAGCAAAATCTTCGGAGAAATCAATTATTTTTTCTCCGATTTTTGCAATCTCCCTTGAGCATGAATTTCTTAAATCCTTTACAAATAATTCTTTATTCCACTTGGTCATATGAGATGAATCCTAGATTTATTATTCAATGATGAATATGAAATCTAAATAAAAATTATAGATAAAAAAAGCGTGCTAAATCTATTAATTTGAACAAATCAACGATTTTTAAGCGAAAGAAGGTGATTTAGCTTTTACACTAAATGAATCTCTTTGAATATTTTTAGTGTTTATTGTTTCACTGATTGCAAAAATCAAATAATCTATATCTTGGTAAGTGTGCTTAGGAGTGACTGTTATCCTTAGCCTGGAACTATCTTTAGGAACAGTTGGATAGAAAATAGGCTGTACATAAATATTATAGTCTTCCATAAGTTTTTTTGATATTTCTTTAGATCTATCTGCAGATCCAATTAGAACGGGGATAATGTGACTTTCGCTGTCTATATATGAAATATTTTTTTCAGAAAGTTTGCTTTTGATATAATTTGCTTTTTTAAAAATGTCCTGTCTCAAATCATCTGCATTTTCAATAATATTTAGACTAGTCTTAGCCGCCGCTGCAACAGCAGGCATAATTGATGTAGTGAAGATAAAACCTGGTGCTTGATTTCTGATGAATTCAATAATACCTTGATCTCCAGTGATATAACCACCAATTTGACCAACAGCTTTAGCTAAAGTGCCATTTATAATGTCAATTTGATCAGAAAATCCACATTCGCTAGCTACTCCTTTGCCTTCTTCTCCATATAAGCCAACAGCATGAACTTCGTCAAGATAGGTCATGGCATTGTATTTTTTCGCTAATTCAACATAATTACCAATTTTGGCTTTTGTTCCATCCATAGAATACAATGATTCAAAAACAATCAACTTGGGGGTTGATTTATCAAATTGAGATAAAAGCTTTTCTAGCTGCATTGTATTGTTGTGTCCGAAGATGTGACAATCAGCTCCAGCATTTTTAATACCTTGAATTAATGACGCGTGATTCAGCTCATCTGAGAATATTTGGATATTGGGAATTTTTTTACATAAGGTCCAGAGTGATGTCTGATTTGCAAGATATGCAGAATTGAAAACTAATGCTTTTTCTCTGCTGTGAAATTGTGCTATTTTATTTTCAAGCTCAATATGATAAGGGGTTGTACCTGAAATATTTCGAGTACCTCCAGAGCTTGCACCCACTTTTCTGATAACATCTATCATTTTTTCAATTACAACTTCATTTTGACTCATGTTCAGATAATCATTCGTGCACCAAATTTTTGTCTCACTGTTAAACTGACCATCGCTATTTGCTTCATGCGCAATATAAGAAAATGGGAATGTTTTTCTTTCGCGAATGATAGGAACAAATTCTCTGTAAAAACCAGATGCTTTAGTTTTTATAATTTCTTTTTTGAAAAATTCTTTATAATTCATTTAATTTATATTATTCTAATTAATAAATATTCTTTAGACTCAGCAGTCGAAATTATGAATCATAAGTATAATATAAAATAATTTTTGTTTTTATTTTGTNTAAAAATTCAATAAAAATCATTTCTAGNAANAGTGCTCTTGCTCGNGTNCAAGCTATNATGGTAGGTAGCGAGCTAGAAAAAAATTTTCCNAAAATTTCAATAAAATACAAAACTATTACATCCTCTGGCGACAGAAATATGAACGAAGATTTAGCAAATGTATCTGAGGAAGGAATTTTCACAAAAGACATAAGCAAATCTATCGAAATAAAACAAAACGATATAGCTGTTCATTCATGGAANGATGTTCCCATTAACCCATCAAAATCATCGCAAATTTTTGGAACGCTTAAAAGAGGCGATCCAAGAGATATCCTTTTTTTAAAAAGGTCTACTCTAAAACAAAGAACAAAAAGGGAAATTACCCTTTTAACATCTTCACCTAGAAGAATTTATAATGGTAAAAAAACATTACCAAAATTATTGCCATTCAATAAATATAGAATTGTAACTAACCCAATCAGAGGCAATATAGAAACCCGGCTAGAGAAATTTTTAAACAGTGATGATGATGGAATTATTATTGCTAAAGCTGCATTTGACAGGATGACAACATATAGTGATATGTTTAATTTTGATGTTTCTTACTTAATGCGCAATACAAAATGGATGATTTTGCCATTATCCATTTTTCCAACAGCTCCTGGACAAGGAGCTATTGCTATTGAAGCGCATATTGAAAATACACATTGTATTCAAATGATAAATGATATTAGTGACAAAATCGGTTTTTATCAGGTTGAAAAAGAAAAAGAAATTTTAAATATGTTTGGAGGTGGCTGTCATCANAAAATTGGAGTAGCTANCTGGAAAAGAAATAAAATTGATTTTTTATCCTANATGGGAAANACTCCNGATNGAAAGGTAATTTCNCATTTTGACNGANTNAANANCNATGATANATCNGNTTCNGANAAAATTAAAAGTAGTAGNGCNTTTCCTNTCANGTTAAATGATGCAATTCACGTAGAAAGAAAAATGATTAAAAATGATCAAATANTATCCTCACTTAAAAATNNTTTCATTTATTTNAGTAGGAAAAATGTCCTTTCAAAAAATGTAAAACTTCATGAAAATAACATTTTATGGACAAGTGGTATAAAATGCTGGAAAGCTATGGCAAAAAAAGGATATTGGATAAATGGTTCTTCTGAAAGTCTAGGAGNAGAAAAGAACTTTAACATANAAAGTCTAATGGAAGATCAAATTGATCGATATAAACTATCTCATAAAGATGCGATATCAAATACCATGAAAATCATTCCAAGTTATGAAATAACAAAAATCCAAATAATGGAACAACTGGATAATAAAACGCATTTCTTTTGGATGAGTCCAATGGTTTTCGAAGCTGCAATCAAAAAAAGTCCAAACATTTTAGATGGATATCATGCTTGTGGATATGGAAAAACTTATGATTACATCAAAAGTAAGATTAAAGATAAATCAAAAATCAATCGATACTTATCCCTTCATCATTGGAAAGAGAAGTTAATTGAAAATTAATAGAATTTTATCAAATCAAATTCTTCAAAACATGTGTTCAGAGTCCGCCTTTCTTCAGGACCAATTAGTTCAACCCATCTTTATCAAAGAAAGTAATACTNTGTCTAATACAATTTCAGGTTTGGGTGACAACAAATTGTTTAATCTAAAAGACGGCATAAAAAGGATTGAAGATGACCTNAANCTTAACTGCAAAAATTTTATTTTATTTCCTGTNCAAAATAAAAAAACTNACCAAAATTTTAATNTAGACTTNACTAATTATGCTATTAAATCTATCAAGGATAATTTTGGNTCAGATTTATTCNTGTGGATNGATNTATGTATTTGNTCACTTACTAAAACGGGTCATTGCTGTATATTTAAAANCCAAAAAATGGATATTCCACTAACCCTAAAAGCNTTAACAAAAATTGCAAAAGAATATTCAACTTCGGGAGTTGATGGTATTGCACCAAGCTCCATGACGCCTGGAATCGTAAAAGAAGTAAGGAAAATGCTAGATAAAGAAAAAAAAGAACTTATTCCGATAATGTCATATAGTACAAAATTTGCTAGTAATTTTTATGGACCATTTCGTGAAGCTGCAGATTCAGCTCCACAATTTGGCGATAGAAGAGAATATCAGTTAGATGTGAGATCTAGAAAATCAGCAATTTCATCAAGCATAGCTTACGCTAATGAGGGAGCTGATCTATTGATGGTTAAACCTGGCTTAACATCGATTGATTTAATTTCTGAGATTCGTCAANTNACNAAAAAACCAGTNGGNGCTTACCANGTAAGCGGTGAATTTGCTAGCTTAAAGATTCTAGATAAAAGTAAATTAATTAATTTCGATAAGGCAACATCTGAAATTTGGGATACTTTTAAAAGAGCAGGTGCNCAATANATAATTAGCTATGCCGCNAGACACGCAAAGAGGATATATTTCAATGGGTAACATACTTTTTCAAAACGCATTAAAAAATCAAAATAAGGATAGACCTCCAATTTGGTTCATGAGGCAAGCTGGTAGATATCATTCTCATTATCAAGAATTAAAAAAAGTTCACACTTTTGAACAATTGTGTAAAAATCCATCTTTAGCAGCAGAAACAGCGCTTGGACCGATAAATGATTTCAACTATGATGTTGCTATTCTTTTTAGTGATATCTTATTCATCCTTGAATCTTTGGGTATGAATCTGCATTATAACCCAGGGCCAATTTTTGAAAAACTGTTTGACGAAAGCCAAATAAAAAATATTAAAAGACCTCAGGAAGTAGCTGAGGATTTATTATTTCAATATGAAGCAATTTCTCTTACCAGAAAACAACTTCCTCAGAGTAAAAGCCTAGTGGGATTTGTTGGTGGCCCGTGGACATTAGCTTCTTATGCTACAGGCTTGAATAAAGTACAATTTTTTACTCCAAACTTTTTTCACGAAAAACTTGTTTTTGATATTTTAATTCCAGCATTAAAGGAGAATATCTCTCTACAATTACAATCAGGCGCTGAAATAGTATATATGTTTGATACAAATGCTGTACAGCTTGAAAAGGATTATTTTTGCAATCGATATTTGAAACAAATCAAACAAAATATCTTTGATATGTTTCCAAAGAAAATCGCTTATTTTAGTAAAAATAAAAATCTAGCATTAATTGAAAATATTAATGAAAAATTTAGCTTGTCAGGATTCGTTCACAATCCAGTAAGGAATTTCACAAAATCTCTCAAAAATAATAGTTCTGGGTTTGTGCAGGGTAATTTTCCATCTGAAAGCCTAGCAAAGCCTAATGTTGATTTTAAAAAAGATTTTGAATTGTTTTGTAAAAGAATGAAACGAGTAGAAATTGAAGAAAGATTGAATTGGGTATGCAGCTTAAATCATGGTGTGCTTCCTAAAACACCTGAAGAAAACGTCAAATATTTTATCGATTATATTAGAGAAAAATTCTAATAACATGGAAGATTTTGGAAAAAAATATCAAAACAAAATTGGTGTCATTTTAACAAACCTTGGTACACCCAAGTCTCCTTTGAGGAAAGATGTTAAAAAGTATTTAAATCAATTTTTACTTGATAAGCGAGTGGTAGACATTAATCGATTACTTTGGGTTCCATTGTTAAAGTTAATAATTTTAACCATAAGACCTTCAAAATCAGCAAAGCTATACAAAAAAATTTGGATGAATGAAGGTTCACCTCTACTTGTTTACATGAATAAAATAAAAGACAAGGCTGAGCGCTCTTTTAAGATAGAAAATTTTAAAACTTTTTTTGAGATTGGAATGCGTTATGGAGAACCTTCTTTGAGTGAGGCTCTTAAAAAAATGAAGGAAAACAATGTATCTAAGATAATTGTTCTTCCATTGTACCCTCAATCAGGGTCTCCTACAACCTCCACAACTTATGATGAGATATCAAACATACTTAAAAATTGGACTTGGGTGCCAGATCTCGTTTTCGTTAGCGGGTACCATGACAATCAAGATTATATCAATGCTTTAGCTAAAACTATTAAACAATCCTTTAAAAATAATGGCATGCCTGATAAAATTCTATTCAGCTATCACGGAATGCCAAAACGATATTTAGTGAATGGTGATCCTTATTACTGCTTTTGCCATAAGACTACCAGACTAGTAGCAGAAAAACTCAAACTGAATAAAGAAAAATTTGATATGAGCTTTCAATCTCGATTCGGAACTGAAGAGTGGTTAAAACCATACACTGATGACATGCTTATGGATTATGGTAAAAATAAAATTAAAAACATCCATGTAATCTCACCAGGTTTCAGCGTTGATTGTTTGGAAACGCTTGAAGAGATTGAAATACAGTACAAAGAACTTTTCCTGGATAATGGTGGAGAAAAATTTCATTATATACCATGTCTCAATGATAGTGACGAGCATGTTCAGTTAATCAATAAAATCATAGACAAAAAATCTAAGGTTTGGTTTTGAATTTTGAATTGCACAAAGAATGGTTTGAAAATTTACGTGGTTTGATTCTAAATGACTTAAAATCAATTGAAAAAAAATCCTTTACAGAGACAAAATGGAACCATTCACAAAAAGGTGGTGGTATAATGACAAAAATTAAGGGTGACATCATTGAAAAAGGTGGCGTAAATATCTCAACTGTAGGTGGAGAATTTTCTGAAAATATGCAAAATCGTATTCCAGGAGCTAATAAGGACCCCAAATATCAAGCGACAGGGATTAGTATAGTAATACATCCTAAATCCCCATTGATTCCATCTATGCATTTTAATACACGTTATATCAAAACATCGAGGTCCTGGTTTGGCGGAGGGATGGATGTAACTCCTAGTAATGATTATGAAAACGAATCCAAATTCTTTCACTCAGAGTTAAAAAAACTTTGCGATAAGCATGATGAATCCTACTACAAAAAATACAAAGAATGGTGCGACAAATACTTTTTCTTACCTCATAGAAATGAACCAAGAGGAATAGGGGGGATCTTTTTTGATTATTTAGACTCTGGAAAACGCAGTGATGATTTTAAATTTGTCAAAGATGTTGGATTATTTTTTAAAAAATATCTAATCGATATCATTTTGAAATACAAAGATATGCCCTGGAGTGACAACCATGTAAAAAATCAGCTTATCAAAAGAGGCCGTTATGTTGAATTTAATCTGCTGCATGACAGGGGGACTAAATTTGGGCTTGAAACTGGAGGAAATATCGATGCGATTCTAATGTCCATGCCTCCTCTAGCAATGTGGAAATAAAATTGGGAAATGTATATTTATGGATTAAAGTTTTACATGTAATGTTTATGGTTGCGTGGATGGCTGGGTTGCTTTATACGCCACGATTATTTGTATACCATGCTGAAAACATTGACAAACCTGAGCTTGTTGAAACATTTAAAACAATGGAATATAGATTATATTATTATATAGCATCACCATCAGCGCTTATTGTTTGGATAACTGGTCTGTACATGTTTCATGCCTTAGGTTTTTATAATTGGCTAAATATCAAAATAGCTTTTGTTATTATAATGACCATTTATCACTTCTATCTAAACAAATATTTGTTGGAATTGCGTAATGACATTTGCAAAAAATCTGCAAAATTCTTCAGACTGATTAATGAAATTCCATTTCTTCTTCTATTTTTCATCATAATACTGGTAATTATAAAGCCAGATTTTTAGTAATTGGGTGCAATCATGGTGGATGATTGCACCCTATAGCCAACTTTTCTCGCTCTAGGACTTCGGAGGGCAAGCAGTTAGTTGGTTATTTAATTTTTTAAGTATTCTTGATTTGAGATAATTGAATTAACCTCGTGATAGAGTCTCAAAAAATCATCCATTCCAAGCTCGATTACCAAATTATTCTTCACAAGAGTTAACTCGATATTATCGCTTTTAAAATCAATATTCCTATGAATTGGAGATAGGTATGTTTTAAAATCTGCAAATCTACAAACCCCCATTCTCATTTTTATATTACCAATCACTACATTAAAACGTCTCCCTTTTCGAGTCTTAAATACGGAGATAGAATTTTGATCTGCAGTTTGCATTTTATTTATTTAAACTCATCTCTAATTAATTCTGCCCAAATGATCAGTCTTTCTTCTGTTTCTTCTTCTTGATTATCATTATCTAAACCTAGGCCTAAAAATTCATCTCCATCTAAAGCAACTGATCCATCAAATTCATATCCTTCAGTTGACCACCTTCCAATCAGGTTGCCTCCTTTTTCAATAAATGGCTTAGCTAGCATTCCAATGGCATCTAAAAAATTATCGCTATAACCTACCTGATCACCACATCCAAAGAAAGCAGCTGTTTTTCCTGAAAAATCTAACCCCTGGTAATCGTTAAATATCGCTTCCCAATCCTCCTGCAATTCTCCAACATTCCAAGTGGGACAACCGATGATTAAGTTTGTATAGTCTAACATCTTTTCTGGTGGTGTAGATTTAATATCGAAAGAATCAACTTCGAAACCTTCAGATTTCATATAATCCATTAAGTACTTAGCTGCTTCTTCTTGATTTCCTGTAGTACTACCCCAAAACATTCCAATTTTTTCCATTTTATAAAAGTCCTTATTATTTAAGTAATTTAATTTATTGCTAATGAGTCTCAATTACGAATATTTTTGTAATTTTATTCATTATTATTATAGCTTAATTTCACACTTAATTTTATAAAACTAAAAGAGGAAAAAATGTCAAATTTAAATGAAACAGCTCCTGATTTTAATTTAAAAAATACAGAAAAAAGTGATATTGCTCTGTCTAGCTATAGAGGAAAAACTGTTGTACTTGCTTTTTATCCTGGAGCATTTACAGGCGTATGTGATACTGAAATGTGCTCTTTAAGGGATAGCATGGAATCCTTCAACGATTTAAATGCTATCGTATTGGGCATCAGTGTTGATTCTCCTTGGGCTAATGCTGAGTTTGCTAAAAAATATGAAATTAAATTTGAGTTACTTTCAGACTACAATCGAGAAGTATCCAAGACTTTTAATATGATTTTTAATGGATTGGGAGGTTTGGAAGGCTATGAATGCTCTAATCGAGGAGTTGTCATTATTGATAGTGAAGGTATAATACAATATAGATGGGTAGCTGAAAATCCTGGTGTTGAGCCAAATTACTCTGAGATTATTGATAAAGTAAAAAGTTTGTCATAATTTAAATCACAATATTTTTACTTTTTTTTATGAACAAAATAATAGAGAAAAAAACAAAAAGATATTTATCGCATCATGAGGCATATATTGTGCCTGTGTTGGTTTATATACTGAATAAGATAAAATTAAGAAAAACAAATTAAAGGATTGATAAATGAATGAAATAAATGCATACGCTCATTGTGATGGTCCATGTGGAATATACGATCCAGCAAGCGCAAGAATTACTGGAGAAGCAGTCTTGTCTATGACAAAAAAAATGTTAGAATTAAACTGCCCAGATACTTCTAATTCTCAAGCCATGGCAAGTTATTTAAATACTATGTCAAGATATGCATCTGTGAAGGAAGAACAAGCAACAGAATGTAAAAGGGAATTATTGGTTTTATGGACTGATTATTTTAAACCTGAACATCTTGAAAAGTATCCAGATTTGCATAATATTTTTTGGAATGCNGCNAAAGCATGTAGNTCCTGCAAGGTNGANGTATCTATTGANCATGCTAACGAATTGATGGACATGATAAAGAANATTCACGANATTTTTTGGGAAACAAAANNNCGTGAAGTTCCCTGGATAACAGCTGGTTAAAAAAGCCAGACTTATCAATGTTAATGTTGTGGGCTCTAGCATGGAGCCCACANTCAAAAACGGAGATAAACTAATTTTCGAAAAAATTATGAACAGTACAAATGTAGAAATTGACGATATTGTATTATGTTCGCATCCTTTTAANAAAATAAAAATNNTTAAAAGNGTTAAATCGATNNANNATGNTCTTTANTNTTTNAAAGGNGATAATCCNAATNTCTTNGATNCTTCAGATAGTAGAACATTTGGTCCACTAAAAATTAATCAAATAATAGGGAAGCTNGTTTCATGTTAAATTTAAAACCTTTTCAATTAAGCTTAATNAATGCCTTAACTCTNATTGCGCTNGGCGGGTATGGATANATTCAATCTGAATCACCCTCGCCTACCGCTTTAATACCTGNCATTATTGGAATTTTATTNATCNCAATGAACAANGGCGTTAAAAATGAAAATAAAATTATTGCTCACGTAGCTGTGACTTTGACTTTATTAATCATATTAGGTTTGATNATGCCACTACTAGGCTCATTTCAAAGATCAGATACAGNTGCTACAATAAGAGTNATTTTAATGATAGCAACTTCTGTAATTGCAATGGTTGGGTTTATAAAAAGTTTTATTGCAGCNAGNAAGTCTTAAATAACTTTAGTANNACCCTAAATCCCTCTCAATGCGTAAGCTTGAGCAACTCTATCTATTGCCACTGCAAACGCAGCCATTCTCATTGATGTCTTTCTTTGCTCCATTAAACTGCTAACCTCTCTAAAGGCAGAAACCATCTTTTTCTCCAATTTTTCATTTACTTCGCTTTCATCCCATTGTAACTGCTGTAAATTNTGAACCCATTCAAAATAGGAAACAGTTACTCCACCTGCGTTTGTAAGTATGTCTGGAACAACATGAATATTTTTTTCAAATAGTTTTTTATCTGCTGTAGGTGTTACGGGTCCATTTGCTGCTTCAACAACGACCTTGCAATTCAATTCNTCAACATTCATTTTATGAATGACACCGCCCAAAGCAGCAGGAATTAGAAAATCGCACTCCAATCCAATCAATTTTTCGTTAGAAATGGCCGAACCTTGGCCGCAGCCCTTAATTGTTCTATTTTTAGAATTAAATTCTATTAANGAGGTTACGTCAAAACCATCCGGTTCATACAGGCCTCCNTTCACATCACTNACCGCAATAATCTTGGATCCCATTTCATCTAGAAATTTAGCAGTATAGGATCCTACGTTTCCAAATCCTTGAATAACTACATTTGATTTACTTAAATCAAGATTAAAAAAGCTTGCACTTTCTCTGGTTATAATAGCTGTTCCTCTTCCGGTGGCAGCCTCTCTTCCTAAAGAACCACCTAGCTCTATAGGTTTACCAGTTACTATACCAGGAGTATGGCCATTCATCATTCCATATTCATCCATAAACCAGGCCATAATCTGAGCATTGGTGTTTACGTCTGGTGCGGGTATATCTCTATTTAAGCCNATTATAGGATCTATAGAGCGAAAGAAGCGCCTTGATAATCTTTCTAGCTCTAACATTGATAAATCATTAGGGTTTACTGTAATGCCTCCCTTACCCCCACCATAAGGAATATCAACNAGTGCAGTTTTCCAGGTCATTAATGCNGCTAAAGCTCTCACCTCATCAAGATCCACTTCTTCATGAAACCTTATGCCGCCCTTGAAAGGTCCTCTAGAATTATTATGCTGGACTCTGTATCCACGAAAACTTTGAATTGTACCATCGTCTTTTCTTAATGGGACTTCAACCATTAATTCTCTATCTGGAGCAATCAATGAAAGTCTTACTTCCTCATCCAAACCTATAAGATCTGCTGCTTGGTTAAATTGATCATCGCTAGCTTTTTTATTATTTACTTTAAGTGACATGATTTTCTCCTACTATAATTATTTGACAACTAAAATGGGGCAATTACATTTTTTTAAAATTTTGATAGGCGTACTGCTTTGAAAGAAAGTTTTTATAGGTCCTCTACTAGATGAACCAATGACCAAAATATGATTATTTCCTGCCTTTTTTGGGATAACATCAACAGGATTACCCTCCTCTAAAATAATTTTGTTTTTAATGTTAAATTTTCTTAAAAATTTTGAAGCATACTCAGCCATATTTTGATTTACTTTTCTCAATTTTACATCTTGTGTTACAGTAATTATATCAACTTCAATATTAAATGCATCGGCAATACCTACACAATATTTAATTGCCTTTTTTGACCCTTTTGAAGAATCTACCGCGAGTAAAATTTTGTTTTTTTTCTTGGTTTGAAAGTTTTTAACTATAAAAATGGAGCTTTCAATATATTGAACCATATCAAACGATAGGTTTCCGCTTTTACTGCCTCCTAAGATGGTAACATCATAATAACCAGATTGAACTTCATTTCTTAATTCTTCAATGATATCTCCATTTCTAATAATTAAGCTAATGTTTTTAGCTTTACCTTTTTCTAAAAAAACTTCCGATCGTCTACTACTATTTTCAACTAAGGTATTTTTGGGAAAACCCTTTTCAATGCTAGAATCGTTTATCAACTTTTCTTTACATAAAAAATTAAAAGCCCATTCTAATACATCAACACCTGGACGATCAAAATTCCAAGATTCAATTCTTTCTCTAGCCATATACACTTCTTTCATACTGAACTCATTGATTTTTTCACCAACTTCAAGCACGGTTGAAGAAGCGTTAAAAGCGTTGGCAACCTTCATACCAGCTTTTAAGGTAGGCTCAGAGTGATGTTTGCTACTTATTGCAATTAATATATTCATGATAATAATGGCCAATAAAATATTGAGATTAGCAACAACAATGTTATAGAAATAATAAACAGTTTCCAACCTGCTTTAATATAATCTTTAGAACTTATGAGTCCGGTTGAATAAATGATCATGCACGTTGGTGATGCAACAATAGTTAAATATGCAAAAGCAGATGCAATAGATGTTGACATACCCAAAATAATTGGATCTCCGCCCATTTCAAGCACAATGGGGCCTAAGATAGCAACAGTTGCAGCATTGCTTAAAAGATTGGTCATAATGCCGCTAACAATTACTGAAAAAAACCATCTTAATGTAGATGGATCATCTATGCTTTTGCTTAGTGAATTCAATATAGAATCAGCTAACCATTTAGCAGCTCCTGTTTCATTCATTTGTATACCGAGTGATATGGCAGATCCAAACAATATAACTACACCCCAATTTGTTCTTCTCGTCAAATCATGCCAATCTATCAGCCTAAATGAAAGATAAAAAAAGACACCCATAAGCGCTACAATGCCCAAACCAATAGAAGGGCTCAAAAAAATCCATGAAAAGAATACAAAAATAAAGATAACAATGGACATCACTTGATTGGATGATAGCTTACCATCTTTTGCTACGCTAACCTTTAGTTTTCTAACTGCTGAATCCAAAATTTTCTTTTTAGGCTTGAATGTTAACCATAAAATTAAAGAAGCTATTGGTATCTCAATCAACATCATAGGATATGCATATTTTATCCAATCCCAGTAAGAAATCTTAGCGATGTTAAATTCTGAAAAATAACCAATCATAATTGCATTTCTACCTCCACCAGATGGAGTTCCAATTGAGCCAAGAGCACAGCCATAAGCTATTGAAAACAATAATAAGCTTGATAAATTTGATGTTTGATATGGTTTTTTACCAGAATATCTCAATAATGCTAACGCAACAGGGAGCATCATTGCAGCAACCGTATGTTCCCCAATGAATGAAGACATTAATGCAGAGAAAAATACAAATCCAAAAGCTATTCTCCAGGTTTTGTTTCCCGTAATATTAATAATCGATAAGGCTAATCGTTTATCTAAGCCTTGATGCACAATGGCAACAGCAAGCATTAAAGACCCCATAATAAAAAAAACTGCATCACTCATGAACGATGATGCCACACCATCTGCAGTATCCACACCTAAGACAACCTCCATTATCAAAATCAACATGGCTATCGCTGGCAAAGGTATGGACTCGGAAACAATTAAAATTAAAGCTGTAACAACAATTATTAGCGTACGATGAGCATCAGAGGTTAAACCCTCAGGGGTTTCAACATAAAAAAGAGAGACACTAATAAAAAAAGTAATGACTAACCATTTTTTTCTTGAGAGCCAAAATAGAATGTTTGATATAAGTTGATTAGTAAGATTTGACATTTCTAATTAAAATAGATTAAAATAGCTAATATATTTTAATTCATTTAAATCAATTGATTTAAAAAAACATTTATATATTTTAACTATGAAGACAATTGTCCTTTTTAGGCACGGGAAATCCGATTGGAATGTTCATTTTGAGAATGATCATGACAGACCAATAAATAAAAGAGGAATAAATGCAGCAAAAAAAATGGGAAAATACTTAGCTGGTATAAAAGAAATCCCTGAATTATTAATTTCTTCAACAGCTCATAGAACAAGAGAAACTATTGAATTAGCCGCTCAATCTGGAAATTGGAAATCAGAATGCATTTTTGAACCAAGGATCTACGGAGGGTCCCCAAATGTTCTGATTGAAATTATAAAAAATATAGATGAAAAATTCAATTATGTCTGTTTAATTGGACATGAGCCCAATTTTTCATCATTCATTTCTAAATCTTGTAATGAGAAGTTTCACAGATTCCCTACCGCATCTATGGCAAAAATTGTTTACAATAAAGATAAATGGGTAAATGTAATGTTTGGATCAGGACAATTGGAGTGGATCAAAAGACCTAAAGAATTATAGTTTTTAAAGATCTAACTTTTTGATTCTCTGGATGTGTCTACCACCTTCAAAAGGCACTTTTAACCAAAGATCTATAATGTTATAAATAGTTTCCTCTTTGATAAATCTTGCACCCAAGGATAATATATTTGCATCATTATGCTCTCTTGAAAGCTTAACAATGTCCTCAGGTCCACCATAATAGACAGCAGCCCTAACCTTTTTAATTCTATTTGCAGCGATTGCTTCGCCTTGGCCTGACCCTCCAATTATAATCCCTTTACTTATACT
The DNA here is from genome assembly GCA_002170005.2 of bacterium TMED144. Lineage (GTDB taxonomy): Bacteria > Fidelibacterota > Marinisomatia > Marinisomatales > TCS55 > TMED144. Next base: position 84,140 of record NHGT02000020.1, on the reverse strand, counting down.
GTCTAAAGACACAGCTTTAGCGCATGGTATGATAAAGTCAGGATAATCATCCAAAGGATCGAATTGATGAGCACCGTGGTCATGGACTTGATGTCCTTTTTTCTCAAGATACTGTTTAATAGTATTTTTTAATTCTAAACCTGCATGATCAGTTGCTATGTGAATCTTCATTTAATATTTTATTAATTATAATAGTTTTTTTAGATGGCTGATGATTTTTTCTGAAACTTTTTGAGGAGTAAAGCCAAATTCCTCCGCAAGGTCTTTGCCGGGGGCAGATGCTCCAAAACGATCCAAACCAATTGACAGACCATTTGAACCAATATATCTTTCCCAGCCCAAAGTAATTCCAGCTTCAAATGAGATTTTCATAGCTCCTCTGATAGGAATAATTGAATCTCTATATTCTTTAGGTTGCGCATCAAACAACTCCCAGCATGGCATACTTACAACTCTAACTCTCTTATCATTCATTAATTTCGAAACTTCCAAAGCAAGACTAACCTCTGAACCTGTAGCTAAAAAAATTAATTCGGGGCTGTCATCATCTTTGATTGTATACGCACCCTTAGAAACGCCATCATATACAGTATTATCCTTCAAGCTTAAGATTGGTATTCCTTGCCTAGTTAGAAGTAAGGCGCAAGGTGTATTAGCTTGTTGTAAAGCTATTTTAAAGGATGCTGCGGTTTCCTTTGCATCGGCGGGTCTAAAAACATTGAAATTTGGAATGGACCTTAGGGCCATGGCATGTTCTACAGGTTGGTGAGTTGGCCCATCTTCTCCAACCCAAAAAGAATCATGAGTAAATTCATGAATTACTCCACACTGTTGAATAGAGCCCAAGCGCAATGCAGGTCTTTCATAATCAGCAAAAACTAAAAAAGTGCCACCAAAAGGAATGACTCCACCATGCAAAGACATACCATTCATGGCTGCTGCCATAGGAAATTCTCTTACTCCGTAAGCAAGGTTGCGCCCTTCCCTTCTGTCCTTTGCAAAATCCCCATAATTATTAGCAAAATTCGTAGTATAGTTTGATGGCTCTAGATCAGCTGAACCTCCAACCAATAACGGTGTTTGTTCGGCAAATTTATCTAAAGTTGCTCCGAATGCTTTTCTAGTTGCTAAGATTTCACCTGATTCAAAATTTGGCAACACTAAGCTCTCTAAGTCTGCATTAAAAGTAGAATTCCAGATCTTTTTAAAATTATCATCTTTCAAAGCTCTTGATAGTAAAGATGAATTAGAATTGACCATTTCATCAAGATTTGCAAATTGCTTTTGGAAAAAATCAGTCACTTCATTCGGTAAATAAAAAGAGTCTTGAGGCAAACCTAAAACTCTTTTTGTTTGGTCAATTTCATCTTGGGGTAATGGAGCTCCATGGGTTTCATGGTCATGTTCCATATTTGCTGAGCCTTTGGCCATGACTGTGTTACCTATAATTAAACTTGGTTTGTTTGCAGTCTGTGCATTCTCGATTGCCTCTCTAATTTTATCATGGTCATGTCCGTCAATTTCTTGAACATGCCAACCAAAACCTTCAAAAACCTGAAGGTAATTTGTTGAATCTGACCTGCCAACCTTTCCAGAGATTTGAGCATTATTTGAATCATAGTATACAATTAATTTCGATAATTGCCAGTGGCCAGCCATAGAACCAGCACCAAGCGCTACAGGCTCTTGAAAATCTCCATCACCAGCGAGCACATATGTATAATGACCAAGTAACTTATTAACATCATCACAATATTTCTTAAAACGCGCTCTTAGCATTGACTCAGCGGTTGCCATTCCAACAGCCATTGCTAAACCTTGACCTAGAGGCCCAGTGGTTGCTTCCACGCCAGGTATTTCAACTTCAGGATGACCTGGAGTCCTGCTATGCAATTGCCTAAAGTTTTTAACATCATCCATATTTAGCCATCCAATTTGCAATAACATTGAGTATAAAAGCGCCGACTCATGACCCGCTGAAAGAATAAACCTGTCTCTTGGAAACCATTCAGGGTCTTTGGGATTAAATTTTAAGTATTCAGTAAACAAAATTTGAGCAAAATCACAAGATGAAAGAGGTCCTCCGCTATGGCCAGAATTTGCTTTTTTAACCATATCAAGGATCAAGCCTTTGGAAACTGATATAGAAAAATGAACTTTTTCTTCACTAGTCCAATATTTAAAAGAATCTAGTTCGTGAAAGGATTTCATATGCTTAAACCTTGTAAAATTCTTTTATGGTTTCAACTGGATCTGGTGTATTAAAAATCGCTGAACCTGCAACTAAAACATCAGCACCAGCATCAATAACTTTTCTAGCATTATGCAATTTAATACCTCCATCAACTTCTATTAATACTCTATCTTGCAAACATTCTTCTTTTAATTTGGTCTTTATAGCCTTTATTCGGGAAGTTGATGATTCTATATATCCCTGTCCACCAAAACCAGGCTCAACGCTCATTACTAGAACTAAATCTAAAAATTCATAATATGGTTCAATTTCAGCTAGTGAAGTTGAAGGCTTTATAGATATTCCTACTTGACAACCTGTAGATTTAATGAGATCAATTATTTCCATTGAATTATCAGTTGCTTCTATATGAAAGGTAATTAGATCTGCACCAGCTTTTGCAAAAGGCTCTACTAATTTTTCTGGGTCAATCACCATCATATGCACATCCAAAAATTTTGTTGTTTTAGGCCTTAGAGACTTCACTACTGGTGGTCCAATAGTTAAATTTGGTACAAATTGATTATCCATAACATCTACATGAACCCAAGGAGCACCTCCTGATTCACATTGAGATAGGGCTTGGCCTAAGTCTGAAAAATCAGCTGATAATATTGATGGTGCTAGTTTGAATTCCGAGGTCATACTGCTTATTCTAAATTAAATGAGCATTTATTTTAATTCAATACAGAAAATTGTTTTTTTAAAATAATTAGAAAAAATTAAATAATCTTTTGACGTGGCAATTAACAACAAGTTTTATTAGAATTATAAATTATAATATTTAAGTAAATTACGTACTTCATTATAAAGCAAATTTATTGTAAGGAAAGAAAATGATAAAAAATTTGGTATTTATTATTGTTCTTAAATCAATGATGTGGTCACAAGTGGGGCCACCTGACGATTTGCGATCAAATCCACCTCGCTCATGGGCTTTGACAAATGGAGTTATTCATACTTCTCCTACTAAAAAAATCAAAAATGGTATTGTTGTTATCAGAGATGGTCTAATTCAATCTGTCGGTGAGAAAATAAAAATTCCAAATCAAGCAACAATCATTGATTTAAAAGGTAAGCATGTTTATGCCGGATTCATTGAAAGTTGGCTAGATGTAAAAACATCTGCTGACGACTCGAGTATTGTATCGCATTGGAATTCTAACATGCGTTCCCACTTCAAAGCTTCCTCATTTTTTCAATTTAATGAGAAAAATTTAAATGAAATGAAAAAGCTGGGTTTTACATCTGCGCATATTACTCCAAAGGGCGGGATCTTTCAGGGCTCTTCTGCTCTAATTCAGCTTGACAAGAACTCCAATGTATTAAACGAAAATATTTCCCAAGTTATTGAATACTCTTATGGAGGATGGAGATCTTCAGAATATCCTACGTCTCTTTTGGGAGCTATTGCTTTCATTAGGCAAGGATTAATTGATGCCGATTGGTATGCAAAATCTAAATTTATTTTAGAAAAGTATCCTGATGAGAACGAACCTATAGCAGTCGATCGTTCACTTGAAATTTTAGGAAACTCAAAGAATAATAAAATTCCATTTATTTTTAGAACCAACAATGAAGTTTATATTGATAGATCTGTCAATATTGGCAAAGAGTTTGATCTAGATGTTTGGATAAAGGGCAATGGCTATGAATATAGAAGAATCAATCAACTGCCAAGAGCATTTACAATCATTCCTCTAAACTTTTCATCCAAACCAAAGGTAGAAGATCATCAAAATGCTCTTCAATATTCAACTGCTCAATTAAAACATTGGGACATGGGCCCTGACAACGCAAAAAGATTATCGGAGGCAAATATCCCATTCTCATTAACAAGCGACGGGCTAAAGAAAAAAAGTGATTTTAGAAAAAATTTATTAAGAGCTGTAGAAAGAGGGTTAAGTAAAAGTGATGCTATTGCAGCGCTAACCACTGTTCCTGCAGAGAAATTTGGTCAATCTCGTAGGCTAGGAAAAGTGTCTAGAGGCTTTTTAGCAAATCTAATCGTAATGAGTGGTGATTATTTCGATAACGATTCTAAAATAACCTCTTTATGGATTGGTGGTAATGAGCATCCTATTTCTCCAGATAAGATGGTTACTTCAAATGGCAAATGGACTTTAAAAGAAGGAGACAACGTTTGGACTTTATCTATTGATAATGGAAAAGGGAGCATAGAAATAGATGAAGTTTCATTTAAACTTTCCAATCTAAATCTCGATCAAGATAGGATCACTTTCACTGTAAAAGCAGATACAATTATGATGGATGGAGTTAATAGATTTAAAGGAACAATTAGGGATGAGAAGATCCTTGGCCAAGTAATATATAGCGATGGATTATCCAAAGGCTGGTCGGCGAGTTTTAACAGGTTAAATGAAGAAGAAATCAAAAAGCCCAATTCAAAAGAAGGTGCAAGCAAATTGAATGTGGTATTTCCTGAAGGATCATACGGTCTCGATTCAAAAGTCTTATCTCCTGGATCAATCTTAATAAACAATGCTACAATATGGACCTCGGGGCCACTAGGTATTCTAAAAGATCACGATATTCTCTTTGAAAATGGTAAAATCAAGCAAATAGCTAAAGACATCGTAATTCCAAGAGGTAATGCATTGGTAATCAATGGCAGCGGAAAGCATGTGACTCCTGGTCTAATTGATGCACATAGCCATATGGCAGGTGAATCAATNAATGAAGGTTTTCAAAACATAACTGCGGAAGTGCGTATGCAGGATGTAATAGATCCAAATGATGTTGCAATGTATAGAGCTTTGGCAGGAGGATTAACAACAATAAATTTACTTCATGGTTCAGCAAATCCAATTGGAGGTCAAAACGTAATTATGAAGCTAAGGTGGGGCTCATTTTCAAATGATTTGATAATGAAAAGAGCGCCTCAGGGAATAAAGTTCGCACTTGGTGAAAATGTAAAAAGAAAACGCTCATACGGNAGATATCCTGANACTAGAATGGGTGTNGAACAAGTAATTAGAGATGCNTTCAATGCTGCTTCAGACTATAAAAGGAAATGGAANACTTNCAGAAGAGATGTCAAACTNCAACGCTCAATTGTTCCNCCNAGAAGAGATTTAGAGCTTGAAGCNTTAGTAGANATAATGGAAGGCGATAGACTNCTCCACGCACATTCNTATAGACAAGACGAAATTTTAATGNTAACNAGAATAGCNGANGANTTTGGATTNACCATTTCCACATTTCAGCATGTTTTAGAAGGATACAAGGTAGCAGAAATATTAGCAGAACATGGCGCAGGAGCATCTACATTTTCAGATTGGTGGGCTTATAAGTATGAGGTTGTTGATGCAATACCCCATAATGGAACATTAATGGCAAATGCTGGAGTGAATGTCTCATTCAATTCAGACAGCGATGAATTAGCAAGAAGAATGAATTTAGAAGCTGCAAAAGCTGTTAAGTATGGTGGAATGAGCGAAGAAGATGCATTAAAACTGGTAACTATAAATCCAGCTCAACAGCTAAAAATTGATAAATATGTTGGTTCTCTAGAAATTGGAAAAGATGCAGATTTTGCTATATGGTCTGGCCACCCATTGTCAAGCTATTCAATTTGCGAAGAGACATGGCTAGACGGCAAGCAATACTTCTCAATCCCCCAAGATAAATATTTTAGACAAAGGGATAACAAATTAAGAAACGATCTTATTCAAAAAATATTGAACTCTGACGATAAAGGTGGGCAACCAATGAAACCGCAAGGAATGAGAGGGATACGATTCGACCATTGTGATGCAACCGAGGCATATTTTTTTGGAGGTGAGCACTAATGAAGAGATTAATACTTTTAATATTTACTAGTTTATTGTTGTCCAATGAGCAGATACCTGCTCCTCCCCAATCTCAGCCTATTTTACTAAAAAATGGTTTTATTCATACTGTTTCTGATGGAACAATTGAAGGTTCAATCCTATTTGACAAAGGAAAAATCATCGCTGTTGGCGAATACTTAGCACCTCCGGATGATGCAAAAGTTATCGATCTTAATGGAAAGCATGTATACCCAAGTTTTATATCAGCTGTATCAGGGATTGGACTAGTTGAGATCAATGCTGTTCCGGTTACCAATGATCATTCTGAAAGAGGTGATTTCAATCCAAACGTGCGTGCAAATGTAGCATACAATCCTGACTCCGAAATTATTCCTACTACAAGATCAAATGGAGTCTTGATAGCAAATGTCATTCCCGGATCAGGTCTTGTGTCAGGTCAATCCAGTATAATGATGATGGATGGTTGGACATGGGAAGATGCAACGCTCAATCACCCTAGCGGGCTTCATATAAATTGGCCCCAAATGGGGATACGAACTAGCGGATGGTATTCTAATGTTCCTGAAAGTAGGCAAAAGGAGCGTATGAAAAAGGCTTTAGAAAAATTGGATGAAATAGTTTTAAAATCAAGAGCCTACTCCAAGTTACGCAATGCTAAATCGCAAAAATCTACCGATTACCACAATGTTGATTTACGATGGGAGAGTATGGAGCCATATGTTAAAGGGAATTTTCCAATTTATATCCATGCCAATGAAGTAAGACAAATTGAGGCAGCTGTAAATTGGTCTTTAAGACACCAGCTAAAGATAATCATTGTCGGTGGAAAGGATGCCTGGAGAACAACTAATTTATTGAGAATCAATAAGATTCCTGTTATATACGAAAGCGTTACCTCACTTCCTTCACGAAGGTTTGAAGATTATGATCAAGCATATAAAGGTCCAAAGTTACTTCATGATGCTGGAGTAACGTTTTGCATTGCAAGTAGTGGATCTGCTGGTGGAGCATATAGAGTAAGGAATTTACCCAATCATGCAGCTATGGCCGCTGCTTACGGCCTACCGCCTGACGAAGCACTTAAGTCTATCACTTTATCAGCAGCACAAATTATAGGAATTGGAGATGTAGCTGGATCATTAGAAAAAGGAAAGGACGCAACCCTTTTTATTTCAGATGGAGATCCGCTAGAAATAAGAACAAATATTCTTGAGGCTTATATTCAAGGCAGAAAGATTGACATGGGAGATAAACATAAATCGCTATATTCTAAATATCAGCAAAAGTATAGGCAGCTAGGAATTCTCAAAGAAGATTAAAATTAAATAGCAATTGAGACTCATTATCAATAATTTGCCATCCCTTATTAACCTACAAATAGACAAGGCATGATCAAAAATTTAAATAAATATCATTTTTTCTTAGCATCTTTACTCATTTTAATTGTTACTGCTCCTATTAGCGCACAAATCAATTTATACACACATCGGCATTATGATTCCGATAAGATTCTTTTTGAAAAATTCACTAAAGAGACTGGAATCAAAATAAATGTAATTAAAGGAAGTGCTGATCAATTAATACAANGAATGATNTCNGANGGAAAAAATTCTCCTGCTGACATTTTACTAACNGTCGATGCCGGAAGATTGCATCGGGCAAAGGAAGCNGGCGTACTGCAATCCATAAATTCAAAGACTATCAATAAAAACGTTCCNAGTGAAATGAGAGATCCTGATGGTTTTTGGTACGGCTTAACCGTTAGAGCTAGAGTCATTGTCTACGCTAAAGATAGAATTAATAGCAATGAGCTAAGCACCTATGAAGATCTCGCAACTGCAAAGTGGAAAGGCAAAATAGCCATACGATCTTCAAGTAATATTTATAATCAATCATTGATGGCATCATTGATTGAAGCAAATGGCNCNAGAAGAGCATTAAGATGGGCAATAGGTATTAGAAAAAATATGGCTAGAGCCCCCAGAGGAAATGATAGAGATCAAGTAAGAGCAGTTGCTGCAGGGCTTGCAGATATTGCTATAGTTAACACNTACTATCTTGGTATTCTTGCCAATTCTAAAGAAAAAAAAGATAGAGACGTTTTCAATAAAGTATCTGTCTTCTTTCCAAATCAAAATAATAGGGGCACNCATATTAATATCAGCGGAGCTGGAATAGCAAAATACTCGAAGAACAAATCTNATGCCATTAAGTTTATAGAATTTTTAACAAGCCCTGAAGCACAAGAGACTTTTGGAAAAGTGAATTATGAATACCCGCTATTTATTGAAAATAATAAATCAGATTTGTTAAAAAGCTGGGGCACNTTTAAGGCGGATAAACAAAATCTTTCCATTTTNGGAATAAGAAATTCAGAAGCTGTAAAATTATTTGATAGAGCAGATTGGAAATAAAACATGTAAAGAATGAACTCCTTTTCAAGACGAATAGCTGGACCTTCATAGCTATTCTNATAGGGCTCATCATATTCTTACCTATTTCTGAAGTCTTCATTCAGCTTTTCAATACATCTGAATCATGGCCTCACCTCAAAAAAACTGTTTTTTCAACCTATTTAATCAACACAATTATCNTAACGATAGGAACTGGATTNNTATCAACNTTGATCGGAGTTTTTTGTGCCTGGGTAATTGCTTGCTGTGAATTTCCATTAAAGAAATTNTTTGAGTGGGCATTGATTCTTCCANTAGCTATTCCAACTTATGTATCGGCTTACGCTTANTTTGATATACTTGAGCTATCAAATCCGATNTTGATTTGGGTTCGTGAAAACATCAATCTGGAAGCNATGCAATCTCTAAACTCTTTCTTTGTTTATTTTTTTACAATTCTTGTTTTATCATCGGTCTTATATCCTTATATCTATCTTTTAACAAGNGCGTCATTTTTGAAGCAAGGCAATCAATTAATTGAAGCAGGTTTAAGCTTNGGNCACAATATAAATGAAATTTTTTGGAAAATTGCTCTACCGATGGCTAGGCCAGCAGTTTTCGCAGGANTAAGCTTAGTGATTATGGAAACATTGAATGATTATGGCGCTGTTAAACATTTTGGTATACCCACTTTTACATCNGGAATATTTAGAACTTGGCTAGGAATGGGAGATATGTCAGGAGCGCTCAAACTAGCTGCTTACCTAATGCTATTAATATTAATTTTGCTTTTGATAGAAAAAAAGGCACGATCAAGAGCGAGATATCATGAGAATTCAAGCTCGAATAAACCATTTAAAAAAATAATTCTNAGCAGAAAAAAATCAATTATAACAATTGCACTATGTTCAATTCCTTTTTTATTTGGCTTTCTAATTCCTGTATTTCGCTTATCATTGTGGGCATTCATTAGCCAAGATGTAATTAGAAGCATTTCTTTACTGAGTTTGATCAAGAATTCTCTTTTTCTTTCAGTCGCCGTAAGTTTACTGACAGTTGTTTTGGCTCTATTGTTAGTTTTTTCAGCAAAATACTTTCAAAGCAAATTAACGAGCTTTACTAATAGATTTGCTATTCTTGGCTATTCTGTTCCAGGAGCAGTTATAGCAATGGGAATATTGCTCTTAAGTGCGCAAATTAATAAGATTTACGNTGATATATTATTNACTGGNANTTTATTANTANTANTTTTTGCTTTTNTAACCCGTTTTTTTGCAGTTGCATGGCAACCAATTGATTCAGGAATGGAAAGAAATTGTAAAAATATTAACGATGCATCTCGCTCTTTAGGNATACCTNCAATATTTTCATTAATAAAGGTTAATATNCCTNTNATAAAAAATACGTTGATCACTGCATCGATTTTGGTGTTTATTGATAGCATGAAAGAGCTTCCTCTNACTCTAATATTGCGCCCATTTAATTTTAATACACTTTCAACTGCAACTTTTGATCTATCATCNCAAGCTCAAATTGTTGAATCATCTGTACCGGCTTTATGTATTATTATGATNGTNGCTATTCCACTNATTTCATTGAATNTNAAAGGTAAAAGTAAGCTNCAATAATGCTATCNTTAAAAAACNTATCAAAAAAATATGANNATACAACGATTCTNGAGGATATTTCGTTTACTTGCGAAAAAGGTGATATAGTAGGNCTTATCGGNAGTAGNGGTAGCGGTAAAACAACCCTTCTTAGAATTATATCTGGCTTNGAGACACCGGACTCCGGAACAATAAANCTCAATAATGAAATNGTTAACGATAAACTGCTTTGCAANTCNCCTGAAAAAAGAGACTGCTCATTAGTATTTCAAGATTTTGCTCTTTTTCCANATATGACTATAANTGACAATATCTTTTTTGGAAAAGNTTCAATTAAAAATAATGAATTGATACATGATCTTATTCAATTTTGCGNTCTAGAAAGTCTNCTAGATCGTTATCCNCATGAANNATCAGGAGGCGAACAACAAAGAGTGGCATTAGTGAGAGCATTATCAATAAATCCATCNCTTCTTTTNCTCGATGAGCCTTTAAGCCATCTTGATANCGATTTAAAACAAAACATAAGAAATGAACTTNTCAANCTATTTGAAAAGGTNAAAACAACGACTCTTTTTGTATCTCATGATATTGAAGATGCAATGACAATGGCAAATAAAGTGGTTGTATTAAAAGATGGTGTAGTTGAGCAAAAAGGATCTCCAAGCGATATTTACAGTCGACCTTTAAATAGATATGTTGCAAAATTATTCGGTAAAACAAACATAGTTGCAGCGNGTCATNCTCCTAAATCGTATCATCGATTTTTTGATGAANTTCTNAATGAAGATGCAGTCTCTATTAGGCCACATCAAATTNAACTAGTCACAANCAAATCATTGAAATATAAAACTGCTATCGATGGAAAAATAATATCAAAAAANTTTTACGGCAGTTTTCAAGAAATNATTGTTNAATCAGAAGATTTAAGTTTGNCANTACANCTTGAGCCTGAAAGGAAAATAAAAATCGNNGATAAANTTAAATTTTGTATGGATTTATAAATTATAACTCTNAATATTTAAACCTTAAAATCCANTCATCNTATGAGANAAATTTNAACTTAAATGCTCTTTCNGATGACGTATCATAGATAATNAAACTATTTTTAGATACCTCAATACTTTTAGTTCCATTATCATAAACAAGAACTTCATAATCACCTTTGTATGATAATTGTTTTTTCCCATGAAAAAAAAGTGTAGATGAAGGAGCAGAAACTATATCATCAAATGCTATTGTTTCTTCAACATATAATAATATTTTATCACTCAGGTCTACACTAGGCAGAATCAGGCTTTGCTCAGTAGTCTGAGATGAATAGGAAAGTTGCCAAATATCATCTCTTTCTTCATTTGTTAAAAAGTTATAAAAAAATGTGTTATCATTTGGATCTGAAGTAACAACTTCAATGATATCTATATCTTGATCAAGATCTATCTGATTTCCATTACAGGATATAAAAATACCACAACACAATAAAATTGACGTAAAATATTTTTCAATTTTTATTTTCAAATCATTTAAGGTGTTTTAAATAAATTCAAAAAAACTAATCCGAGCTATAATTACCAATGAAAGTAGATATAAATTCTTCCATAGTTTCTCTCGACATTTGTTTCTTATCATTTCCTAAAAAAAATAGCCCATGAAATAAGCCCCCAATAGCTCTCATCATAATATCTGATCGCATTTTAGGAAATTCATTTTTCTCGATCCCTTCCTCTAAAAGACTCTGAAAAACACCGTACATTTTATTTTGATAATTTTTCCAACTATTTTTATCATCAGAAAAAGCTGTAGGCATCATTTGAGGGGCAGTAAAAAGAAATTCAAATAAGATTTGATTTTTTCTTACTAGGCCACCTATAATATTTAACGAATTTATAAATGTTTCTTTAGGCTGATCATGGTCGTGAACCTCTTCTTCGATTGATTCCCATATCATTTTCCATCCATTATTCAAAATTTCTACAAAAATTTCCTCTTTAGAATTAAAATAATAATAAAGGGTGGCTTTTCCAAAGTCAGCATCTTTTGCAATTTCATCCATCGTAGAGCCCTCAAAGCCTTTATTTTTGAAAACCGATAATGCACTGTCAAGAATATTCTGCTTTCTGAGTTCTCGTTCTTTTATTTGTCTTTCAGTTACCATAGTAAAGAAAAATTAACTTATTTTTTACAACGAATTATATTTTATTTTTAAATTAGCAAATAATTCAGATTTAGCTATCAAATCTAATACCGAAATTAATAGATCGAGGCAATGAGGATCTTAGTCCCGCAGGTCTCCTAGAGACAACAGATTTAGTATCAGTCAAATTAGATAAAGAAAAGAAAAAATTTAAACTATTATTGATTTTATATAATCCAAAAAAATCAATCAATCTTATTTCATCTGTTGAAAAATTCTTATCCAAATCCCCTTTTCCAGCTATTGTTCTCATTCTGCTAGAATTTTTAAGCCTAATATTAAAATCAAGTTTTGAATAGGATAATCCTGACTCAATAAACAATTGATGCTTGGGCAAATAAGGAAGTTCAAATCCTTCTTCAACCGTACCCCATGGTTCATAATCACTTTCAAAGCTAGATTTAAATTCTGTAGTGGTTAATGTATAACTTAGTTGAAAAGGTATTATGAATTCCTTTATAAGAATTTTGTTTGTAAAACTTAATTCTAATCCTCTAATATATACTTTACCTGCATTGAATTGATCATAAGTGCCAAGGCCTGCAAATTGCGTATCGCTACCTAATAGATTCTTATAATCATTTATAAAAAAAATTGTTTTAAAAGAGTTTAATCCTGAAGATATACTAGCACCAAACTCAGTATTTAAACTTTCTTCTGGCTTAACATTATCACTTTGATTGCTACCAGGCCCAGGAGGAGAAAACCCTTTATGAAAACCAATAATTGTATTTATGTTAGGTAATAATTCATAATTAAAACTTACTCCTGGCACAAGAATGTTAATTGATTTATTTTTAATTTTAGGGCTTAATGTTCGATCAGGGTCATTCCATGATAAACCACTATCCGTTACATCAAGATTCCAGTCTTTCCTTTCAATCTCGATAGATTCATTTCTAAAGCCAGTCGTTACAGTTAAATTTTTATATGCAAACTGATCTTCAACAAAAATAGATTTTGAACTAGCCCTATCAAGTCTGTTATTCTTTGACCCAACGCCCCATTCGCCTCTATCATTTAATACTAAACTACCGCTTGACATTTTGTAATTATCTAATTTTTGAAATCTATCCATTTCATCATTGTGCTTCCTGAATCCTATTTTTATAAAATGATTTACAAATAGATTATATTTTATATTGGCGACAAATTGAATTCCATTAGAAATATAATCTCTATTATTAGCTTTTATTTTATAGATATTTTCAGGTGTATCAATAGATGTCAGAAATTTGTAATACTTGTGATCATTGCCCTCATTAAGAATCGAACCTATCGACGCTTCATTTATCTTTGAAAGTTTATACCAATTTCGATTAAAAATATTATTGTAAGAAATAAAACTTAAATTAAAATTGTCATTCAATCTGATTGAATTTGAGAAAGTGACTTGTAAATGGTCTGCTATCATTTTATCTTTTTGAGAGGAATTATACCTTCTGTAAGGATTCACTTCAAAATCTTGTTGGGTTAAACCTAGATAAGTTTCATTGCTTACTTCACTAGTGGAGCTCAATTTTAGTTCAGATGCATTAAAAAATTTTCCATATATTTTTGAGCTATACCTTAGTTTTCCAAGAAAATCTAATTTTGTGTAACCTGTATTTGAACTATTAAGATCGATTTTTTTAAATCCATCATTTTTATCATAAAAAGTTTCAAATAAATATCCAAATTTTCCGTTATTAGAACCGATGCTCGCTTTAATGGTTTTACTGTTAAAATTACCAGTTTTAAAATTCATGATAGTTTTAAATTTTTCGGGAATGGGAGTTGAAACATAATTTAATGAACCTCCGGTAGAGTTTGGTCCATACTTAATTTGAGATGCACCTTTACGCGCTTCAATGGCATGCATTCTGCCAGCAGTTGGCGAGTAATATGCTGCAGGTGATGAATAAGGCGCAGGTGAAATTGGCACACCATCTTCCATAATATTAATCTTTGAACTTCTTTCTACACCAGTTCCTCTCATACCTATATTGGGCCTTAAACCAAAACCATCTTCTTCTTGAATGTATACACCAGGTATACGCGATATAATTCTATTTATATCATTATCATTAAAACTTTTTAACTCTATACTGCTAACCACATCTGAGGAGCCAGGAGTTCTTAAAAAGGGAGTATCAATCCTAGACAAATTTTTTAGAACAACAATAGGATTCATTTTTAAAATTTCTGGCGATAATTCAACATATAAAATGTCTATATCTTTTCTCATAGTAATTTTTTGTATTACTTTAGCAAAACCAACTGCACTTATCTCTAGATTAAAATTTTTAATATTGCTAGGTATATTGATTTTAAAAAAACCATTATTATCCGTTGCAGCACCAATATTAAGTTCTGGAATTAAAATATTAACATCAGATATGGGGTTATTATTTTCTATATTGGTGATTTTACCAGCAAGAGAATTTTGACCTAAAAGCATTGTAAATATCGAAAAAGAAAAGGCTGTTCTCTTCACATATTTCAATTCAAGTTTTCTTAAATACATCATTAAAATATTCTTTCATTAAATGTTTTTAAGTAGCCTTTAGAAAATTATTAAAGGCTACTTTTACACGCTTAGAAAATAAATTAAGTTTTTTTGTTATTGAGACTTAATCTCATTATCAATAATAAAATAATTTTATTATATAAACAAACTATTAAATAAAAAAAATGAACAAACATGGGTATTATTTATTATAATATTTATGTATTTTGATAACTAACCTATGCGTAACATACATTACCTTATAGTAATCATACTCATATTTCAAGGGGGTTAAATATGAATGGACAAAATAATTCAGATATTCTCGGAGGAGAATTTATACTAAATCCAATAACAAATTTAGATGTCTTTACCAGGGAAGACTTTAGCGAAGAGCATAAAGAAATATACAATATGGTTAGAGATTTCGATCGAGAAAAAATTCTATCTCAAAAGAAGGAAATCGAATCTTACGATCCTAAATTAAGTAAAAAATTACTTGACGAAATGTCTGAATTAGGTTTATTAGGAATCGATATACCTGAAAAATTTGGTGGTTCTGATCTGGATAAAATTACTTCTGCAATTGTGGCTGAAGCGCTCGTGTATAGTCCTTCTTTTGCTGTCACATGGGCAGTTCAAACTGGTATCGGTTCATTACCATTAATATGGTTTGGCACACAATCCCAAAAAGAAAAATATTTATCTAAAATAGTTTCGGGTGAAATTATTTGCGCATTCGGCCTAACAGAACCTTCTTCCGGTTCAGATGCAATGGGAGCGAAAACAACAGCAACATTATCAGAAGATGGAAAATCATACGTCCTTAATGGGGAGAAAGTTTTCATTACAAATGGGGGATGGGCATCGCTTTATACTGTTTTTGCTCAATTAAATGGTAAATTAACAGGGTTTTTAGTTGAATCTGGCACGGAAGGATTTACACTAGGCGCTGAAGAAAAAAAATTAGGAATGAAAGGATCCTCTACAGTTTCATTGAATTTTCAAAATGCAAAAATTCCTGCTGAAAATATTTTAGCAACTCCAGGCAAGGGTGCTGAGATAGCATTTAGTACCCTAGATATGGGAAGATTTAAACTGGGCTGTTCTTGTCTTGGTGGTTCCAAACTAGTAATTGATGCTGTTGCAGAATACGCTCAAGAGAGAAAAGCCTTTGGTACTTCCATATCAAATTTTGATGCCATGATAAAAAAGGTTGCTGACATGACTGTTCATACTTTTACTTCTGATAGTATGATATACAGAACAATAGGTTCTATACAATCAGAAATTGATACTATTAAAAAAACAGATAAGAATTATTTCAAAAAAATGATTAGCGCTATGGAAAAATTTGCCATTGAAACATCAATGGTAAAAGTTTACGCAAGCGATACAAGCCAATGGGTTATTGATGAGGGGCTGCAAATATTTGGAGGTTATGGTTATTTAGAAGAATACCCTTTAGCTCCAGCCTTTAGAGATAATAGAATCAATCAAATATGGGAAGGAACTAATGAGATTAATCGCACTGTTATCATTGGTTTTTTTATGAAAAAGGCTCTGACTGAAGAAATACCTATTTACGATGCAATACAAAATATTGAAAGCTTTCTTGAATCAAATGACATGAATGATCATGATGAATTATTACATGAAGAAAGTCTATCTTTAGAATTCACTAAAAAAGGTTTTTTACATTTATTCAATGAATCTTTAAGCATTTTTGGTCAAGACTTGCAGCATGAACAACAAATTACTGAAATGCTTGCTGACATAATGATAAATATCTATAATGTTGAAAGCACGATAATTCGCGCGAAAAAAATTCACGAAAATAGTAAAAATACCTGCGTTATTGATATTGCAAAAATATTGAGCTATGAAATGTGTGAACATCTAACATCCTCATCGAGAAATATAAGTATTTATTTAAAAAAGCATGGTATGGGGGATAGCTCAAAATCTATGCTTGATAAAATCATTTCTAAATCGCAATTGCAAACAAATACTATTGAGCTTAAAAGAAATATAGCTAAATACATTTTTAAAGAAGGTAAATATCCTTTTTAGGAGATTAATATGAATAAATCACATATCATTGATGGAGTAAGGTCTCCCATTGGAATGAAAAATGGTCAAATTGTTGGAATAAGACCAGATGACCTAGCAGCCCAAGTAGTAAAAAGTCTTTTAAGTAGAAATTCGATCGATCCTAATCAAATAGAAGATGTTATTGTTGGCTGTGCTTACCCAGAAGGTCCTCAAGGCCACATTATAGGAAAGTCAGTTGGAGTTTTAGCTGGTTTGCCAGTTGAGTCTACAGGAAAAGTTATCAATCGATTCTGCGGCTCATCGATGGATGCTGTTCATCAGTTAAGTACCTCTATTGAAGCTGGCGATATAGATGCGGGTATAGCAGTTGGAGTAGAAGATATGTTCTCTGTTCCCATGGGAGGTTTTGCACCAGATTTTCACCCAGAATTAGCAGAGCAAGAATTTTATATAGGTATGGGAGAAACTGCTGAAAATCTAGCCAATGATCTCAATATCACAAGAAGCGAACAAGAAGACTTCGCAATATCCTCTCATGAGAAAGCACTAAAAGCATATGAAATGGATAAATTTTCAAATGAAATTGTCTCTGTCGTAAATGGCGAAGGCACAACAATTAAAAAAGATGAAGGACCAAGAGAACCCNATCTTGAAAAAATAAAAAGTTTAAGTCCNGCTTTTNTNGANAATGGNACTATTACTGCTGCAACAAGCAGTCCCATATCTATTGGAGCTGCTGCAATNTTANTAACNAGTGAAAANTTTGCNANNGAAAATAANTTNNATNNTAGAGCNNNCATNAANGCNAGNTCTGTNGCNGGAGTNCANTGGGATAGGATGGGCATGGGNCCTTTNCCTGCNACNGAAAANGCNCTNNNNAAAGCAAATTTGAAATTAGAAGATATTCAGTCTATCGAACTTAATGAAGCATTTGCTGCGCAAGCTTTATACGTAATNAANAAAGGTNACTGGGATATTGAAAAAATAAATCCTCATGGTGGAGCGATTGCTTTGGGNCATCCATTGGGATGCTCNGGNNCNAGNATCATGGTAACGCTCATCAATGCTATGGAAGATCAAGATACTAAACTTGGGCTTGCAACTATGTGCATTGGTAGTGGGCAAGGGATTGCTACAATCATTGAAAGGTAAATAAGTGAAACACAATTTAAATAAGATTGCAGTGCTNGGATCAGGAACAATGGGCTCTCAGATTGCTGGTCATTTTAGCAATGCAGGTATTCCTTCTTTATTATTTGATATTGATAAAAAAACTGTTCAAAAAGGAATTGATAATTTAGCAAAACTAAAACCCGCTCCTTTATACAAGTCTAGCAATCTGCAATTAATTGAAGGCTGTACCTATGATAAAGATTTAAAAAAACTTAATCAAGTAGATCTTGTTATCGAGGCTGTAGCCGAAAATATCAAAATTAAACATTCTGTATTTGAAATGATTATTCCTCAATTAAAGAAAGATGCAATANTTACTTCTAATACATCAGGAATTCCCTTAACAAGCTTGGCAAAAGTTTTACCTGATCATTTAAGAAAAAACTTTCTTATTACCCATTTTTTTAACCCTCCCAGGTATATGCGCCTATTAGAGTTAGTTAGAGGCCCTGAGACCGATATCAATACCTACGAAAGACTATCTTCCATAGGTGAGGACTTATTGGGAAAAGGTATTGTTCATGCCAAAGATACTCCAAACTTTATAGGTAACAGAATTGGAGTGCATGGAGCAAACAATGCTATTAAGATCGCTATAGAAATGGGATTAACGGTCGAAGAGGTTGACCTTCTTACTGGAACAATCATTGGTAGGCCTAAAAGTGGGATTTTTAGAACTGCCGATATCGTTGGTTTGGATGTTCATGCTCATGTATCAGCGACTAGCTATGATAATCTTCCCAATGATGAGTCACGGGATGTTTTAAAAACACCAGATATAGTATCAAAACTAATTGATAAAGGCCTTTTNGGACAGAAGTCTGGCAGTGGTTTTTATAAAAAAACTGAAGAAGGAATTCTATCAATCGATTTTAAAAATTTGGATTACAAGCCTCAAAAGCGAGTAAGATTTGATGGGGTTCGCCGCGCAAAAAGTTATAAAGATATCAAAAAAAGAATTAAAACACTTATTTATGCTGATGACAAAGCGGGTAAATTTCTATGGGAAATAACATCCGATTCTCTGATTTATTCTGCAAATAGGATTCCTGAGGTCAGCGATGATTTTGTTAACATAGATAACGCTATGAAATGGGGATATGGATGGGATATTGGACCATTTGAAGTATGGGATGCGATNGGTGTCAATGAATCCATTGAGAAAATGGAAGATCAAAACAAAACTGTTCCTCAATGGGTAAAAACAATGATTGAANATGGAAGNTCGTCTTTTTACAAAGTTTCAAACGGTNAAAAAACTTATTTTAATATTGAATCATCAAAAGTTGATACAATAGCTTTAGGTTCAAAAAATATCAATCTAAACGTTATTAAAAATTCTAAAAATGGCCTTATTAAAAGAGATTGGAGTGCCAGTATATTAGATTTAGGGGATGGAGTTATCAATGTAGAATTTCACTCAGCGCTTCAGCCCACCCTAAACCCCATCGATACATCAATTGGCAAAATGATAGAAAAAGGATTGNATCTNCTTGAGAGCGANAAATACACAGGAATGATCATAGGTCACCAAGGGGCAAATTTTTGCGCAGGAGCNAATCTTGCCAATATGATACAAGTTGTTGAGTCTGGCAATTTCAAAAAATTAGAAAGTGCAGTAAAAAGCATTCAAGATCTTTTGCAAAGAATTCGTTTTTCCAATCACCCAGTTGTAGCTGCTCCTCATAATTTAGCGCTTGGAGGTGGTTTTGAGATAGCTGCACCTGCAACACATAGGGTTGCATCTAGTGAATTGTATATTGGCGCTGTTGAAGTTGGTGTAGGTTTAATTCCTGGCGCTGGGGGAAATTTGAGAATGCTTCTTAACCAAATGGAAAATACAGGAAAAGGAATAATGAATTCCTTTCAAATTGCTCAGAAATCATTTGAAACTATTGCATTTGCAAAAGTCTCAACTAGCGCAGANAAGGCTAAACAGCTAGGCTATCTTTTAAACACAGATACCATACATATCAATAACGATCAACGTATTTGGAAGGCTAAACAGAAACTAATTGAAATCAATGAGGCAGGCTATANAAAACCAAAATACAGANACGATCTNAANCTCCCAGGCGCTGGAGGACGAACAGCAATGGCNATGGCAATTAAAGGCTTTAAAGCCCAAGGAAAGATATCTGCTCATGATGAATTAATTGCAAAAAAATTAGCTTTTGTACTTACTGGAGGAAATAAAGGTGGTTTAACTACATCGGTAGATGAACAATATCTATTGGATATTGAAAGAGAAGCTTTTGTATCTTTGGCAGGTGAAAAATTATCCCAAGATAGAATTCGCTTTATGCTCAGCAAAGGCAAGCCACTTAGAAACTAACAAATGAAAATAACTTTTAATCTCGTCTTAGATGAATAAAGTATTAAAAGTTTTTTCTAACAGCTCGTTATTCAAAATTACTTTAATCTTTGCAGTGCTCTATTTATTTCTTGTAAGCATAGGAATGATAGGAGCTGCATTCAAAGGTCTTGGAAGCGGGTTCGCTAAAACATTATTCACAACTCAAGCAAGCCCATTTGTAGGGTTGTTTATAGGAATATTAGCAACTGGGCTTTTTCAAAGTTCTTCTACAACGACATCATTAGTAGTAGGCATGGTTGCAGGAGGTATTTTTGGAGATGACCCAATTATAGCTGTTTCGGCAGCAGTGCCGTATATAATGGGGGCCAACATTGGTACCAGTATTACAAATACGATTGTATCAATGGGTCATATTGGAGATAAGATCGAATTCAAAAGAGCCTTTTCAGCATCAATCGTTCATGACTTTTTCAATATTCTATCAGTGACAATTCTTTTCCCATTAGAAATACTGTTTGGAATTATTAGCAAGTCAGGTATCTGGCTCTCCTCAATCCTAGTTGGTTCTGCTGAAATTTCTTTCAATAGTCCAATCAAACTTTTAACAAAACCAAGTGTGAATTTTATTAAGGGATTAGCTGATAACCAGCAAATCATGAATGAAAATTTCTTATTATTGTTACTTGCTATTTTTTTCCTCTTTTTTTCACTCAGAAATTTAACCAAACTCATCAAGTCGTTAGTCATGTTTAAACTTGAAGCTTTTTTTGATACACACATTTTTAAAACTACAATCAGAGCAATGCTCTTTGGAATTCTAATAACTTTTTTAGTTCAAAGCAGCTCAATCACTACTTCACTGGTAGTGCCTCTTGCCGGAGCAGGCATTTTAAAGCTAAGACAAATTTTTCCTTATACTTTGGGAGCGAATATTGGAACAACCATGACCTCTATACTAGCAAGTCTAGCTACAGGAACTATTCAATCGCTATCTGTTGCATTTGGGCACTTACTTTTTAACATTTTTGGTATTGTTCTAATTTGGCCTATCCCCCAGCTTCGCAACATACCTATTAAACTTGCATCGCAATTTGCGGAGCTTGCCACTCAAAATAAGGTATACCCACTTTTATATATTTTTATAGTTTTTTTCGTTATTCCCCTCACTTTAATTACAATAGTAAGGTAAATATTATGTCCATTTTTAAAAATATCATAAATGCTTGGAAATCAGATGATCTTCTGTCTCAAGCTTGGGAAGAGTCATTATCTATGCTAATCTTATCGCAGAAAATCTTTGTGAGATCAATTAAGTACTTAAACTCAGGCGTAGACATTGAATCAGTAAAAGATCTCAAGAAAAGAGATATAACCATAAATGATTATCACAAATCAGTTCGCAGAAAGTTAGTTACTCACTTTTCTATGGGTGAAAACTCTAAACATATAGCAAGTGGATTTATACTAGCTGAAATGGCAGTTGAAATTGAACGCATTGGAGATTACTGTAAGAATATTTCAGATATTACTATTGCTAGAGAATCAAAAATTAATTTTGATTCTGTATCAATTGAAATAAAAGACATTGAGAAGGAAGTATTAAAAAGATTTAAAGAAACTATTGATGCTATAGATAATCAAGATGAAAAAATCGCTTCTGATATTGTAAAAAGTTATAAACCCTTTGTTGCTAAAATATCCGATGATATTGTTNATAATATAATCTCCAATACTAACAAAGTTAATAGTNAATCTGATGCGGCTACAATTGTCTTATATGCAAGGTATTTGAAAAGAATTGGCGCTCATTTAAAAAATATTACCACTACGGTTATCAATCCATATGATAAGGTGGGCTATCAAAACGATTTAAACTTGCTCTAAGATTTGAATTATCGTAGAAAAATAGGAATTCATTTTCAAAATTTTTTTGATAGAAAAGATCCTGTCCCTAAAAAAGATCCACCTAAGGAAATAGAGAGTATTTTTGTTTTAGCGCAAGAAAAATTAGGAGACGCAATCCTGCTTTTTCCCTTTTTAAATCATTTTCATAAAATGTTTCCAGAAACGAAAATTGATATTGGCTGTACATCGTATAATCGTAAAATATTTGAACAAATCTCCTTTGTAAATAAATGCATTAGTTACCGGCCAATTAATTATGATTTTATAAATTTAATAAAAAAAGAAAAATACACAGTTTTTTATAATCCAAAGAGCGGACTATCTACTACTTTTCAACGCATAGCAAAAACTATTCAAGCCGAGCATAAAATTTGCTTATCAAATAATGACCATAACCATCTCTACTCATTTCACCTTGAAAATTCAAAAAAAAAGCACATTCTTCTAAAGTATTGCGAGCTTATTCATTTTTATAATAAAAATGAAAAAATTAAAAATTGGCTTCCAGAGCATTTTTATGATAAAAAAAATTCAATTAAACTAAAAAATTACGTTTGCTTAAATTTAAGTTCAGGCTCTAGAAAAAGACGATGGAAAAGTGACAGATGGAAAGTTATTGTTAGATACATTCTTAATAAATCTAAGAAAATCCAGTTAGCAATTTTCGCTCAAAAAAAACAGAATCGTCTTGCAAAATCTATTCAAAAAATAGATCCTGAGAGAATACATTATCCGTTATACTCTCCAAGTATTATGGAAGCTTCAAAATACATTCATAAATCCAAGCTATTAATTTCTTTGGACACTTCTTTAGTTCATATTGCAGCGGCTCAACAAACTCCTATTATAGCGATGTATACAAATGATGAATCCAATTATATTAGATATGCACCTTTTAGTGAAAGAAAAAAAGATATAATATCCAATACTTCTTTAATCAAAGATATTGATCCTCATGAAGTAATACATGCAGTTGATAAAATACTTTTTAATTAAGAATTTTGAAAATAGCCTACATAACTAAAACGCCTTGGAGTGAAAACAGTCCAGGCTTTGTTTTTTCATACTTTCAGTCTAAAGGCCTTGCTGAAAACGGACTTAATACCTCTCTTTTAATGAAAGTAGCCAAGTCTAAATTAGATGATCAAAAGCGTATTGATAAAAATCTAATTAAAAATCATAAGGTAAAATTATTCAAAGACAATTTCGGTTTTATCAAAAGCAATGAAATATTTTATAAAAGAGTAAAAAGGTATATAGAAAATAATAATTTTGATATTTTATTTTCTAGGGATCCTGGATTTTTACCTTATTTAAGTAAATTGAAAAAATCATTAAAAATTAAAACTTTTTACCAGTCTCATAATTTTTATTTGGATTTCAATCTACATGAGTATAAAAACAGCCTCAATAGGAAGAAATTTCATCATAATGAAAAAGAATTCATCAAAGATTTGAACTGCTTGTTTACTTTAAATGATCCCCAAAAAAAGCTATATGAAAAATATGTGGATACGCCTATTGCAGCATGTCCACCTGGATTAGATCTTAAAAAAAATCTTATCAATAATTTTAAAAAAAGAAAAGTTCTCTACAGCGGTAGCTTTCAAAAGATTAAAGGGATTGATGATATTATTAAAATATGGAATCAAGGAAATTTTCAAAATGCTACATTATCATTAGTTGGCGGTCGGAACAATAAAGAATTGCAATATGCTAAATCATTAATTAAAAATACTAAAAACAATCTTACTGTTAAAAGTTGGTTGAGTTACAACGCGCTAATAAATTATATGAAAGAGATATCAATAGGGCTAATTTTTTTACCGGATCAGTTCTATAATCGCTACCTCACAGCTCCAACAAAAATGTTTGATTTCATTTCATGTGGCATCCCTGTAATATGTACGGAACTGCCTTCTACAAAAAATTTAATACCAGAAGGACATCAAGGAGTAAAATTNATTAAATCTNAAAANAGAGNAGANTATATAAATGCTATAAAAGAATTATTAGAAGATGAAAAAAAATACGATATTGCACATAAATCAAATATCAANTTATCNAAAGATATAACTTGGAAAAAAATGAGCAAAAACTTTATAAAATATTTTTAGNATGAAAAATNTTGCTATCATAACTGGACATTTTCCACCATGCAAAGGAGGNGGCATTGCNGAATGGGCNTTGGGNATTGCGCGTGAATTGCCAAAGATTGGATATCAAACTTCGGTNTANGCAACAAATCGAAAAGATAGAGATNTAACAGTTCANAAAGATGAGTCATTTTCATGTGTTACNATGTATGGAAGAAATTGGCANGAATTCCACAAATGGTATTCAATGTACTANATGTGGAAAATTTTAAACAAGAATCCAGAAACNNTTTTCATTGCCACAACTTGGGGTATGGCNAAATCATACAGCTATCTAAAAAAGAAATATCCACTAAGTAGAATGATTGTTGTTGCACATGGACTTGAAGTTACGAGACTGAAAGAAGGTAAAGAGCTAACTTCATTTAAAAACGTAGTTAATGACTCAGATTTAATTTTATGCGTTAGTAAATATACAAAAAATGAAATAATTGATAGAGTAGATGGCATTGAAACAAACCATATAAAATTCCTACCTAATGGTGTGGATATCAATAGATTTTTTCCTGCAGAAAATACCGCAGGCTTTTTAAATCGTTATAACATTCCAAAAAATTCAAATATCATTTTGACTTTAGCGCGCATAATACGGAGAAAGGGTCATGATACCGTTATTAAATGTTTACCTAGCTTAATTCAAAAATTTCCAAATATTCAATATGTGATAGCTGGTCCGCATAGAAAAAAAGATACCTATCTAGATGAATTAAAGTTACTAGCGAAAGAATTATCCGTTGAAAACCACTTAATTTTCATTGACTATATACCTGAGAGCGATTTAAATGAAATTTATTCAAGAAGTCAGGTTTATATAATGGTAAGCCGAACTTATAATGACATTGGTGATAGCGAAGGGTTCGGTATAACATTTTTAGAAGCGAATGCTTGTGGTTGNCCTGTTATAGGAAGCACCGAAGGTGGAATTCCAGATGCTGTTGAAAATAATAAAAACGGCCTACTGGTTCCAGCAGATGACATAAAATCACTCACGAAAGCCATTGATAAATTTTTAGAAGATCAAAGTTTTAGAAGAAAAATTATCGATCAAGGGATANAAAGAGTAAATAATGATTTCACGTGGGAAAAATTAACAATCAAAATGGTTAAATACCTGAGTGATATTAAAAATTAGTCTGTATTTTTTCCCCAGTTAA
Organism: bacterium TMED144; assembly: GCA_002170005.2. Classification (GTDB taxonomy): domain Bacteria; phylum Fidelibacterota; class Marinisomatia; order Marinisomatales; family TCS55; genus TMED144. The sequence goes on along the minus strand of NHGT02000020.1, from coordinate 58,650 downwards.
GGATTTGTAAGCCTTTTCATATTTTTTAATTTTTTTAAGATCTATTTTTGATTTCTTTTTATTAGATAATCTCCTCGAGTAATTATCAATTAAATCTTCTAATTTNACTTTTATAGCCAGTTTGTTTTTTTTTAATCTATTGATATAATCATCATATTTTTCCCATTTTCTTCTCGACAAAGCATCAACAGTTTTACAAACACTTTTTCCAAAACCCTGCGCTGCTAAATCATCAATGCTAATTTTTTCTGTTTCGACTACATCATGTAAAACTCCAACTATTTTCCCTTTGTTTGATTTCATTTGATTCATAACTCTGATTGAGTGCAAAACGGCTGGTTCGTTATTCCTACCTTTATTGCCTGAGTGTATTTTTGCAGATAAAATTATAGCTTTATTCAATTTATTCATTATTCCCAAATATTTTATANATTATATTAATTAACTATTGCCATAAATATTCAAAATCTAACCCTTAATTCAATCTAACTCAATAATCAAAAATGGAAAAGAGTATAAAATTTGCATCTATCGATATAGGCAGTAATGCTATNCGACTTCTATTTTGTAGAGTTATTAAAGATAAAAAAAATAGACACACATTCTCTAAAGAAGCGCTATTTAGAATGCCCTTAAGGCTTGGCGAGGATGCTTTTTCGCTTGGATTAATAACAGATGAAAATGTAGTGAAACTTCAAAAAACATTAAGCGCGTTCAAACTTATGGTAGATGCATATGATCCCATCACATACCGGTCCTGCGCTACTGCCGCATTGCGAAATGCAAAAAACGGGCATTCAATAATTGAAAAAATTAATGAATCGATAAACTTGAATATTGAGATCATTTCTGGTGAAGAAGAAGCAAAAATAATTATGTCTAACCACATTGAAAAGCATCTTGATCAAAGTAAAAACTATGCTTACATAGATGTTGGAGGAGGTAGTACAGAGATAAGTTTTATTACAAATCTTAAAAAAAATAAATCAAAATCTTTTCCAATTGGATCGGTAAGATTATTAAAAGACACTATAACTGATAATGATTGGTCTAAAATGAAAATATGGATNGTCAATAACAAAAAAGGCATCGAAAATGAAATCATTGGTATAGGTAGCGGGGGAAACATCAATAAAATTTTCTCTTTAAGTCAGAAAAAAAAGGGTGAGGCTATTTCTTTTAATACCATACATAATATCATTGAAAAAATAAAACCTCTATCTTTTGAAAAAAGAATGACCAATATGGGAATGAGACCAGATAGAGCTGATGTTATAGATCATGCGGGCAGCATTTATTTATTTATTATGAAGTCTCTAGGTATACAGAAAATGATTGTGCCTGAATCCGGTCTTCCTGATGGAATCGTTCGCGAACTTTATAAAAACTATCTAGACACAAATTAAAATTTGAAAAAAAACTTTTCCAGCCTCTCTATCATAGTATCAATTGTAAAAGACTTATTTAAAGTTCTATAGCCCTCTCTTCCAAGCTCTTTTATATTGCTGTCTAAAGCCGAAGCTTGGATAATTTTTTCATTTATATCTTGTTGTTCAGGCTCACAAACTAATCCATTAAAATTATGTGTAACAACTTCACCAACGCCGCCGACTCTTGTCAACACTACTGGTTTTTTAGCATGCCAAGCTTCAAAAAGCGTATTAGGAATTCCCTCGCTACGGGAAGGAATAATTACGATGTCTGAAAGAGAAAAAAACTCAATAACATTTTCAACTTCACCATACAAACTAATTCTANCTTCGAGAGAATTAGTTTTAATCATTTTTTTAAGTGATTTTTTTTCAGGACCATCACCAGCTATTTCTATTACAAAATCTTTTTTCTGTTCCTGAAGTGATATTGCTGTAGAAATTAAGAAATCATACCCTTTTTGAAAGGTTAACCTACCTGCTGAACGAAATATTATTTTTTTTGATTTAGCCTTTCTTTTAGATTTAACTCTTGAAAATTGATATCCATTATAGACCGCTAAAATATTATCTTTTTTAATATTCCTTCGCACAAATGAATAATCTAAAAGTTCGTCTTTAAGAGCTCTTGCATTCACTATTATCCCATCTACTCTTTTTTTGAAAAGTCGCCTTTGNAAAAGATCTCTTTTAAGGATCTTCCTTGATATACCCAATCTAATAATATGAGGTATATTCATTTCTTTTTTAACTCTTCCACCAATGAAATAGTCTTTTCTCTTCGTAGACAAAATCAGATCAATTTTGTTTTTTTTGATACATTTACAAAGAATCATTTTTGTTTTGATGCTTAGCTCATTGGTGAAAGGAGCCTCAAGGATTTTGATCTTATCATCCAGATTTTTCCAATGCTCAGATCCTTTTCTTACGCATAAAAATACTGAGTGCTTTTTTTTAATTAATCCATTTGCTAAAGACACCAACCATCTTTCATTGCCGCCCCACTGCTTTGATGAATTAAGAATTATAATATTCATGACGAATTAGTTCTATCAGGAAGATTAAAATCAATATTTNTCCAAATTTTTTTGCTTAGATTTTCAATATGATTCCATTTTTTCGAGGAAATCCATTCAGCTAACTCCATTGCATAATTTGAATAATTTATTTTGATCCCATTTGAGTTTAAAAGCCAATCGCTTAAAATATTTACATCTAAACTATCCATAATTGTTCCCAATGCAAGCTTCTGAATAGACATTGCATTTGATATTTGCTCCATCTGGCCTTTTAAGGGCTTTATCAATAAACTCTTTCCCAATAATAACGCTTCGCTCGGCAACTCAAAGCCTGCATTACATATGATTTTTTCGGAAGATATAAGATCGAAATGAAAATTAGATTTTGAAAATGGTTTCAATTGAATATTTTCTATTTTTACTGCTTCCTTGATATCGTGGTAAACAGCAAAATTAAATTTTTTAAAAGGTTTAATAAATTCGATAATCTCATTCAAATCTTCAAACGGTAGATAAACTAAAATTTTTCCTTTTTCATTTTTAATATTTTGATAGTTCTTAAAAGATGGAATAATAGGAGGAAGAAGAGGTTGATTAAAGTGGTACCAGTGAATACCNATTTCAATTTCAACTGGCGCAAGATTATTCATTATTAATCTTGTAAAAAAATTATCTCCAAAAATGGGAATATTATATTTAAAAGCGTATTGATGAGCAATGCCCATGCTTGTTTTATTCTTTATTTTTGCTATCCAAGCAGTAATCGGTTCATAATCTGATATTACNAAATCAATGTTGTTCAAATCGCGACCTCTCACATCTTTGATAAATTCAATTNCTCTTAANTCAAGNNCAGTTTTAAAGATTTTAACCTCACCTTTAGAAGTAATAAAAGTAATTCCCTTTTTAATTTCAAATGGCTTCAGAATTTCTATATCAAAAAAATTTGCTTTGTTTCTTCCTGAAATTATTACCTCTACCTCATGTCCCATATCTCTTAAGATAGGAATTAATAACGAACTTCGTGTAATATGCCCATTTCCTGTTCCTTGCACACCNTACAAAATCTTCATTATAACAATCTAATTATTCATGTTTTTTGAACTTTGACAAAATAATATATTGTTCAAAAGTCAAATTATCAAAATTAACGCCGTACAAATTCAAACTATATGATGGGGTTTCTTTGGACCATTTCTTTGGTTTTAATTTTTTTTTGTTATCATATTGGATATACGATAAAGCATATCGCATAGCATTTAATCTTGCGATCATTTTATTATCAGAATTTATTATTACCCATGGAGCAAATTGAGTAGATGTTTTTTTAAACATTTGCTCTTTATAATCAGTAATTAATTGCCAATTATTATGTGCTTTCCAATCATTTGGTGACAGTTTCCAATACTTTAGATCGTTGTTCTGTCTAAAGTTAAATCTCATTTCCTGGTTTTCTTTTGATAGAGAAAGATAAAATTTTATTACGATCAAACCATTTTCGATCAATTTGAATTCCCATTCATTTACTTTTTGCATAAAATATTTATACTGACTTTCAGAGCAGTAACCCATCGAAGGCTGTATCAATGCTCTTGAGTACCAACTTCTATCAAAAAAAGTAATATTTCCTGGCTTAGGGAGTCTTTTTTCCCAAGTTNTAAACCAATTCTTCTCTTGTTTTTTTGATGGAACACCNAGTNCGATTGTCTTGGCAGCTTTAGGCATNAAATTTTCAATAAATCTTTTTATTGTAGAACCCTTCCCTGCTGCATCTCTTCCTTCAAATACAATTGCAATTCGCTGATTGGTATTGACTACCCATTCTTGCAATTTTAATAACTCAATTTGCAATCGATGCTTTTCCTTTTTGTATTGATGAGGTTTTAACTCGCTGTATTCGTTTCTATTATATATAATCATTGCACATATTGGTTTTTTGATTAGAAAATATAATATATCTAAAAAAGGATGTCATCGATATTCTATCTTTTTGATTTATAAAATGGTTTGAATTAATAAATAAATCCTAATTTATCGCATGCAAAAATCTAGAATAAAATTGCATTCAAATGTACCTGTAATTCTTGCTAATGGAATATTTCCTAAACATGATATGTGTTTAGATATTCTTAGAAATGCAAAAATACTAATTTGCACTGACGGCTCAGCTAATCAATTAAACAGTCTACCTATAAAACCAACTTATATCATTGGTGATTTAGACTCAATTGATAAATGCAAAACTTTTAATAGTAAAATCATACATGATAAAAGTCAAGATAATACTGATCTTGAAAAAGCTATTGAATGGATTTACTCGGAGGGATATCGTGATGTAATAATTTTAGGCGCTACAGGTTTACGTGAAGATATGTCACTAATAAATCAATTTCTTATTTTCAAATATTTTAAAAAAATAAATATTACCACCGTAACTGATCATTTTACTATTTCCTGTATTAAAGGAGAAAAGGAAATTGACTCATTCGAAAATCAATTAGTATCGCTTATTCCAGAAAATCGCGCTATAGTTAGCTCCAAAGGATTAAAATTTGAACTTGAAAAAGCAAATATATCTATAGATGGTAAAACCATTTCAAATAAATCAAAAAAAAATAAGTTCAAGATTACTTCATCTGAAAAGCTGTTAGTTTTTCAATCACATAAATAAATGCAGATTCCTAACGTAGACTACCTTATACTTTTTCTTTATTTTATTTTTATAGTTTATATAGGGCTTTATTCAAAAAATAATAAACCAAAGGACTTTGACCAATTTGTTTTATCCGGCAGAAAGCTTAGTCTTCCAGGTTTTATTATTACTCTGGTTGCAACATGGTATGGGGGTATTTTGGGTCAAGGTGAAAATACATTTAATAATGGATTTCAAACATGGGTAATCTTCGGTTTGCCTTATTACTTTTTTGCTATCATTTATGCTTTTGTCATTCCCCAAAGAGTTTTAAAGCTTGATTCGTATTCACTTTCAGATCACTTTTTAATAACATATGGAACAAAAGCTGGCATAATTAGCGCATTATACGTTTTAGTCTTAGCAAGTCCAGCGCCNTACATACTTAGCCTAGGAGTACTTACAAGCTTCATAACAGGAATTTCTCCTCAAATAAGCATTATTCTTACAACAAGTTTTACATTTTTATATTTGTGGAAAGGGGGATTTAGCGCAATTATTCGAACTGATATTCTACAATTTATATTGATGTTTTTAGGCTTCTTCTTGCTCTTATTTTTTTGTCTAGATCATAAACCTTTTTCTACTATGATTAGCGAACTTCCAAAAACTTTTTTGACTAAAGACAGTTTTGGTTCATTGCAATATATTTTTGTTTGGTTTTTNATTGCAATGTGGACATTTGTTGACCCGGGATTTTATCAAAGAATAATAGCATCTGGCAGTATTAAAACAGCAAAAAAAGGGATTTTTATTTCCGTAGTATTTTGGTTCATTTTTGATATNCTGACCATTTNAACAGCTTTATATGCAAAGACCTTATTNCCCTTATCANACCCTCTTTTCATTTACCCNGAATTAGCATATNAGGTTCTTCCTCCATTGNTNTCTGGTATATTCATAACTGGATTGATTGCTACTATCATGTCAACNATAGACTCACTGGGTTTNATAAGCGGTTTTACATTTGGGCATGACATTTTAATGAAAATTAAAGAGGTTAAAAAAACAAGTAAANCTAANANTAANCATTCNGTTCAATATATTCAACAGGGTCTTNTTGTAACCTGTTTTATTTCACTAATTTTAGTTTTTAGCTTTCCCTCNGTTGTACAACTTTGGTATGGTATNGGATCNACNATGATACCGGGTNTNNTATTACCTTTCTTTTTATCATTTNCAAGATTAAAACTCAATATTGTACCNTCAATGATAATTCCTACTTTNATAAGTNGCATTTGGCTTTTTATTGGNTATATTTTTGGAAGCTACCCTTTTAAAATTGAACCTTTCTATNCTGGATTNTTAACATCAATANTAATTATTTTATTTACANTTATTTATGAAAAAAGAAATTGAACGNAAGTTTTTAGTTAATCATAGTTTGCTTCCAAGNAACATGAAAGGNNGTAGNTANACTCAAAGCTATTTATCCATCAATGANAATGGTATNATTAGAATTAGAAAAGAAGGAGATGTTTGTAAACTAACTATTAAAACAAAAAATGTAGGTATCAGTAGAAGTGAATTTGAATACAATATACAGATGGAAGATTACCGAGAAATTGCAACATTAAGCATAAGTGAAACAGTCAAAAAAACTAGATATAAAGTAGTTTATGAAAATAAAGTATGGGAAGTCGACGAATTTCATGAAAAAAATAAGGGGCTATGGATTGCTGAAATAGAGCTAAAATATGAAAATGAATCATTTAAAAAACCTGAATGGTTGCTAGAAGAAGTAACTTATGATTGCAGATATATCAATGCTAATTTGTCAAAAAACCCTTTTTCTCAATGGTAAAACGAACGAAAATAATTATCTTTTTCTTATGTTATTTCATTCATGGGCAGAACTTAGATTGGAGTAAAATACATTCCACCCGCGAATATTCAATAAGTGGAGCTGCTAAATTCCAAAAAGGATATCTCATTGTTCATGATAACAAAAAGAAGAAGCAAGCAAGGCTAAGCTTTTTGAATTATAGCCTTGAAATAAAAGAACTTATCTGGCCTGAAAAAAAACTTCCTTATGATCTTGAAGGCATATTTAAAACAATTTCATCTAACAACAAATATGTAGTAATGGAAAGTACTGGAAAATGCTACACTTTAACTATTGATCCTTCTGATTTTAGAATTGATATACTTAACACATTTGTATTACCGCAAATAAGCGGTAAAATGAATTTAGAGGGAATTAGCATTTTTAATTCTAGCCAAGGCATAGTCATTGCTTACGGTGATAGAGGTTCAGACACAAGAGCATCAACAATTTTCACTGCTTTTTTTGACGAAAAAAACAACAACATAACCAATATAAATAAAGCGGTTTTTTCGCTTCCAAAGCCAACAAAATTCAAAAGGAACATTGGCGATATTGCAATTCATGACAACGGAAATGTTTGGGTTTCTGCTACATCTGACCCTGGTAACAACGGTCCTTTCTCTTCTTACCTCTATAATATTGGTAATATTTCAAAAGAAGGTTATTTTCAAATCAACCATCCTGATTTATTAATGCCTCTCGTTGCTGTAGGTGATCAAAAAATTGAAGCAATGGTTTTTAATAAAAACAGTTTGATTTTAATGACAGATAATGAAAACTTTGGTTCAACTATGTCAATTTTAAAGGAATTAATAAGGAATTGAAAAAATGTATTCAGATCTTAATGCTCTTTACATTCCTGTTTGCACAAAAACTGCCGAACCACTCAGAGAAAATTCTTATAAAAAAAAACACATTTTCAATTGATTTTGATTGGAGATCCAACAAATCGGGTTTTTATTACCAGCATTATGATCTTGCAAAATCCTTTAAGCTAAAAAATAACTGGTCGACCGCTTTCAATTTTAGACTTATTGGAAGAGTTAAGGATGGAAATTTAATTTGGAATGAAAGAAGACCGCATGTCTCTTTACAAAAGAGACTGAACAAAAAAAATATAAGATGGACCTTAAGAACACGTCAAGAATTAAGACTTAGAGATGATAAAGACCCAGTAACTAGGAACAGATTTAGGATATTTGCAAAGTCTAATAAGCTATTAGGAAAATTTAGACCCTATATAGGAAATGAATTTTTCTTTGATTTTGAAAAAAAATCTTACAACAAAAACTGGTTAGTATTTGGATTCGATCTAACTGAATCTAGTCAATATGCTCCAACCATATATTATAAACTTATCTCTGATCTTGTTGATGGCAAATGGACAAGTACGTATACTTTGATTTTTAAAGTAACGATTTAAAATATCTATGAAAATACTCGTCTCCCAACTACCAAAAAATAAATGGTGGGGTCATGGAACACCCTCGTACAAGAACAATCCAGCAATGAAAGAAGGGTTGATTCCAGATCAAGAATTAGTTGAAATTGAAATGTATTTAATATCAAAACTTTTTAATCGTCTTCCTTTCGAATTTACTGAAATAAACTTTCCAAAATATTTGGATCGACAAAATAAAGTGGAAAGAAAACATGATTTTGTGTTTGTCAGAGATTTATTTATTAGTGATCAAAAGTCAAAGATTATTATTTCAAGCTTCAGTGAGAAAGAGCGTCAAATTGAGAGTGACATCATGCAAGAAATGCTTGAATCAATGAATTACAATACCTTGAGAATACCTGAAAAAAATAATGCAAATACTGAAGGAGGAGAATTTTATTATTGCAAAGGCAGTAACCTGCTTTTTTCAGGATGTTGCCGCAATAATAAAACTGGCGCAGAATGGATCGCTCAAGAATTTGATGTTAAAGATCTACTTGTTTTGCAATCGGATATATTTCATTTAGATACCTTCTTTACGCCCGTGATAAATATTTCAGACCATGTTGTTGCAGTAATAACTTGCTTAGATTTAATGAGTGTAAATTCACAAATAGAATTAAAAAGTTTTTCAATAAAACATGATTTTGAAATCATAAATATCGATCACAGCGATTCTATTGGCAACGAAAATGAGCTTGGTGATTTCTCCGTAAATTGTGAACCTTTACCAGGATATTTAATAGGACCTGCTAGATTTAGATCTAGTAGGGTTAATACTGCGCTAAAAAAATTAAAGGTTAAACATATCACCATTCCAACTACCCAATTTAGAATCAGTGGTGGTGGGGTCCACTGCCTTACAAATGAACTATATTAATTAGTTTATTTATTCCATGTCCTCAGAATAATCGCCCGTTGTCGCTAAACTATTTAATTTAGCTCGATGTAGAAGAGCACCTTGAGCATTTACAATATTTTGTTCAGAACCACCCCATGCTTTTATCGCTGATTGTTGTAATGCCCTGCCATATGAGAAGCTAAGTTTCCAAGGTTTGTTATTTTCAAGCAATTGATTCATTCGATTCAGATGCGCTGTAGCGTGCTGATCGCTTTGACCCCCAGATAGAAAAGCAATTCCCGGAACAGCTGCTGGCACAGTTCGCATAAAACATTCAATGGTTGCGTTAGCAACTTCATCAACACTTGCCTGTGATGAACACTCATATCCTGACAAGACCATATTTGGTTTTAAAACCATTTCTTCGAAATGTACCCCTTGAGAATAAAGTTCAAAAAATACAGAGTGCAATACTTCTTCAGTAACTACAAAGCTGTCATCAATATCATGTGTTCCATCCATTAATATTTCCGGTTCAACTATTGGAACAATATCATTTGATTGACATAGTGATGCGTACCTTGCAAGAGCATGAGCGTTTGTAGCAATTGCATACCCGCTTGGATTTTCTTCTGAAATAACTATCACTGCTCTCCATTTTGCAAACCTAGCACCCAATTTTCTATATTCATTTAATCTCTGGTTTAAACCATCAAGACCTTCAGTTATTTTTTCTCCTTCAGTTCCAGATAGATTATGAGCACCCATATCCACTTTAATTCCAGGTATTATTCCTTTATCGGATAAATATTGAGGGTACAATACGTTACCATCTAAAGAAGATTGACGGAATGTCTCATCATACATGATAACACCGCTGATGTAATTTTCAATATCATTTGCACTAAATAAAAGATTGCGATATGCATTTCTATTTTCAACAGTGCTTTCTAGATCAATTTGATCAAATCTTTTACCAATGGTTCCTGTGCTTTCATCGGCTGCTAAAATACCTTTTCCATCAGCGACCATTGCATTTGCTACGTCGTTTAAAGTAGTTAATTCCATATTTATTCCCTTTATTTAAATTTGTCCAATTTCTTTCAACATCTTTTGAAACCATTGATTATTAACGTCAAATGGCTTCCCTCCTTTTATTCTTTCAAAATCTATTTTAACTAATTTTCCATCAAGTTTATCGTCCATACCAATAAGACCACTTTTACCCATCATAGCATAATGAACAGCCATTTTTGCTGAATCACCAATAAGCTTTAGGTCTCTCTCTCCAGGAGCAGCGCTCCTTGCAAAATAACCACTTTTTTGAACCAATGTCTTATCTGCTTTTAATTTTTTTGAAAATTCTTTTGCAAACCACTGGCCTGGATTCAAAGAGTCTAATGCCACATGGCCAAAAGCATCTCTTTCAACTTTTTGATTTTTGGATTCCATTTCTGATAGAATAGTATCTGTTCCGGCTCCTTCACTCAAAAAAATATTAATACAATCTTTATCGTCCATCCTTTTTTTCAGGCGGTCACATTCATGATCAAAATCCATTTTTAATTCTGGGATAAAGATTGCATCAATATCCCAACGTTTTTTTTCAATGAGGATTTCAGGGATAAACTTTTTATTTTTTAGACTGTTTCTATATTCTTTTGCGGAGTAAGCTGTAAGCCACCCACAATTTCTTCCCATAACCTCATGAATAATTAACTGTCGACTGCAAGTGGTATTTTCATTAACAATATTTTGAAAAAATAAAGAGCTTTGCTCTGCAGCAGTCCAAGCTCCAAGGGTTTGTACCAAGGGATAAACGTCATTATCAACAGTTTTGGGAAGGCCTACTACAGTTAAATCATATCCATTGTTATTCAGGAATTGTGATAATGTAGCAGCCATTGTATTAGTATCGTCACCTCCAATCGTATGTAAGATATTAATTTTATCTGCGATGAGTTGATCTGCTGCAACTTTTAAAGGGTCTTCTCCATCCATAACATAGCCTTTGTTAATACAGTCCTCTACGTTCGTTAATTTTACTCTACTATTTCCTATGGGGCTACCACCATACCTTAATAATTCAAGCGCATTATCTTTTATTTCATCTTGAAGATTTATGGAATTGCCTGTTAAAAGACCCTTGTAACCATTTAAATAACCAATAAAAGATATATCATTGCGAAGATCGCTATAAAATTGGATTAAATACCCAATGGAAGCAGATAAACAAGGAGCAATGCCTCCAGCTGTTAAAAATGCGACTCTCATATTATAAATTTACATAATTATACAACAAATTCATTATATATAGTTTAATTTCGTAAAATATATTTTTTTAAAATACTATTTACAATTAGAATAATTGAAAAAATATACAATCAGTTCTTTTTTAAATCCTTGCACAAAAAGAGGTTTCTTATATACAATTAAGGGTTACTTTTTTTACAAGAATGATAATTGGAGGTATTCAAATGATGACATTTATTCGAAAATCATTTTATTTCAGCTTATTTTTAATTTCTACTACTGTTTTCAGCCAAGGCTTTAATGAAAGTCTTTACAATGCAATGAAATACAGAAATATAGGCCCTTACAGAGGGGGACGATCGGCTGCAGTTGATGGCGTAGCCGATAACAAACTGTTAGCTTACTTCGGAGCTACTGGCGGAGGTGTATGGCGAACTAATAATGGTGGTACATCGTGGGAAAATATTTCAGATGGTTATTTTGGAGGATCTATTGGCGCCGTTGCAGTTAGTGAATGGGATCCTAATGTAATCTATGTAGGTGGCGGTGAAGTGACAGTGCGTGGAAATGTATCGCATGGTGATGGTATGTGGAAGTCTGAAGATGCAGGAAAAACATGGAAATCTATAGGCTTAAAAGATACAAGACACATTCCCCGAGTGAGAATTCATCCTAAAAATCCAGACCTAGTTTACGTTGCTGCTCTTGGACATTTGTTTGGACCAAATGAAGAACGCGGTGTTTATCGTAGTAAAAATGGTGGAAAAACATGGGAGCGAATTTTATTTATTAACAATGAAGTAGGCGCTTGTGATCTTATTCTTGATCCAAACAATCCTAGAATCATATATGCATCAACTTGGAGAGTCAAAAGAACTCCTTATAGCCTAGAAAGCGGTGGCCCTGGATCAGGACTCTGGAAATCAACTGATGGAGGAGATTCATGGGAAGAGGTAACAAGAAAAAAAGGGCTACCTGAAGGAGAGGTTGGTATTATTGGAATAACTATTTCGCCATTGAATTCAAACAAACTTTGGGTTTTAATTGAAAATAAAAAAGGTGGCCTATTTCGTTCTGATGATGGTGGTGAAACCTGGACAAAAACTAGCTCTGACAATAATTTAAGACAGCGCGCTTGGTATTACACCAGATTATATGCTGATACTCAAAATGAAGATGTTATCTATGTTCTAAATGTACAATTCTGGCGATCTAAAGACGGTGGAAAGACATTTAATTCTATACGTACCCCTCATGGCGACCATCACGACCTATGGATTAATCCAAACGATGCTAATCATTTAATCATCGCTGATGATGGTGGCGGTCAGGTATCATACGATGCAGGGGCTACTTGGAGTACTTACCACAATCAACCTACTGCACAATTTTATAGAGTTGACGTGGACAACCAATTTCCTTACAGAGTTTATGCAGGGCAACAAGACAATAGTACCGTATCTATAGCTTCAAGAACAATGGGATGGGCAATTACGGATAGGGATTTTTATCCCGTTGGTGGTGGTGAAAGTGGGCATGTTGCTCCTCATCCAGAAAATCCAAATATTGTTTATGCAGGTTCTTACAGCGGGTTTTTAACTAGATATGATCACGCAACTGGTGAAAGACGAAACATTACAGTTTATCCTGACAACCCAATGGGTCACGGTGTTAAGGATATGAAGTATCGATTTCAATGGAATTTTCCTATAGAGTTCGATCCTCACGATCCTAAAAAGCTTTATGTTGCCTCTCAACATTTACATGTCTCAACAAACGAGGGTGAATCTTGGAAAGTCATAAGTCCTGACTTATCTACTAATACAATATCCATGCAAGGAGAATCTGGTGGACCTATTACTAAAGACGATACAGGAGTGGAATACTATTGTACTATCTTTGTCGTTACACCATCACCTCTTGAAGAAGGAGTGATTTGGATAGGCACAGATGATGGGCGAGCTCATATTACTCGAGATGGAGGAAAAACATGGAAAGATATAACCCCGAAAAGCATGCCCAAGTGGGGAATGGTCAATAGCATTGATCAATCACCACATGATCCAGCTACTGCTTATATGGCAGTTACCCGTTATAAATTAGATGATTTTAAACCTTATTTATTTAAGACAACTGATTATGGAAAATCCTGGAAAAGCATAAATAGAGGTATTAAAAGTGACGCTTTTACTAGAGTCGTCAGAGAAGACATAGAAAAAGAAGGGTTACTGTACGCAGGTACGGAAACTGGAATGTATGTTTCATTCAATGGTGGAAGTAATTGGCAGCCTTTTCAACTTAATTTACCAATAACACCAATCACAGACTTAGTTGTTAAAGACAATGATTTGGTTGTAGCCACTCAAGGAAGATCATTTTGGATCTTGGATGATCTAACACCTTTGCATCAACTTACAAGCAGTGTTGCAAAATCTGGGTCATTTTTATATAGACCTAGGGATACACATCGTCTTCCTGGAGGTGGTGGATGGGGTGGACCTCCTCCTGCTTCTGGAGCTAACCCACCAAATGGTGTAATGGCATTTTATTATCTTAAAAATGACTTAAAAGATAGCGATGAATTCAAAATGGAATTTCTAGAAGCTGGTGGAAAAGTAATCAAAACCTTCACCAATAAAAAATCTAAGGAAAATCCATCGCCTATTGCTGAAGGTAAAAAAGGGATGAATCGCTTTGTTTGGAATATGCGTTATGCAGATGCTAAGAAAGTTCCTGGAGCTGTAATGTGGGGTGGCAGTCATATTGGTCCAAAAGCTGTGCCTGGGCAATACAAGGTCAGAATGACATTGAATGGCAAAACACAAAGTCAAAACTTTGCTATTTTAAAAGACCCAAGAATCAAAACCACACAATCTGATTATCAAGATCAATTTGATCTCTTGATGGATATTCGCAACAGAACAACAGAAATCAATGAAAAAATCATCACAATAAGAAGCATAAAGAAGCAAGTGAATGCATTATCTAATTTGATGAGTGAATCAGGTTTTAAAAATGAAGAAATCACGAAAACAGGTAAGGAACTAATTAAGAACTTGTCAAATATCGAAGAAGAGATGATACAGGTAAAGTCTAAATCTAGACAAGATCCTCTAAATTACCCCATCAAACTGGACAATAAAATTGCTGCTTTAGTTAGAGTTGTAGCGAGCGTAGACGCAAAACCAACAGCACAATCTTATGATGTATTGAATGATCTTGTAAATCAAGCTCAAGTTCACTACAAAAAATTGGATAAGGTTTTATCAGAAGATCTATTTCAATTCAATAATATGGTAAGTGATGCAGCGGTTCCTGCTGTGATGGTCATACCATCAAAACTCAATACTGAAGACAACGATTAATCTTTAAAAAATTCAGCCCTTCTAAGGAAGGGCTGAATTTTAAAACATGTCACATAATCCAATTCTATGGAAACCTGCGCAGAAACAGATTGAAAAAAGCCAACTAGAATCCTTTCGAAAACAAGTCAATATGCGGTTCAATATTGACATCAAAAATTATACTGATCTGCATAAATGGTCTGTAAATAATATTGAAGATTTTTGGAAATCCATATGGGGATACTTGAATCCACTTTGCTCAAAAGAGCCTTCAACAATTATAAACGATAAAAATAAAATGTTTCAACCAAAATGGTTTGAAGGGTGCAAGATGAATTTTGCTGAAAATTTACTCAGATTTAAAAGCAATAAAACTGCACTTATATCCATTGATGAGAAAAAAGAAGAAGTAAAAATTTCTTATAATCAATTATTTGATCAAGTTAAATCTTTGGCCTCAAGCATGAAAAAATGGGGAGTATCAACAGGTGATAGAGTTTGTGGTATTATGCCGAATTCTTCTGAGGCAGTAGTTGCTATGCTTGCAACTACTTCAATTGGTGCAATATGGTCATCATGCTCTCCCGACTTTGGAGTTAGAGGTATTTTAAATCGTTTTAAGCAAATAAACCCGAAAATTATATTTGCGTGTGATAATTATTTCTATTCTGGTAAAAAATTCTCTCTTGTCGATAAGCTATCTAAAGTTATAAATCGTTTAAACACTCTAGAAAAAGTTATTATTACAAATGAAAAAAAAATTTTACCTCTTAATATCGATACCATCTCATGGAAGAGTGCATTGGATGAAAATCCGTGTAATTTAGAATTTCAACAATTACCGTTCGATCATCCCATTTATATTATGTATTCTAGCGGGACTACTGGAACGCCAAAATCAATTATGCATGGAGCGGGTGGAACTTTATTACAACACCTTAAAGAATTAAGACTTCATAGCGATATATCAACAGAAGATAATGTCTTTTATTATACAACATGCGGTTGGATGATGTGGAACTGGCTAATCACCTCTTTAGCAATAGGTTCCACTATAATACTTTTTGATGGTTCTCCATTTTACCCGAATAATGATACTTTGTGGAGTTTCATAGACAAATATAAAATTACTCATTTTGGAATAAGCCCAAAATATCTTGACTCAAGCAAAAATTTTAAAATTTCTCCGAAACTTTCTCATAATCTTGACGCTTTAAAAGTCATTTTTTCAACTGGTTCTCCACTAAGAGGAGAGAATTTTGACTATGTATATCAAGAAGTAAAAGATAATATTAGGCTTTCATCTATATCGGGTGGCACAGACATTATATCCTGTTTTGCTTTAGGAAATCCTCAGCTTCCAGTTTATCGAGATGAAATTCAGTGTATAGGGCTTGGAATGGATGTACAATCTCTAAATTCAAAAAACAAATCTGTTAAAAATATGGAGGGAGAACTCATTTGCGCAAAACCCTTTCCTTCGATGCCAATATCATTTTGGAAAGATAAAGATGATAAAAAATATTTTGAATCTTATTTTAATAAATTCCCTAATGTATGGTATCATGGTGATTTTATATCCATTTATGATCACGGAGGAGTTCAGATTTTTGGAAGAAGTGATACAACATTAAATCCAGGGGGAGTTCGAATTGGAACTTCAGAAATTTATGATGCAATAGATACCATAGATGACATAATAGATAGTATTGTAGTTGGGCAAAAATGGAAGCAAGATGAACGAATTATACTTTTTGTAAAATTAAAAGATAGTAAAAAGATCAACGATGAAATGAAAAAAAATATAACAAATAAAATTAAAAAAAATTGTTCACCTAAACATTTACCAAAGAAAATAGTTCAAATTAAGGACATACCTTACACTTTAAGCGGGAAAAAAGTAGAACTAGCGGTTAAGAAAATAATAAACGGAAACAAGGTTGATAATAAGGATGCTTTAATCAATCCTGAATCCCTAAAGTTTTTTGAAAATTTGAATGAGATCGCTAATTAAATCTTGATAATATATTAACTAAGTCTGCTACACGATTAGAGTAACCCCATTCATTATCATACCAATTCAGAGTTTTCACTAGACTACCATCTATCACCTTTGTAAAAGGAGCATCAAATATTGATGAATGAGGGTTGCCAATAATATCTGTCGATACTACTGGAAGAGTTGAATATTCAACAACGTTTTTCATAGATTCTTTTTCTGAGATATCCAAAACCAATTCGTTTATATCTTTGACCGTTGTATCTTTTTTTAATCTGAAAACTCCATCCACTACAGAACCATCTGGAACAGGGACACGCATTGCTATTCCATCCAATTTTCCTTCTAATTCTGGCAGAACTTTTCCTACGGCCCTTGCAGCACCTGTCGTTGTAGGGATAATGTTTTCTGCAGCTGCTCTCCTTCTACGCCAATCGCTATGCGGTACATCAGCCAATCTTTGATCATTGGTGTAAGCGTGAATTGTATTAATTACACCATATTCAATTCCATACTCATCATTGAGTATTTTCGCCATAGGCGCAAGACAATTAGTGGTACAGCTTGCGTTTGAAATGATTCTATGATTCTCATTTAAACCATTATCATTTACACCTATGACAAGTGTATAATCAATTTCATCTTTTGATGGAACAGTTAAGATCGCTCTTTTAGAACCTGCATTTAAATGGTCTTCTAATTGAGTTCTTGTTCTAAATATACCTGTTGATTCAATGACTACATCAACTGAAAGATCACTCCATGGCAAGTTACCAGGTTCTCTTTCAGCAAGCATTTTAACTTTATTGAAAGATGTTTCCATAATGTCATTATTTATAGTCACGCTATCATTAAATCTTCCCATTACAGTATCATATTTTAGTAAGTAAGCCATGGCCTCATTATCCGCAATATCATTTATTGCGACAACATCCACATTTTCTCTATCGTTTAAAATTCTAAAGACCGATCTACCAATTCTACCAAAACCATTTATTGCAACTCTCATTTAATTACTCTCCAATTCATTGTATGATTCCGAAAGTTCTAAAATCCTGTTTGCAAAACCCCAACCATTATCGAACCACGCTATTGTTTTTAAAAGTTTATTTGATGCAATCATCGTTGCTTTACTGTCAAATACCATTGTTTCTCCTCCCCCAATTGCATCGCTTGAAACAATAGGATCTTCGGTGTATCGTATTAGATCTACCAATTCATTTTCGCTAGCGACTTTAAAGGCATTATTTACCTCTTCTATTGAAGGCATGAAAGACATTTCAGTTGTCAGATCTACGCAAGAACCATTTGCAACAGGTACATTCATTGCCATTCCTGAAATTTTATTTTTGAATTTCGGTAATAATTGAGATACATAATCGGGCGCCCATGTCTCATTTGGGATAATATTTTCTACAGCTGATCTGCTTCGCCTTAGATCGGATCTAACAGAATCAGCTAAAGGCTGATCAGATGTATATGCATGAACATTTGTCATCATTGCATTTTTAATTCCGAAATTTTGATCAAGCACTTTTAACATTAAAGCTAAGACTTGGGTTGTAGAAGAGGTAGTTGATATAATTTGATCTTTGCTATTAATCTTATTCTGATTAATTCCTTGGATAACTATTCTATCAATTTCATCAGCTGGTGGCTTTGTCACAAGGACTCTTCTTGCTCCAGAATCTAAATGTAGTTGTAATTGCTCTTTTTTTCGATAGACACCTGTAGAATCAATTACTATGTCAACATCGAAAGCATCCCAGGGTATACTGCCAGGTGCAGATCCAGGTAGCAGACGAGTTGATTTTCCATGATAAGTAAGATCGTTTCCATTAAGTGCAATTTCATCATCTATTGAACCATGAATAGAATCTCTCATTAGTAAATAATGCATTGCCTCAACATCGCCAAGATCACTTATGGCTACAAAATTAAATCGTGGGTCATTGTAACCAATGCGAAAAATATTTCTACCAATTCTACCAAAACCAAATAGACCAATTCTGATCATTTTATTTTCATTTTCAATTAATTCAAATAATGCATCAGCGCTACTAGGCAAAATTCCTTTTTTTGCGTTGGTTTGCATTAGTTTAAAGCCTGTGGCTTTAGCCATTAATTCTAAAGTTCTGGATTTTACATTTTGGCCATTATTTTTTCGGTTATTTCCAAAAGTTGCTCTTGTAATGTTAGTTCTTTTTTCCCACTCATAATCAGTCCATGGACGTTTTTCAAGTAGTGTTGTAAAAATTTCTGATCTATTCATACTTAACTCAAATAATTATTATAGTAAATATACTATATTATACAAAATATATGAAATAAAACGTAAAATAAAGTTTATTTGAATTTATAAGTTTGAAATAATTTTAGATTAATTAACGCTAAAAAAAATTAATTAATTCTGCAAGGAATCTTATCTACTGAGTCGTATCCTAAGCTTTTTCTTTCAATTATTCCTTTTTCAGGATAAAATACATCGCATTCTTCAAATGGTTTGGTGTATATATGTAAACTTATAGCTTTTTTATCAGACACATTTCTTACCGAATGTATTTCTGCTGGACCATCCAATGCTCCAGGGTCGAGATCTATTTGACTTATTTTTTCTAATTTAAGTGGTTTTTCAGAAATTAAGTTGTAATTAGAAATTTGTAATGAGCCCGATTCAATCCTCATCCAACATTTCTCTCCTTCATGCCCATGTATTGGAGCAGTTTGTCCAGGTTGCCAGCATACTAACAAAACCTCAAAATTAATGTCTTTATAGACCAAATTGCGCGAATATTTATGCTCTTTAAATAACAGGTACTCAGAAATTTCTGAAGGATTTAATAATTTATTTTCAAGAGATTTTGTTACTAGTTGTTTAGGGAAATTTTGCTCATTGAAATGATTAAGTTGATTAATTAATTGCTGCATCTTTTGAAAATACTAAGAAAAATTCAATCATCAATAGCAAATTTAAAATCTTCTATTAGATCTTCGATAGACTCAATCCCTACCGAATAACGAATTAACCGACGATCAATTCCTGCTTGAAGAAGTTCTTCATCAGTAAAATTAGAATGTGTAGTTTGCGCCGGTCGAACCACCAAAGACTCTACACCCCCTAAGCTCCATGTGTGAACAGGTATTTCTAATTTATTAATAAAATCATTAGCTGTTTGCTCTGATCCTTTTAATATGAAGCTTAGCATTGCGCCATACCCACACAAGAAACGTTTAGCTCTATCATGGTTAGGATTAGATATTAATCCAGGATAATTAACACTCTCCACCCCTGAGTGATCGTTTAAAAATTCTGCTATCTTTAAGGCATTAAAGCATTGCCTTTCCATTCTGACAGATAATGTTTTTATTCCTCTATCTAATAAATAGCAGGTATTAGGATCAAGCGATCCCCCTAGGTGGTTCAATGTTGACGAAATAGCTTTTATATTTTTCTCAGTACCAATTATGGCCCCAGCAGCCAGGTCGCTATGACCATTTAAATACTTGGTTGCAGAATGCAGAGATATATCAAAACCAAATTTAATAGGACAAAAGATTACAGGGCTTGCAAAGGTATTATCGATTATTGAAATCAAGTTGTTTGATTTTGCAAAATTTACTATTGCCTCAAGCTCAACAACTTCAACTAAGGGATTGGTCATAGTTTCTACATAAATAACTTTGGTATTATCTTTTAATTTTTCCTCCCAATTTTCAGTATTGCGCGCATCAATTAGATCAACTTCAATTCCATAACTTGGTAATCCATGTTTCATAAAATGGGCAGTTCCGCCATAAAGATTTTTATGAGCAAGAATATGGTCTCCAGCATTTAAAAAATGTAGTAAGGTGGTAGTAATTGCACTCATGCCTGATGATGTCACAACTGCTTTCTCAGCCCCTTCAAGTTGAGCTATTTTATCGCTCACACTTTTGTGGCTGGGAGTATTGTTGAGCCGAACATAAACTAAATCATCGTAGTTTTTTTGCCCCTTGTATTCAAAGGTAGAGCTTTGAAAAATAGGAACATTCACCGCGCCTTCTATCCTTGGATGTGGTTGACCTGCATGTATGACTTTTGTATCAAAGTTCATTTTTCTCTTAGACATAATACTTTATCCTTTTTATATCAAACTTAAAATACCTTAACTAATAAACGATTACAATATGCAGTTTTTTAAATTCAAACTTGATTTATATCTATTGCTATATTATTCTCTGATTAACTAATCCAATCATAAAATTTGAGGAGGAGAGACTCAATATGAATAAATTAGATGATTCTATTTTGACAAATCAATATCAGCTGTATGGGTTGGTAACTTTAAGAGTGCTTATTGGATGGCATTTTCTTTATGAAGGAATTTCTAAAGTCATAAATCCATATTGGTCATCTGCTGCATATCTGCTTGATTCGAAATGGGTTTTTTCTGGTATTGCAAATGCTATTGTTTCCAATCCGACTCTACTAACCATATCTGATTATGTTAATATGTGGGGCTTAACATTGGTTGGTTTTTCATTGATGTTAGGTATTTTTTCTAAATACGGGTCAATCGGGGGGATTTTTCTCATTATGATGTATTATCTCTTCGCTCCACCTCTATTAGGATTAGAATATGGAAAACCAAACGAAGGTAGTTATTTGATCGTAAATAAAAATTTAATTGAAGCATGCGCATTATGGATAGTATACATTTTTCCAACCAGTAATATTATAGGCCTAGATCGATTAATGCTAAAATCATTTAAAAATTAGAAAGAATAGAAATGAGCAAAGAAAATAAAAAGACCAATATTGAAAGAAGAGAATTAATAAAAGGCCTAGCAACAGTACCTATATTAGGCGTATTCCTTGTTAATGTTCTAAGGAAAATAAAAAGAGATACAGAAAAGAAAGCAAATCTGCTATCAAACCTTATTCAAGAAAAATCACCTCCAGCAGCTGTAAAATCATTATCAAACAGCAAACATCTTAACTTAGGAGTTATTGGTTACGGAGGAAGGGGGGCCCATCTTGTAAGGGCTGCAGGTTTTGCAACAAAAGGTTGGACAGACACAGCTAGTGAAAATGCCCAAAAAAACAAATTAAATAAACAATTTGAAACTTTTATGACGCAAGAGGACCTTAATTGCTCACTTGTGGGAGTTTGCGATCTTTTTGATAATAATGCAGAGCTTGGTATTGATGCTTCTAAAAATGAGATCAGACCAGGAGGAGTACCAAAAGGAACGGCAATTAGATATAAAACGCATGAAGAGATGCTGGCTAATGAAAATATTGATGGAGTTATAATTGCTACACCAGATCATTGGCACTCAAGAATAACCATAGATGCAGCTAAAGCAGGAAAACATGTTTATTGCGAAAAAGGAATGACAAGGACGTTCGACGAAGCAATAGATGTATACGATGCAATTAAAAAAACTGGAATAGTTTTTCAGCTTGGCCATCAGAATAGACAGGTTGAAGCAAATGAAAAAGCTAGACAAATATATGAGCAAAATCTGCTCGGTCCTGTCAATTTAGTTGAACTTACAACTAATCGAAACTCACCGTGGGGTGCTTGGTATTGGGGCATTCATCCTGATGGTAATCAAAAAACGATTGACTGGGAGAGATTTCAAATGCCATCTCCTAACAAACTTGCATGGGGAGACGGGAAAGAAGCTTTAGAGCGTTTTTTTAGGTGGAGATGCTGGTTTGATTATGGAACAGGCCTATCGGGAGATCTTTTATCTCATGATTTTGATACAATTAATCAAATAATGGATATTGGAATACCAAAATATGTTAGTTCTTCNGGAGGTATNTACCATTATAAAAAAGANAATTATCCTGANTTAATTGGTTTTGATAGNGANGTCCCAGATGTTTGGAATGCTACTTTTGAATATCCTGATCNNGANTTAACNGTATTATANAGCGCTACTCTTTCAAGTTACAANCCTAGNGGAAATCGTATAATGGGTCACGATGCTACNATGCAAATGGGAGGACANAGTGGNGGAGGATCAATNCATGGATTTANNGTNACAGCTGATGAGNTATCAACNCAATATAAGGANAGATTNGAAANTGGTATTATNAATCCNAATTATCCAATATATACCTATTCACCNGGATCAAAACAGATCGATGGAGTAACATCAGCNACATCACGATATTTTGCNAACAAAGGATTATTATATACNTANAGAGATGGAAANCGAGTTGACCCNACNCATNTACATATNAAAGATTGGCTAGACTGCATAAGATCTGGAGATCANCCAAAATGTAATGTNGATNTAGGTCTTCATGAGGCTGTAGCTTGTGCTATGGCAACTGAGTCTTATTTAACAGGAAGAAGAATTGAATGGGATCCAGTAAATAGAAAAATCATATAAATACAATGACTAAGAACCTCAAGCTTGGTATTATGATGTTCCTTCAATACGCTGTTTGGGGAGCTTGGATGCCTGTTACATCAAGATTTCTGACAGCTAGCGTTATAGATGGCGGGCTTGGATTCACTGATTCAGAGATGGCAATAATTCTAGGTTTCGCCGCATCTGTTGGCGCGTTAAGTGCTCCATTTATTGCTGGTCAAGTAGCAGATAGATATTTAAGCACAGAGAAAATCTTAGCATTTTTAGTTATCTCAGGTGGTCTAGTAAAATGGTATACTGCATTACAAACTGATTTTAATGCTTGGCTGTATTTATCCATCCTTTATAGTATTTTGTACATGCCAACACTAGCATTATCCAATTCTATTGCATTTGCTCATCTGGAAGATAGTGAAAATAATTTTCCAAAAATAAGAGCTTGGGGAACCATAGGCTGGATTGTTGCAACATGGACATTTCCAATGATTTGGCTTCAAACAGATCTTGGTTTTAGTTTTATGCCCCCCTTTCTAATTGGATCAGAAGTTGAAGGAGTGGTTAATAGACTTGGTGATTCTTTTAAGTTTTCTGCTATTATATCCATTATTTATGGATTTTTCTGCCTGTCNCTTCCAAATACTCCGCCAAAAAAAGATGCAGTAGAAAAATTTGCGTTAAAAAAAGCTTTTAATCTTTTTAAGAAAAAGTCATTTTTAGTTGTTGTTATCTCAAGCGTATCAGTAGCAATCATACATCAAATCTACTTTTTATTAACAGGTCCATTTTTGGTATCAATTGGCATTAAAGACAGTGCAATTGGACCAGCTATGTCCATTGGTCAGTTTTCTGAAATACTTATTATTATTTTCTTAGGATTCTATCTGAAAAAATATGGATTCAAGGTGGTTATTAGCTTGGGTATTTTTGCCTATTGTCTTAGGTACCTAATATTCGGCGCTGCTTTTTTACCTGCTTGGTTTATTGTTTCAAGCCAAGTTCTTCATGGAGTATGTTTTGCTTTCTTCTTTGCAGCTGTATTTATTTATGTTGATAAAATATCCGACGACGATGTTCGTAGCTCTGCGCAAACATTAATAGCATTATTTTTAGGTGGTGCACCTATTTTAGCGGGAGCAATTACTGCATATCTATCAAACTTATATTCGACAGACGGTTTGCTTAACTTTTCAAAATTTTGGCTTACTTTGTCTTCTATAGGGCTAATAACNACAATTTTCTTCTTTACACAATTTGAAAGTGAGGTTGATCAAACTAATGAATAATAAAAGATTGGGAATCGGTTTTATTGGAGGTGGATTTATCACTCGNTTTCACATACAATCTTTGCTTGCAGTAAGAGATGTTGATGTGATCGGGGTAATGTCAAAAACATTAAAATCTGCTGAAGAATCAGCAGATTTAGCTAATCAAATTGGGGTTGGTGATAATGCAAAGCCATATAAATCAATTACTGATATGATAGCTGATCCTAAAATAAATGCTCTTTGGGTTTGCTCTCCTAATTTTGCCAGAATAGAAACATTTGAGGAAATTGCGAGTGCTATTTCAAGCGGAAAAGGTGAGCTTATTGGTGTTACCTGCGAAAAACCACTGGGCAGAAATTTCAACGAAGCCAAGAGAGTTTTAGAATTAACTAAAGAAGTTGGTCTTTTGGATGGATATTTAGAAAATCAAGTATTCTCTCCCTCCATTGTTAGAGGAAAAGAAATCATTTGGTCTCGCGGCGCGGGCANCACAGGCCGTCCCTATTTAGCTAGAGCAGCTGAAGAGCATAGCGGTCCTCACATGCCATGGTTTTGGGAAGGATCATTACAGGGCGGTGGGGTATTAAATGATATGATGTGCCATTCTGTCGAAGAAGCGCGTTTTATGCTCACTGATCCAAGCAAGTCAAGGGATTCTATTAAGCCAATAAGTATTAGTGCCCATATGGATTGTTTAAAATGGCAAAGGCCAGAATATGCGAAGATTCTTTCTGATAATAGCAATGGTAAAACTGATTATTTGACTAGACCCTCAGAAGATTTTGCAAGGTCCTTGATTGAATATTTAGATGAGGAAAATAATAAATTAATTGTTGAAACAACAACATCGTGGTGTTTTGTTGGCGAAGGACTGCGCTTGAGCATGGAGCTATTTGGGCCTGAGTATTCAATGTTTGTAAATACATTGGATCCGGACCTTAAAGTGTTTTTTAGCAGAAAAGTTGCCGGCACTCAGGGTGAAGATCTAGTTGAAAAGCAAAATGCTGAATCTGGTGGTATGCCTGTTGTAAGTAACGAAGCGGAAGTTTATGGATACACAGCTGAAAATAGGCACATGGTAGAATCATTCTTATCGGGAAATAGACCGGTTGAGAATTTTGATGACGGTTTTGAGGTGACTAAACTCTTGATGGCAGCATACATGAGCGCCGAACAAGGAAGAACTGTAAAGTTGCCATGCAAAGAAATTGAAACTTTTATCCCTGCGGTTGCTACAGGCAATTGGAATCCAAAGAGGTCTTGATTATGAAAATGAAATTAATATTGCTTTTATTTTTTCTTAACTGTGGAGATTCTTCTGATTGGCAAATATTNTTNGACGGNAANNNNGTGAAAGGTTTGCGCGGCTATAAGCAAAAAGATTTTCCNAATGGAAANTGGATCATTGAAGATGGAGCTCTAAAAACCGTTCCTGGTCATAATGGTATTGATCTAATAAGCAAAGACATGTTTACTGATTTTGAATTAGAACTTGAATGGAAGGTAGCTCCGGGCGGGAATAGCGGCATTTTCTATTTTGCAACTGAGGAGGGCGATTACATATGGCAATCTGCACCTGAAATGCAAGTATTGGATAATGATGTTCATATAGATGGAAAGAATAAGTTAACATCAGCTGGGGCACTTTATGCAATGATTGANCCTTCTTCTGATGTTACTAAAACTGTAGGCGAATACAATAAAGTGCGAATAAAAGTAAAAGATAAAAATGTTGAACATTGGTTAAATGGAGAAAAAATTTTAGAATACACATATCAGAGTGACAAAATGTGGGATCTTGTAAAAAGCAGTAAATTCANTTCAATGCCTCCTTTTGCAAAAGCTAAAACAGGNCACATNGGACTTCAAGGCGATCATGGCGAAGTTTGGTATAAAAATATCAGAATAAGAAAGCTATGAAAAGAAGGGAATTTCTAATTAAAAGTTCTACGTTTACTACAGCCTTTGCATTCACTGGCTTGACATCTATACCAACTGCTGGCTGTAATCCTAAAAAAATACCATTTNAAATTTCATTAGCCCAATGGTCTTTACATAGAACTTTACGATCTAAGATAATAGATCATTTAGACTTTATTACCATTACNAGAACTATGTTTGACATCGANGCCGTAGAGTATGTAAATACTTTTTTCTTTGACAAAGCTGAGAATATTGATTTNCTTAATCAAATGAACTTGAGAGCTAATGATAATGGAATCAAAAATTTACTTATCATGTGTGATGCAGAGGGCGACTTAGGAGACCCAAACAAATTAAAAAGAAAACAATCTGTTGAGAATCATTACAAATGGNTAAATGCAGCAAAACATTTANATTGTCATTCCATAAGAGTCAATGCTCGTAGCTCAGGTGAGAAGCAAATTAGCTATGAAGATCAGCAGAAATATGCTCTNGATGGACTTCAAAAACTTGCAGAATATGCTAAAAAAGCTGAAATAAACATAATTGTTGAAAATCATGGTGGTTTATCCTCCAACGGCAAATGGCTTTCCGAGATAATGAATATGGCTAACGATCCTTCAATAGGAACTCTTCCTGATTTTGGAAATTTTAAGATCAATGAAAATGATTGGTATGATAGATATCAGGGCGTTGATGAACTTATGCCATATGCAAAATCTGTAAGTGCAAAAAGTCATGAGTTTAATGAAAATGGTGAAGAAGTAAATACTGACTTTTCTAAAATGTTGAACATCGTTTCGAATCATAATTATGATGGATACATAGGTATAGAATATGAGGGCTCAGTTCATACTGAGTTTAAAGGAATTATACTCACCAGAGATTTGTTAAAAAGACATCAAATATAATTTTTTCAATTAAATTCATTTGTAAACCTTAAAAGATTACTATATATTTATATTTATTTAATAATTTTTTTATATTTTTATTATTGACAATAATATATTTAATCATTTAAGTTTTATAGTTAAAATTATTAGGGAGCGGGGGAACGCAACACTCTAATTATTTTTTATTTACGTTTTAAAATCGTCATGCTCTCTCCTTGACGAAATAACCGCAAATTATTGACTCCCAATTTAATAGAGGGTTTATATTTTGGGAGTCATTAGCGGAATTTTAAGATCTTAAATACTCTAAACATTCCAACGTATTTCCCTTGAAAATGCACCTATCAATTTTTTTATTTAATTGATAATCATACATATTGTCATAATAACTGACAATTAATTTTTCTATCCAATCGAAGTGAGCATTGTGATCATAGTTGGAAAATGCTTCTTGAATCTTTTTTTTAATAATTAAATGACTTGATGCTCCCAGTCTTTTCTTTATCTTATCTAAATTTGCAAGAAACCGCTCTTTTGCTAAAAGAATATTTTTATCATTCTCTAGATGACTAGCAACATACCCATTGAAAATATTTTCAATTCTTTCCTCAATTGGAACCTCAACAATACAAATTTTAGATTTTTTCATTTTGTCATAGAATTTTGATGGGATAACTAATCTTCCTATGGTCCTTGATTCATCTTCAAGCACTAATTTGTTCGATTCATGATATAAATATTCAAAAGTTAGAAAATTTTCAAAATTAACTGGACTTGGTTGCTTTGTTGATCTAGCGCCAAAAGCAGACCCCCTGTGATTGGCTAGCCCTTCTAAATCTATGCTATTTTTAAGCTTATTTATCATACCAGTTTTATCTGATCCTGTTCTGCCAGCTAAAACTATCCAATCTTTGTTATCTTCGTTAATATGTTCAAAGACTTCCAAGCAAAAATTTCTTATTGATTTAAATCCTCCATCTACTCTATCTATGATTAAGCCAATATCTTTAAGCCAAGATTGTGCGATTTCAGATCTTAAGCCACCTCTGGCGCAATAAAGCCAAGATGTGGGGTTCGCTTCAATGAATTTCTTCCATTCATTTACCCTATCATTTTTTATCTTACCGCTTACTAATTGATGGCCAATTTTTTTTGCTGTCTCCTGTCCGCTTGATTTGAAAGCCTTTCCAACAATCTCACGCTCCATATCATTTAAAATAGGAATATTGATTGATAATGGAATCGAACCTTGGTTGAATTCAGCAGGTGATCTAACATCAATGAAAGGTGTCTTTTTCTGAATTAAATCTTTTAACATATCATTATATAAATTATCAAAAGAAACTTATTTTATGTAAGTCCCAAAATTAATTTTCACACAATTATAAAAAAAATATTTTCAAACATGATATTTTCACGATTTTTAATCGTAGGTTTTTTAGGAACAATTACCAATTTATCTATTTTTTTCATTTTTGTTGACTTTTTAAAATATCAGGCAACTTTGATTTCAATTTTTGCATTCTTTATTTCTAATTTGCAAAATTATATATTAAACCATCATTGGACTTTTTTTGAAAAAACAAAATTCTTTAACAAAACAATAATTGCCTACATAAAGTATTTTATCATTGCGCTCTCATCCTTAATCTTAAACTTAATAATACTAAATATAGTGCTAAATTTTTTCGATTTAAGTTATAAAGTTTTTGCTCAAGCCTTTGGGATTGCCGCAGGGACGGTAATAAATTTTGTAGGATCAAAAAATTGGGTCTTTAAATAACAAATGAACTTTCGATTCTTTGTTGTCGTGCATTTCATTCTTTTATTAATTCGCATTTATATTATTTCTAAGACATTTATCATAGATGATGAAGCATATTATCATATGTATTCAAAACATCTTGCTTGGGGTTATATAGACCACGGCCCCATTGTTGCTTTTTTAATAAAAATATTTTCAATTTTTAGTGATTCAGGATTCAGCTTGCGTTTTGGAGCTGTGCTATCAACCTGTATTTTAAGTATATCTACTTACGTTTTTGGAAAATTTTATTTCAATCAAAAAACTGGTATGTATCTTTCTTTGTTGATTTCTGCTAATTTACTATTTCATATAAATTCAACTATTATTACACCAGATGCCCCTTTATCGTTATTTCTAATTTTAGCCATAATGGGTTACTATATTTCCTATCACTACAATGAAAAACTCATTTATATTTCTGGATTTTTACTAGGCATGGCTATTCTTTCTAAAATTACTGCAGTGTTTACAGCGCTAGCAATAGTAACATATCCTTTGATAGCTAAAGATTTAAAATATTGGATATATAAAAAGGAATTTCACCTATCATTCCTGATTGCTTTTATAGTTTCTAGTCCATTTATAATTTGGAATATAAATAACGATTTTGCTTTTATCCGATACCAAGGAGCGCATGCTACTGAAGAAGGCGACTTAGAAGATTTTTTTGAACTATGGCTTTCATTGGCAATATTAGTTGGCCCTATTCTGTATTATTATTCCGTTATATATCCTCTCAAAAAAATTCGCTTTTTAAAAAAACTAAACCAAAATTCCACTTACTTTATTTATATCACAGCGGTGCCTTTGATTTATTTTATAACGCATTCTATTTTTTCAAAGTTTGAGATTAATTGGCCAGCTCCCATTTTTTTAAGTGGTCTCTTCATTGTTGGTATAAAGCTTGGCCAGATAAAATCTTTCTCAAAAAAGATTTTATTACAAATTGGATACTCAGCTTCTTTAATCATTATTATAACAGTTCAAACTTTCAAACCATTTTTACCCATTAATTCAATATCAGATGTGACGAACAGATATCATATATACAAAGACCTTCTGATTGAAATACCTAAAATTTTAAGAGAATCACCTGAGCTAAGGGGGTTGAGAATTGCATCTAATAATTATCAAATACCATCAATAATAAATTTTTATTTAAAGCCTGATTTGGAAGCAACTTGTTTATCAATTGGATATCACGAAACGCTTTACTCATTTATTCATGATGATATCATCGGTGAAGATTTTTTATTTATTAAGCCAAAATATGGAAGACCGGATTGGATGGAAAGTAATTTTCAATCAATGAGTTTTATCAAAGAATTCACTGCAATTAGAGATAACAATATTATTGCAAAGTACTCAGTTTGGCATTTAAAAAACTACCTTGGCAAAGAAAACGTCTATTAGTTTTAATTTTATAAATTTGGCCTTATCCTCATATTATACCATATGAACGCATAAATATCAGAAGCTAAATCCATCCTTTGCTCCATAGATACACTACCATGCCCTGCATTGGTTTGAATTCTTATTAAAACTGGATTCGATCCAGAATGAGCTTTCTGCAAGCCAGCAATAAATTTGTAAGAGTGTGCTGGAACAACTCTATCGTCATGATCGGAAGTTGTAACTAAAGTTGCAGGATATGAAACACCATCCTTAATTGCATGAACAGGAGAATAGGTTTTCAAATATTGGAACATTTCAGGAGAATCTTCTGCTGTTCCATAATCGTAAGACCAACCCGCACCTGCAGTGAATTGATGATATCTTAGCATGTCCATAACTCCCACAGCAGGAA
This sequence comes from bacterium TMED144, assembly GCA_002170005.2. Taxonomy (GTDB): domain Bacteria; phylum Fidelibacterota; class Marinisomatia; order Marinisomatales; family TCS55; genus TMED144. The sequence goes on along the minus strand of NHGT02000020.1, from coordinate 27,736 downwards.
TAGTAACTTTCATAAGTTCAGGTCTTTGAAGCATTGTAGCGCCAACTAATAATCCACCATTCGAACCACCTCTGGTTGCAAGATAATCACTGGATGTATATTTTTCATTTATTAAATATTCGGCTGCAGCTATAAAATCATCAAAGACATTCTGTTTATTCATTTTGGTTCCTGCTAAATGCCATTTTTTTCCATATTCGCCGCCGCCCCGTAAATTAGCAACTGCATACACTCCTCCATTTTCTAGCCATACAAGATTCGTAGCGCTGAAACTGGGTGTTAAGCTAATATTGAATCCGCCATAACCATACAAAATGGTCGGATTCGTTCCATTCATTGCCATATCTTTTTTATGCGTGATAAACATAGGTATAGATGTATCATCCTTGCTTTTAAAGAATATTTGCTTAGTAATATAGTCTTCTGCATTAAAATCAATTGATGGAGATTGATAAATTTCTGATTCTCCAGTTGTTAACTTATAGTTATATATTGTTGATGGAAAAGTGAAAGAGCGAAAAGAATAATAAAGATCCTTGTCCTCTTTTTTTGCTGAAAATCCGCTCGCAGTTCCAATGCCTGGTAATTTTATATTCCTGATAAGCTTACCATTTAAATCCAATTGTTCGACTTCAGTTTTTGCATCAACCAAATAACTTGCAAAGAGATAACCTCCTCCAAAACTAGCGCTCAAAACATTTTCTTTTTCAGGAACAATATCATTCCATTTTTTGGGATTGTTTAAATTTACAGAAAAGACTCTGCCGTTTGGTGATTCTATATTAGAGTAAATAAAAAATTGATTTCCCTCGTTATGTACTACTGATAGTCGATTCATATATTCTTTATGAATTGTTATCAATCTTTCTTTTTTAAGGTCTAAGATATGCAACTGATTTCCGCTTGTTGTTTTACTTGCAGAGATAACTAAATAATTTTGATCTTCAGTTACATAACCACTAATATATCTATTTGGCTGTTTTTCTCCACCATAAATTAATTTATCAGAAGTTTGAGGGGTCCCAAGCTTATGATAATATAATTTATGTAATTGGGTTTTTGCTGAAAGCTCACTTGTATTTTTTGGATTAGAATAACTACTGTAATAAAAACCTTGATTGCCTCGCCACGAAACACTGCTAAATTTGACATCTATAAGAGTGTCCTCTATAATGGACTTTTTTTCAGAATCAATAACAATTATTTTTCTCCAATCAGAGCCACCTTCTGTAATCATGTAAGCGGCTAATAATCCATCCTTAGAAAAAGAGATTCCTCTCAGTGCAACTGTCCCATCGTCTGAAAACCTATTGGGGTCAATGAAGATCTCGGAGGATGAACTATTGCCAATTTCCTTTCTGTAAACAACTGAGTGATTTTGAAGTCCAGAGTTCTTATAATAATATTCATATTTACCCTCTTTAAATGGAGCTCCTAATTTTTCATAATCATTTAATTTCTTTAATCTATTTTTTAACTTTTTACGATAAGGAATTTGATCTAAATAATTAAAAGTGACATTGTTTTGTCTTTCTACCCAATCCTCGGTTTCTTTTGCCATATCATCTTCCATCCATCTGTATGGGTCAGGAACTCCCTGCCCAAAGTATGTGTCGACATGATCAGACATTCTACTTTCAGGATAAACAAGCGTTATATCTTTATTTTGACAAGATATTAAAAATATCAATAATAAAAATAAGTTCTTTTTCATTACTGCCTCAAAAATTGTTTAATTATAAAAAGTTTAATTTTTTTCATTGTTGATTATTCTAACGATTTCATTTTTAAAGTAACTAGCATGATGAATAACACAAGAATTTCCATCTAAATGTGCAATCAATTGATCAGAAATCAATAGACCATAATATTCTTCTAAAATATATCTATAAAATGATAATTGCATAGAATAATGAACAAACTTACAATCCATCAGATGGCTCGTAACTGGATGAATACCCATTTTTCCATTGAATGATACTTTGGGTATTGATTTTGAAGTTTTCCAATCAAGAATTACATAAGAATTATTCTTTTTATCATGCATTAAGATATCAATACTACCTGCTATGTTCAATTCCTTAGAAAAGATTATCGCTTCAGATTGCAATTCTTTTTTTATACTATTTTTTTCGAGCCAATTTATTGCGTCTAATGATTGTTGTTCGGTTGCAATATTTCCACTTTTTAAAAAGTCTTCAATTTCTTTATGAATTTTTGACCCATGATCTCTTTTTTCGTCCCATTGCTTAATTAGCTCATCTTTGGTCATGCCAAAATATTTAGGATGGGTATTGATCAACTTAGAAGCTACTAAATCTTTGTTAAAAGGTTCAAAATATTTGGAAATTAATTCTGTTACACTATTAAATGAAATAGAAGGATTTGATTTTAATTGGTATTTATGCTCATCTTCAAAAAGATGAATATCATTGTCGTGCAAACTATTCAATTTCAACCATCAAATATTTAAATCATTATTATGCTGAGAATAATAGTTAGATAACTCATCATAAATCTTTTCAACGGCTTTGTCTACTGGCATCTCATCATGAATCTTTCCACCAATCATCAGTCTCCCTTGCAAGTGCTCCATCTCATGCTGAAATAATCTTGAGATAAATCCATTCAATTTATCGATTTTTTTTCTACCATTCTCATCATAACGACGAATAGTTATTTTATCAAAGCGCGACATAATAAACGTTTTCTCTGGGATGCTTAAGCACCCTTCTGGACCACTTTGCATTGATTCATCACTAGTTTTATCTATTTTAGGGTTGATATGTATGATGAAGTCTTTATCATGGTCTAAGTCATTTTTTTTACCGATAAAAATATTTTTATTATAACCAATTTGATTCGCTGCAACTCCTGCGCAAGGTGTTGCTTGATATGTATCGATTAAATCAGAAATGATTTCTTTAGTATTTGTTGACAATGGAAATTTGACTTTTTTTGTAGGCTCCATTAAGAACTCTACATTGTCTCGTATGATCTCTTTACCATCCCAAACTTGAACTATATCTTTTACAGCCATGTATTAATTTAGTTGAAATGAATAAACTTAATAAACTAATTCAAAGATAAATTTTTATATTTATATTTAGTTTTTGAACTATAATTTAACTTTATTAAAATGGGTAAATCATGATATTTAAAAAGATTAATAAGATAAAAATATTACTAACAATTTTAGTTACAATAATAATTGGTTGCAGTTCTACAGTTCCATCAAATAAACCAATGAAACAAAGAAATAAAATCCTTCAAGAAGAAATTGTGGAACTCAAAGGTGTCAACAGCGCCATTGATATTATCAATGTAGCCAGACCCAATTGGTTAAGGTCTGGTGTTGGGACATCTTCAAATATATCGGTTTATCAGAATGGTATGTATATAGGTGGTTTGAGTGAATTAAACTACATTAGCGTTCAAACGATCATTGATATGAAATTACTATCACCCTCTGAAGCTACTACAATTTATGGAACCAACAATATGCTTGGTGCCATTGAGATTAGAACAAGATAGTTTTAAGTCTTTTCTTCAAAGTTTAGTAGGTAAACAGGTATAGCCAATGACAAGCCTACTCCAAACATCATTAAAAAATATTTCCCAGGATTAGGCCCCACGCCATTTATATATCTGTGAATAATAAATATCGAAAAACTCAAACCTGAAACACCAAGGTCTGCAGCCAACATTCTTACCGCATTATTTTCAAACCAAGCTGAAAAAAACTGTCCAATAGTATATTGATCGATTAAAATTGAAGAGAACATTGCCCAATAGGGCAATACAATTCCTAGAAATGCTAGAATTAAATATATTTTTTTCATTTTTTCCCTTTTTTTAAAGAAAACCATTTATGTACTCCAAAATGGTTTCTTGATATAGGCGTCTGGTTAATCACATACCATTGCAATCCTCCCAAAACCGATCTTAAATAAGAATCCAATTGAGGTTTTACAAATAAACTAAATGGAATTTTTTGAATAAACTTTGATCCTGTATTAAAAATAAAAGGATAAATAGTTATAGAAATTCTACTTCTAGTCGGATATTTTGTAGGGGCTATCCTCCAAGAAACATAAGATTGTCTTCCGTATTTTCTACCAATCAAAAGATCGTATCCTTCATTTTCATACCAGTTTAAAAAATTTCGCTCAAAAACCCATCCATTTAAATATTGTAATTCATCAATAGCCCCCTTTCCTGGCCATTTTTTTACTGAATTCTTTTCACAAAAAGGGTGGAATAGCTCTAAATGAGATTTTGTAGATATGATACTCCATGTATCTTTAGGGGTACAATCTAAATTAACAGAATAATTGATGGATTGGTTATATTTAGGAATGTGGTCTGGAATAATCATTCATGCTAATATTTTATTTATCAGAAAGTTTTTTAGCAATTGTTCGGTATGCATCTCTAAAAGGTACCCCTTCTTTGACAAGATTATAAACTTCATTAGTCGCAAATAAATCTTCTGTCATATCATTTAAACAATTTTCTTTACTGGCAATTAAGTTTGTTATGATATAAGTCATCATATCCAATGAAGATTTAGTGATTTTTATTGAATTAATTACTGGTTTTTTTGCTAGTTGGAGATCCCTATTATAACCTGAGATCAAATTTGCTGATAGGGATTTAACTTGAACTCCATATCCATTTACAATATGATAATTTGCTCTTATTAGTTCTAACACATCAGGATTCTTTTTTTGTGGCATTATCGAACTTCCAGTACAAAATTTTTCTGGTAGCATGAAATAACCAAAGTGAGGCATAGAAAAAAGTATTAAATCAGAGCTTAATCTGTTCAAAGTGAGCATAATTTGAGATAAACTATCCACTATTAGTGTTTCAAACTTTCCTCTACTTATTTGACAATATATAGGATTTGATTGGATTTTATTAAAATCTAATTCACTAGATGTTAATTCGCGATCAATATCGAGCGGTATTGGATATCCTGCAACAGAGCCTAAAGGATTTTGGTCAATAATGTGCTGAACGTTTTTTAAATTTTTTAAATCGTCAATACATGAATCTGCAAACGCATTTGACCATATTTTTATATTAGATGGCATAGCTTTCTGCATGTGGGTATATCCAGGAAAATCAAAATTATTTTTGTCACCAAACTTTTGTAAATGCTCAATGCATTGATTGATCATCGATGAAATTTCACTCAAAGAAGACTTGTAGTAAAGCCTCAAAGCAACTAAAACTTGGTCATTCCTAGATCGTCCCGTATGAATTTTGGATCCTGAATCTCCTAGAGACTTTATCAATCTATTTTCAATGGCTGTGTGACAATCCTCATCCTCAATCGAAATAGTAAATTTTCTTTCCTTATGCTCTTGAGCTATTTTTTGAAGTTCTTCAATTAATTGCTTTTCTTCATTAGCTGATAATATGCCAATTTTTTTTAACATTTTTGCATGAGCAATTGAAGCTTCACAGTCGTATTGAACAAGTTCTTGATCAATTATATAATCATCGCCAACAGTAAATTCTTCAATTTTTTTATCGATGGAATTGCCTCTATCCCAGATTTTACCCATTTATTTTTTTTCTTTACCTCTCCACTTGTAAGGATCTTTTCTTTGTAAAACTATTTTATGAGCCATAAGTCTAATGGAATTAATGTTTATAAAACCCTCAGAATCCTTAGCTTCAAACCCTCCTTCAATATCCATGCTGGAAAGATCTTGATCATACAATGATGTTGGGGATTCTCTTCCAATCATTATAATATTCCCTTTTAATAGTGCTAGTCTCACAACACCATCAACTGCTTCCTGACTTTTTCTTATGGCAGTTAACAAAAAATCCATTTCAGGTGAAAACCAGAAACCATTATATATAAGCTCTGAAAATTTAGGTATCAAAAGATCTCTTATATGCATTACCTCTTTATCCATTGCAATACCCTCAAGGTCTCTGTGAGCTTCAAAAAGAATTGTAGCGCCAGGGGTTTCATAAACACCTCTAGACTTTATTCCAATAAACCTATTTTCAACCATATCTACCCTGCCAATACCATTTTTTCTCCCAACTAAATTCAAGTAATTCATAATTTCTAAAGGATTATCGTAAATAGTGTTATCATCCAAGTTTGAAACTGAAACAGGAATTCCATCTATAAATTTGATTTCCAATTTAGTTTCTTCATCAGGGGCATTTGAAATATCCTCAGTTAAGCTAAAAACAGATGGGTCAGGTCTTTTGCTTGGATCCTCTAGTATGCCTGCCTCATGGCTGATATGAATTAAATTCTCGTCTTCACTGTATGGCTTTCCTTTAGAGGCAGTTATTGGAATTTGCCATTTCTCAGCATAACTTAATAAGTCATTTCTTCCTTTAAATTGATTAGAAAACTCTATATCTCTCCAAGGCGAAAAGACATTAATATTGGGATCTAATGCATGATATGCTAATTCGAACCTTACTTGATCATTACCTTTAGCTGTAGATCCGTGGGAAACAATAGATGCGTTTTCATTATGCGCGATCTCGATTTGTGCTTTAGCAAGCACAGGTCTTGCAAGTGCAGTCCCCAATAAATACCTTCCCTCGTAAATAGCATTGCCTTGCAAAGCAGGATATACATAATCAATTATGAAGGGATTTTTTAAATCTTCTATTATTACTTTAGAAGCGCCTAGTTTTTCCGCCTTTAATTTAGCGCTTTTAAAATCATCAGACTGTCCAATATCGCCTATGAAACAAACTACTTCATAATCTAAATTTACTAACCATTTTAAAATGACTGAAGTGTCAAGACCGCCACTATAGGCGAGTATGATTTTATTGTTCTCTTCCAATGTCTATTCTTTGAAGGTGTTAAACCAGTTCAAAGATTCTATCATGCAAGCAGAAGCTGCGCCATTATGATTTCCTTCGAATGAAGTGGTCTGAATTTGAGTTGCGCCGTTACTTTTTAATACTGTTGCAGCTTCTTCCATCAAATAATGAAAAACAGTCGTATCATCTTTTCCGTGCATAAAGTGAATTGGTGCTTTAGGGGTCCATCCATCGTATATAAAGCTTTGATCTTTCAAGTATTGCTTAAAAGTTTGCTCTCCATCCCCAAGAAAACCATCCAAAAAAGATTTTTTTAAAAGAACACTAATCGTGTCATTTAAAGCATTATTTATTAAAGTTGCACCTTTTGATCCGTCGTACATTGTTTTGATAGGCTCAATATATGGTTCATTTACCCAACGATTAAGCGCATCTGAATCTCCAGTTCCATTAATATAGCCCCATAAAGCAAAACCTAAATAATATGGCTGATGATAAATTCCTTTTTCAAAGATAGTCTTTCCCATGTTCATAGTTGAATACGGACCTGCTAAAGGCGCGTTAGCTGTTATGGTAAATTCAGGATATTTTTCATCAATATATTGATGAAATGCCATGGTGTTGTAACCCCCGGCAGAATAACCTGTTGTAAACAATTGATCATTCAATTCGATGTCATTTTCGCATGCAAATTCTTTTGAGGCTTTTAATAAATCAATTCTTGTTTCTGCAGAAACTTTTTTATTAACAAAAGAAGGTTGGGTATCGGATACACCAAAACCGTAACCATCGGCATAAATAGAAAAATAACCTTGCATAGAACCTAAGATTCCTTGGGGGCCTGTTGTAGGTGATACTGATGGAACGCTGTATTGTTCAGTGTTAGTATAGTGGCCAATGCTTAATGTTGGTATTGCCTTACCATCATCTAAAACAGGTACATAAATTGCCCCTGACAGTTCGACAGGTTTATCATCAGGTCCAATTGATTTATAAACTACACTATAGACATCAATCCCATTTTCGATGTTTAAACTTGATTCATCAATACCGTAAAACGTTTTAGCAAGCGATGCTATTGATTCTTTAGAATATTGAAAAGTTCTTTTTGATGAAACTAAAGAACCCCTATCTTCATATAGGTTGCAATTTTTTTCTGTGTCTCCATTATCCTCACAGCTTAAAAAAACCAACAAAATTAAAATGTTAAAATATTTTTTCATCATAATCTCTCCTTAATTATTGTGAAATTCCTAAATCTTTTATTATTCTATTTGCAACATTGTAACCACTGCATCCAATCACACTTCCACCAGGATGGCAACCTGCAGAGCCTGCGTACAAACCATCGATGGGCCACTTGTATGGGGATCTATTGTCAAAACCATAAGCATTGTCAATGTGATGAATATGTCCATTTGAAATACCGAAATATGATTCAATATCTGGCGGTGCTAACATAAATGTATCATCAATCTTATGTCGAAGATCTGGAGCAAATCTTTCTGCTATATCTATTAAGTGGTTTTCATATCTGTCTCTTTCCTTATCCCAACTACTTCCTTGTATATCATATGGGGCCCATTGAACAAATAAAGCTGCAGAATGCCTACCATCAATATCCATTAAAGATGGCTCAGCATCAGTATGAAAATACCACTCAATAGTAGGAAAGTCTGCTAGGATACCGTTTTGAACTTGTTGGTATGAATCTTTAATTTGATCTAATATTGAACCATTTTCTTCTTGAGGCAGCAAATGGCTTGTAGTTTTGTGTTGACCGATTTGGTCATTGAGACATGAAAATGTCGGAAGATCGTTTAGAGCTAGATTTAATTTTAAAGTGGTTCCCATCTTACGCTTGCTGTTCAAATCTGCTTTAAATTCTTCTGGCAGATGATCGGTTGCAAGGCTCATCAATTTAAATGGATCACAAGCTCCAAGAACGATATTTGCTAAAGTTTCATCTCCACTTTCACTGACCACTCCAGAGATTCTATTGTTTGTAATTATCAGTTCATTGATATTCGAATCAGTTTCAATATCCACACCTTCGTTTAGAGCTAAATTTTTAAGTCCATTTGTAACAGCTCCCATTCCTCCCTCAGCTATCATCCAAGTTCCACCAGACTTTGGCAATCTGCACATGTTGTGAACCAAAAAATTATAGCCCGTCCCATTCATTCCGAATGAAGCATTGAGTCCACTAAAACCATCTGTAACAGCGTACATTGCGAGTAATAATTCAGATTTAAAATTAAATCGATATAAATACTCTTCAACCGGCAAAGAACAAAGATCTAAAAAAGTTCTTTGCAATTCTTTTCTTATAAATTTATAAGCAGTTTGTTCTAAGGGCAAAGGTTCTTGGAGCCAGGAAGGGGCCAAATCTTCTCGAATCATTGCAATTTCAGCTTCTAGTCGTTCAATTGCTATAGCATCTTGATCAGAAAAAAAAGATCGAATCTGCTGATCATTTGCTTTTGAATCTGCTCCAAGTAAAAGGTATTTATCATTGAGAGTTGGTAAAAAATAGTGAGGGTCTCTTCGAACCAAGTTTAATTCTAAACCAAGCTCGCGCATCAATTCAGGAGGCATTACACCTAATAAATAAGCACCTGTAGAGTGTCCAAGGTTAGGTGCCAACTTAAATGGATTTTCCGTTTTAGCGGCTCCTCCGACAACTTTTTTACCTTCAAATACCTTAACAGACAAGCCTGATCGCGCTAGCATGATGGATGAAACAAGCCCGTTATGGCCAGCACCTACTATACATACGTCATGCTTTATATTCATCTTAACCTCAGATTGAAAAAAAATTAAAAATAAAGATATGCGAATTTATTAAGAGAAACAATTTGTATTTACAAACAGAAAAATTAATATTATAAAGATTCAATATTGCTATCTATCCATTGAAGTCTATTTAAAAGCCATGTGCTCAAATAATCTATCTCCTCATCATAATTAGCCCCCATATAGGCATTGGGCCAAATCCATTTATCTAATATTTGCCATCTTTGAAAATTTCTATCTACACTCCCAGAAATTTTCAATTTTTCTACAAAACCATTCAATAATTGAAAAATAGAGTCATTTGAGAGAGTATTCTGTCTTAAATCAAACCACCTAGTTACGATTTTTGCCTTAAAAGAATCATCTTCCAATAATCTTTTCCACCAAAAAGGAACTTTCCATAAATCGCCTTGGCAATAATCGTTAAATTTAAACATCCATTTATCTACAGCATCTCCGTTGCAGTAATTCGCATTTCCAAAAGCTAAGTTAAAATCCCAAATTGGTCCCATTTTCAGTTTTCCCGATATATCTTTATGAATAAAAGTACTTAATCTATATGCATCAACATTGTTACTAAGTTCATTTAAAATAAAAAAATCAACAAAACTATCAATGTCAATATATCTTCTGTAGCCATTAAAGGGGTCTTGAAAATTGTCTGTGCTTAAAGCATTTTCAAATTGACGAATTATATTTTGAATAAAACTTTTTTGATCCGAAGAAATCTCTTCAGGTTTAGGATAATGGTAAAGAAAATGTATTTTAGAATGTGAATTGTCATTTAATGAATCGCCATTAGAATCATAATTTGAAAGAAAAGATATTTGATCATTATAATCATTATATATGTCAACAGCCTCACCAGTTAATTTATCTATTTTAATGATATAACCAGTGCCCTCGCCTGAGCTCGATTGAGTTTTAGAAATGTTAACGCGATGCTTATCAACTTTAATCTTTTCAAATAAAGAATATACCCCTTTATAATCACCATTTATTATTATCTCCATGAACTTGGACCTACTAGCATATCGACCCATGTTGTTTGATAGCGAATATATAAGATTATTTCTTATGAGCGATTTGTCCCCATAAGGACCATAAAATATCCAGTCTTCTTCCTTAGGCAGCCCTCCTAACGAAACATCTATATCGGCTCCATATTGATCCCAAGTTTCAACCCCATATTGTTTTTTTTCATAAAAATATTGAGATGAAGACCCTCTCTTCTCTATCCCAATATAGCCCTTGTGAATAATATTACTATCCAAAGATATTATCAGTTCGCCTAATATTTTCGGTTCATCTAAAATTTCTTTTTCATAAGTATCAATGCTAAAAGTCATTAAACTTTCAATATCATCTTTGATTATTATTTCATCCTCTACCACTTTTTTTTCAATTTGTTCATCTTCACATTGAAATAAAAATAGTAGCAAGAAGAGCCAATTTTTATGATTAATTTTTTTAAATTTTATATTCATAAAATAATTTTATAGATTTTTATGATTAAAGATATGGTTATTAATTTAATTTAAATTAATAATTCATTTTAAAACCTTTAATAATTATTTATTTGATTGGAGCAAAGAAATGAAGATAGCTAAAATTTTATTTTTTCTTATATGTTCAAACTTGTGGGCAGACTCTTTGGATGTTTTTTTTAAAGATGGTATGAAATGGAGGAATATAGGTCCTTTTAGAGGTGGTAGGTCGTTAACCGTATCTGGAGTGATTGGCGATCCTTTGACCTACTATTTTGGTTCAGTTGGTGGAGGCGTGTGGAAAACAGATGATGGTGGCTTAGAGTGGTCAAACGTTTCGGATGGTTATTTTCAAATGGGTTCAGTTGGCGCTGTTGTGGTTTCTGAATCCGATCCTAATGTTGTATATGCAGGAATGGGTGAGTCCGATATTCGCCCTGTCATGACTTCACACGGTGATGGGGTATATCGTTCCGATGATGCGGGTAAATCATGGTCCAATATTGGACTTAAAAAATCAAGAACCATATCAAACATTGTTGTTCATCCTAAGGATCACAACACTTTATTGGTTGGCGTGCAGGGCGATCAATATAAACCAAGTAGTGACAGAGGATTATATCATTCTAGTGATGGTGGGAAAAACTGGAAAAAGGTTCTTTACATCAACGAAACTACGGGAATAAGTGGGCTTACTATGGACAGGAATAACCCAAGAATTATATATGCATCAACATGGGATCATTTGAGAAAACCTTGGCAAATGAGAAGCGGTGGAAAAGGAAGTGGAGTTTATAAATCAATTGACGGTGGTTTAAATTGGAAAAAACTAGAAAAAGGTTTACCAAAAGTTATGGGCAAAACCGATGTATCCGTTTCAGGAGCAAACTCAGATATAGTTTATGTCATTGCTGAAGCTGAAAAAAGCGGATTATATCGCTCAGATGATGGAGGAAAATCTTTTAAACTTGTTAATAGCGATAGAGTTCTTATTGCAAGAAGCTGGTATTATATTCACGTCTTCGCAGATCCGTCAGATGAGAACGTTGTATACGTACTAAATGCGCCCATGTTAAAATCTACCGATGGAGGAAAATCTTTTAAAAGAATTAGAGTTCCACACGGAGACAATCATGGTCTTTGGATAGATCCCAATGATAATCAAAGAATAATAAACGCTAATGACGGAGGAGCTAATATTTCTTTTAATGGAGGCAAGTCATGGTCAACGCAGAAAAATCAACCTACTGCTCAATTTTATCGGGTAATTACAGACAACAGATTTCCTTATTATGTTTATGCAGGCCAACAAGACAACTCTAGTGTGGCTGTCCCTAGCAGAACGAATGGCAGAGGAATTGACTGGTCAGATTGGTATAGAGCGGCTGGCTGTGAAAGCGCATATATCGCTTTTGATCCAAATGATCCAGTAGATCTATACGGTGGTTGTTATCAAGGTTTAATAGAAAAGCTCAATATTGTAACTCGGAAAAGTAGAAGTATCATGGCATATGAATATTTAGGATTGGGCTCTTTGCCAAGTGATCAAAAATTTAGATTCAATTGGAATGCGCCGATCTTTGCTTCTCCTCATGATCCAAAAACAATCTATCATGCAGGGAACGTTCTTTTTAAAACCAATGACGGGGGAGACTCTTGGGAAGTTATCAGTCCAGACCTAACCAAAGATGAAAAGTCAAAACACAGTTTTGGTAGCGTTCCATTTACAAATGAAGCTGCAGGTGGAGAAATTTATAACACAATAATGTATGCAACCGAATCTATCCATAAACCTGGTACTATTTGGGTTGGTACTGATGATGGTCTTTTGCATTTGACGCAAAATGGAGGTAGAAATTGGAAAAATGTTACCCCAAAAGGCCTTGAAGAAGGAATTATTAATTCAATTGAAATTTCACCCCACGACCCTGGAAAAGTTTATATTACTTTGATGAGATATAAATTTGGCGATTTAACACCTTATATATACAGAAGTGCTAATTACGGAAAAAGCTGGAGTCGGTTAAATAGAGGAATGCCCAACAATATGTTTGCGCGTGTAGTTAGAGAAGACCCTATTAGAGAAGGTCTTTTGTATGCTGGCACAGAAAATGGTATATATATATCTTTAGATGACGGAAGAAACTGGCAACCATTCCAATTAAATCTACCGACTGTTCCAATAACAGATCTAACAATACGAAATAATGATTTAGTTGCATCTACTCAAGGACGATCATTTTGGATTTTAGATGACCTTACCCCCTTGCATCAGTATTCAAACAAAATAAAAAAATCAAAGATGCATTTTTTTAACCCCAGGCTTTCATATAGGGTTAGCGGAAGCAGCAGTCCTTCAAAAACCATTGGACAGAATCCACCCAACGGTGCAGTCTTTCATTACTATTTAAAAGATAAACCTAATGAGAAAGATAAATTTTCACTTGAGATCTCATATAAAAATAAAATAATTAGAACCATTTCAAATAAAAAGGGGGACAAAGCAAAAGTATTTGATGGTTCATATCAAACAAAGACCATTAATCCAAAAAAGGGTATGAATAAATTTGTGTGGGATTTAAAAAATGATGATTTAGTTAAAGTGAAGGATGTGTCATTTTATGGTGGTTATTCTGGATATAAGATTGGACCTGGGAAATATATAGCTAGGCTTACCTTAAATAATGAGATTATCGAAAGAAATTTTGAAATCAAAAATGATCCAAGGCTGGACATTAGTGAACAAGCGATCGTAGACCACCAACAGTTAATGAGCAATCTATACGATAATATAAATGAGCTGCACTCAACAATTGTTAAAGCGCGGAATATTAGGACCCAGATTTCGACAACGAATGATCATATAAATGATATGTCTAATGTAAAAGACCTTAAAGAAGCCGGTGAAAAAGCAATACAATCTCTAAATGGATGGGAAGGAAATGTAATTCAAACAAAAATGGTAACGTTTCAAGACGTGGTTAATTATTTGAACAAACTGAATTCACACATGATCAACCTTTTGAGCACAATGAGTCAATCAGATGCACCGTTGACTCAAGGTCAAAGAGATAGATATAATGACCTAAGTAAAGAATGGGATGATTACAGAAATAAATTTGAAATGATCATTACTAATGAAGTAAGATCATATAACGATCTTTATAATAAGGCTCAGTTACCTGCAGTTATCATTCCCGATTAAAGATTATTTTCTTAAAAAAATACCGCTACCAATTTCTGTTTTGCCGTTGATTATTATATTATCAAAACCGGATGCTAATAAATGAGGGTTGCTAAACGTAGCATTGGATTTGATTTTAATTGGATCAAATATTAAGATATCCGCTTTATAACCAACTAAAATTTTTCCTCTTTTTTGGATTCCTAATAAACTTGCTGGGAGTGATGTCATCTTACGTACTGCTTCTTCAATTGAAAATATATTTTCTTTTAAAACAAATTGTTCAATTATTTTCGCAAAGGATCCGTACCCTCTAGGATGATACATAGTAGGAGAGCCATCGGATGAAATAGCAATATTTTCATCTTTCATTAACTGATATTGTAAATCCTTATCCATTGTGAAATACGCAGCTCCAGCACCATTCGGTCCTATGATATCAACAATTATTTCTTGAAATGGTCTGTTTAAACTATCGGATACTTCTTTCAAGGTAAGTCCCTTGTATGGAGCTGTTCCAAACAATGTAGCTTCCGGTCCATTCCTAATTATTACTTTATTATAGACATAAGACAATAGATCGCTTCTTCTATTTTTAAGAACATTGGAATAATTGTTTGGCGGTAAAGCGTATTCAGGAAAGAGTATTCCAATCGTTGTATAGCTTGCAAGATACGGATAAATATCAGCAGTTACAGAAAACATGGATGATTGTCTTTTTTCCTTCATATAATTTAGGATCTCATTCGCTCTTTCAATACCCTTTCCATACACAACCTTTATATGCGAGATGTGGACGTTGGAATGATCACCTTGGCCAAAAAGCTCTTGTAGATCAAGCTCCATAGTTGAATTATTTTCTGTACGCATATGACTCATTATAACACCATTGAACTCCCCCACTGTTTTCGCTAGCGCATTTAACTCACTTTGCTGAGCATATCTGCCAGGTACGTACTCTAGACCTGTAGACATTCCAAAAGCGCCAGAGCTCAAATCGTCACGAAGTAATGACTTAATTTTTTTTATTTCGTTATCAGTTGGTTTAGTTTTGTAACCTATCCCAGATCTCATCCTTAAAGAACCATGGCCAACTAAAGATGCAATATTTGGCCCCAATCTTAAATCTTCAATCTGACTAGCCCATTTACTATAAGGATCAACGGATGGACTTGTTCCATCCTGGCCAAGTGTGATGGTGGTTACTCCCATTGAAGTAAAATTTTCAAATAAGGGCGTTTTAAACGGATTACCATGTGAGTGAGAATCAATAAAACCAGGACTAACTAACATGCCCTTAGCATCAATTATTTTTTTAGCATTAATATCTTTTGAAACTTTGCCAATATATGAGATCGAATCACCATTAATCACTATATCGGAAAAAAACATTCTTGAACCAGTACCATCAACAATTGAACCATTTTTGATCCATATGTCGTTTTGATTAAAGATTTTTCCATGATTTTTTTCGCATGAATAAAAAGCTATCATGAAAAAAATTAAAAATATTCGCTGAACAAAATTATTTATCATAAACTGACAATCGTATATTTTATTTGTAAACATAATTTAAAATTGAATAATAATTTACTGAATATATCAAATGTTAATGATTGGTTTGTTTTCATAGCAATCTTTTTAGGAATTTTTTTTGTACTTGGTATTGCTGAATTTGTAGCAAAACATTTTAAGTTTAATCCTGATTCGACTAGAAAATTAATTCATGTAATCGTCGGCTCGGTGGTTTCAATCTGTCCTTTTGTTATGACCTCCAACAAGCCTTTGTTGCTTTTATGTTTAATTTTTATCGCTATTAACTCTTATTTGCTTTTCAGTAATTCGATTGATAGCATGAATAAAATAAGTAGAGTTACCTATGGAACCATATTTTTCCCAATTTCGATTTTCTTTCTGGCTGCTTTATTTTGGGAAAAACCAATTAGCTATACGATAGCAGTATGGATATTAACATTTGCGGATCCCTTTGCTGCTAGCATTGGTAAAAGATCAAAATATCATTTTAAAATTTGGAAGGATGAAAAGTCGTTCGCTGGATCTTTTGCAATGTTTTCAATGAGTTTTATAATTGTAATGATTGCAACAGATTTAATGTCAAGATTATTTAATGCCGCTTTTTTTCTACCAATAGAGGTATTGTTTGGTTTAGCATTCTTTACAGCGCTCTCTTCTACTCTATCTGAAATGATAAGTAATAAAGGTAGCGATAACATTTCAATCCCGATTTGCAGTTTTTTATCATATGAAATTTTTCTTATCAATTACACACATGGGAAGCTCATACCATTATTTATATGGTTTTTTATTTCTATAATTATTTTCAGCATCGCTTACAAATTAAGATCAGTCAGTATCAGCGGAGCTATCTCAGGATATTTAATTGGAATATTCGTATTTGGTTCTGGAGGAGTTATTTGGATTATGCCATTGGTGTTATTTTTCATTTCTTCTTCTATCCTCTCCAAATTAAAGAAAAAAAAGAATCCTAAAAGAAATGTAGTGCAAATTATGGCAAATGGGCTTGTCGCAACAGTCATAGCATTGATCTATTTTTTCAATAATGATGAAATGGCCATCGTACTATTTTATTCTTGTTTAGCTGCAACTACAGCAGACACATGGGGAACGGAAATTGGGCACCTTTCAAATGCAAAACCAAGATTGATTTTTTCAAATATTAAAGTCGATAAAGGTACATCGGGTGGTGTGACTCTATTGGGAACATTAGGATCGCTTGGAGGCAGTGCTTTAATTGCAGGTGCATTCTATTTTATCGATAAATCATTAACAAACACTGCTATTATTTTTCTATCAGGTTTTAGTGGATCATTATTTGATTCAGCTTTAGGAAGATTTTATCAGGCTAGATTCAAATGCGTAGTTTGTGGTAAAGTGGTTGAAGAAAAAATACATTGCAATCAAAAAGCAATTTTCTATGAGAAAATAGAATGGATTGATAACAATATGGTTAATTTTTTTAATGCCTGCTTTGGAGCATTATTGTCACAAATACTTCTTTTATTTCATTAACGTAAAGCTTATTTCTTTTGAATAATCTTATTATCAAAAATAAAATTCATTAGATATATGAATACAAATCCAAAAATAATAACGGACATCAAAATAAAAATAGATTCTCCAGTGTAAGAGTTAAAACCAAAAAAAGAACCTTTGCTTAACCCTTTGTTCAAATAATAAACTCCAATTGTGTAAAACGGAATTATAGAAAAATTATTTCGTATTATATATTTATAGAGCATAAATACGCCAAAGGAATAAATGACAACTTTAATTATAGAAAATAGCACATGATAGGTAATGGTGAAGTTGCCAAACCCAATAATGAGCATGGTTAAAACAAAACCAATCAAGTTATATTTTATAGAATTTTCATATCTGTTGGTATAATCATATAGGATTTTAGCTCCCAAAATATTAAAAGCAATCGTACTCATTAATCCAGGGAAAACGTTTAAGGTTGCTACCGGTGGATATATAAACCCAGATAAACCTAGACTTGGAAATGTTGGTGAAATATCAACAAAGAAACTATTAATTAAAACTTTAAATAAGACAACTAGCGATGCAACGAAAAGACCGCTAATTATCGATTCGCTAAGTGATATTTTGGCTGATACACTGTTTAATAAATTTTTTAACGTGGCATAAGATAATCCTAAAAACAATGAAGTGACTATCAGGACAAAACCCACGGTGACATATGTAATAAGCTTTAGATTGCCAATGGGTTGATCGGTGGGAAGATTTGCAATCAATGCAGTGTCGTTTAATAGATTAACAAAACCTAACAACCCTAACAATGTAAATATCAGCGCAGTTTTGTAACTAAAATTATTTTTAAATAAGATCCTAAAACCATTGAATAAAAATATAACTACTAATAAAAGTCCTGATCCTGCACTCAAAATAGTATTTAAGATATTGGACAAGCCCGATCTCTCTCTATTCATCCTCTGCCAATCTTCAGGAACAAATACATACTGAGTAAATTGCTTTACCTTGTCACCAGCTATATGTATTTCTGAGCGTAATTGTGCTCCCTCATACTTGAGTTTTTCTTTATCCTCATAGATGAATATCCAATCTAAGCGCTCAGGTCTTTGTTCGTTTTTTTCGCTAACCATATTTAACTGCGAGGCGTCTAAATTAAATTCCTGCATTATCGCTTTATCGGCAATCATTCTTGCTTCTTCTTTTTTAAGGGATATTCCTTGCCGATTTTCAGGTATTTTGTGATCAAGGCGTTTTACGTCACCTTTTAGATCTATGCTAATACTCACTTCTTCATTTTTAGATTCAAGATCACCATCATAATTAACAAAACGTACACTCCATCTTGGCCCCAAAATATACGAACCCAACAATTCATTGAACTTTTCTTTACCAAGTTCTTCCCATATAAAATTTTGAGAAGTATAGCCATTTAACAATGTGGCATAAGCCTCATAATCATCATCTAATATGATATTATTGTTTTTGATATATTTTTTAGCAATGTCTATTGCTTCAACACGATTTAACTCAACACTATCAATAGGAATATCTATTCTACTATTTTGAAAGATAAAAACCGCAATTATGAAAATAGCAGTACCAATTGATAAAAAGGATTTATTTAAAATCATAGCTGGTTCTTGAATGATCTCTTTTGAGATTTCTTTTTTCTTAGGTTCAATTATTTGAGGCTGATAATTTTTATTTAATGAGCTTTCCTTTACTTCATTCCATTTTGATGATCTATATCTTTGCACTAAAACTACACCCAAAGGAATGAATGCACCGATAATTACCATAAATTTGTCTAAGACATAACCGCTAGAAAAAAATATGGGTAATGAAAAAAGGACGACATCATAAACATAGTGTGTTATAGCTGCAAAGA
This sequence comes from bacterium TMED144, assembly GCA_002170005.2. GTDB lineage: Bacteria > Fidelibacterota > Marinisomatia > Marinisomatales > TCS55 > TMED144. Next base: position 8,526 of record NHGT02000020.1, on the reverse strand, counting down.
TTACACCCATTTTTAAGTATACAAAGCCAAACATGATAGAAGGTAACATCAATTCAATTACTCTGGCATAAGATGGAGTAGATGGGTAATTAGCATGACCTGCTCCAAAGATCAAGGATTGAATTACCATTGCTAAAACAATTCCAGTGGTTGGTCTTTTGTAACGGTTTCCGATTAAAATTCCTGCAGCCAAAGGAAGGGCTCTGAAAAGCATCTCTTCCCAAAATCCAGCTTGCAATGATATAGCTAGACCCGTGTACCAAGGAAAAATTGCGGCTAAGTAATTTGGATCAACTAACGCTTCAGAAGGTGACCAAAACCCTAGATATCGCTGTGATATAAAATAAAATAATATAACAAATGCCAAAAAACACGGAACTATTAAATAGGACATAATGGTATTCTTTAAAACAAATTTTGAACCTGCTATATTCTTATCCCAGGTTTTCCACAGTTGAATATGCTGGGGCAACGCTTTACGAGTTAATGATTCTGCAACTACAAAGGAGATTGCGAAAAGGATAAAATTCAATAGGCCTCCAGCTATGATACCCAAAATTTGCTGTAAAATAAATTGTGACATTCCTGTTGCGGTATCATAAAAAAAGAATTGCAAAGGAAAGCTATTTAAGCTCACAAGAGTTGAGGTTAAAGCAATGAAACCTGCTACCATCAATGACTTTTTATACTCAAGCCATCCTTTCCTATAAAGCAGGATCATAGCTGGAATTCCAATTGCCAAAATATAAACTGCGAACATTAAAAGCTGAGAAACGATTGCTATAGCATCGTTACTTGATCTGATGTTAGTAAATTCTCTGATGAAATCTTCCGGGATAAATGTGAATTGCTCTACTTTGGATAATTGAGATCCAACAACTTCTGCCCTCAACCGAAACCTTGCATCCCCAATATCTTTTTTTGCATGCTCAAAAATAAACGAATGGTCTACCCTGCCATTTGATTGCTTAATAAAAGAATTTTCAAGCAAGCTATATTGATTGAAATCTCCCGACCAAAAGCTATTGATCTCATTTTTTATTAATGAGAGCGCCTCATCTTCTAAAATAGAATCATCTTCTTCATCTTCTGGAATCTTTAAACTAAATCCATATCTATCGCCATTAGGCTTAAACCAAAAGGTTGCTTCCGGTATTTTATTTTCTTCAAATATTCGAACGGACCAATAAAAAGGAGAATAGATATTTTGATCAATAATATCTTGAAATTCATCTTTGCCGCCTTGTTTTAATTCAATGTAATCCCGTAATTCAGAATCAAAATTATAGATAGCGGCCTTACTTGTATTGTCCTCAATAGATGGAAAAGTTTTTGATATACTTACAGCTTCATTTAATGCTGTATTTCTATTCATTTCTACATTGACATTTAAGGAGCTAAACGAACTATCCCAAAATGCAAATATTGCTATAGTGCTAATGATTGCTAAGACCGAAGCCAGGAATAAATTTTTATTGGATATCATATAGATTGCCCCTCAAATTGATTATGTGTCAAAATTAACAAATATAATCAACTTTTATAAATTAATTGTTTATGAAGGTGGTTGTAAAAAAATTTATTAAACATTCGGTAATTATAAATATGAGAAACATTCTTTTGATTTTAATTATGGGGCTTAACATAGCTTGGAGCCAAATGATCTCTTATCATTCAGATTCCACTGGTGAAATCATGGGCTATTTATCAAAACCAAAAACCAATACTGCATTACCGGGCATTATTCTAATACACGAATGGTGGGGCCTTAATCAAGACATAAAGAATAAAGCTGATGAATTTGCTAAAAAAGGATATGTGGCTTTAGCTGTAGATTTGTACCAAGGAAAAAGTACTACTTCACCCAAAGAGGCTAGGAATTTAGCAGGTAGAGTAAGAAGCAATATAGGTGAGGCATTCGAAAATTTAGAATCCGCCTTGGACTTTTTGAAATCATTAGACAATGTCAACAAAAATAAATTGGCTTCCGTTGGTTGGTGCTTTGGGGGAGGCTGGTCCTATCAAGTGGCAAAAAATAATTTAGATGTTAAGGCTTCAATAATTTATTATGGACGATTTAACCCTGAAGACGACCTATCCATTATGCGAGCCAATATACTCGGTCATTTTGCTGAAAAAGATAGAGGAATTAAAATCGACAATGTTAAAGAATTTCAAGTCAAGCTTAATACTCTGAATGGAGAACATGAGATATATATCTACCCAAATACAATGCACGGGTTTGCCAGTAGACCAAATGAAAATAACAATGCATTTGACAAAGCGGCAAGTGATGAAGCATGGCGCAGAACTATTGTATTTCTGGAAAAGACTTTTTCAAAATATTAGATAATCAAAGGTTTTAACATGAGAATTTTTCTTATCCTTCTTATTCTTTTTAAATATTCATCCTTTTTAATTAGTCAAAATAAGATTGCGTTAATAAATGCGAATGTGATTGATGGTATTAATCCACTGAAAAAAAATATGACAATCTTAATTGACGAAGGGAAAATTCAATCTATTGCTAAAAATTTAAAACCTTCAAAAGATTACGAAACATTAAATATGAAAGGGCTATTCATTCTTCCTGGTTTTATTGATGCTCATACTCATGTAAGAACCATTGATGGAGCTAAAAGAGCATTGGAATCAGGCGTAACAACAGCAAGAAGTGCTAATACTCCCTATTATCAAGATGTTTCACTTAGGGAAATGGTTAAGTCTGGCAATTTGATCGGTCCCGATATAGTAGCTGCAGGAGTATTTGTTACACCCAATTTGAACGAAACAATTCTAGCAGATACATCATTAGGTGATTTGGTAAATGGGGTCAATGATGAAAAAAGCTTAAGGAAGTTAGTAAGAATAAATGCTAAAAGAGGCGTAGATATAATAAAAACTCGCGGAACTGAAAGAGCGGGATTGCCATATACAGATCCCAGAAAACAAACATATACAAGACAACAATTGGAAATAATAGTTGATGAAGCAGCAAAATATAATTTAAAAGTTATGGCTCATGCCCATGGTGATGAGGGAGGTTACGCTGCAGTCCAAGCAGGCGTAATTAGCATNGAGCATGGAACATATTTAACAAATCGAACCCTTCAATTAATGAAAAAAAAGAAGGTCTATTTGGTTCCAACCTACACTACAGTTGTTGATTTAAAGGAGCCTGGGGGTGACTATGATAATCCCATTTTATTAATAAGAGGTCAACATATGTTACCCGCTTTAGAAAGGGTCGTAAAGTCGGCATATCGCATGGGAATCAAAATAGCAACAGGGGCAGACACAGCTTATGGCCCGAACAGTACTTCTAGGGTTGGAATGGAAATTACGAATTTTGTAAAGCTAGGGATGACACCCTACGATGCAATTCAATCTGCCACAATTATTGGTGCTGAGCTATTAGGAATAGATAAAATAACAGGGACACTATCGATTGGAAAAGAAGCTGATATTATTGCCGTTACGAACAACCCTTTAACTGATATACAAAATATTCAAGATGTGGTTTTTGTAATGAATAATGGCAGGATTGGTTTAAAAAGGATACCGTTCGAAATAAAATAAAAAAAGACTAAGCTAAGTTTTAAATAATTAGATTATTAGAAAGTTTTCGTTAGTGATTTAAAAGTAATGGCATATTGCTATTCTTATTTTGAATAGCTGATAACTTTCTCTCTTCATCCGTAGCATAATTCTCATCCCAATCTAGTAACTTCTTAACCATAATTTTTTTAAAAATACCAGGTAAGAAGATTGCTAGATAAAGCATGCTTAAGTAACCCTGTGGCATTGTGGGTGCATCAATGTACGGCCTTAGTTCCCAATATTTTAAATGAGCTTTTTCATGGTGTGAAGAATGCCTGGTTACATTATATAAATAAATACTGCTAACAAAACTATTGGTATTCCATGAATGATGAGGCATTACAGGTTGTCCTTCTACTCTGACTAAACCGTAATGCTCAGTAAAATTTATTACTTCAAGTAATGATTTAGCAATAAAAGAGCAAAGCAAAAAAGCTAACAGTCCTGAAAACCCTCCTACATAATAGGATAGACCTGAAATTAAAATACTGCGCATATAACCGGTTATCATTCTGTTTTTAAAGCTAAAAAAAGAACTTTTATTCATTTTTAATCTTGCGCGCTCGATGTTCCATGCTCCTATTTGTTCATTTTTTATTGCTTTAAAAATAAATGCATAAATATTTTCACCTCTTTTTGCAGTAGCAGGATCTTTTTCAAGCGCAACATTTTTATGGTGACCGTAAACGTGCTCAACAGCAAAAGCACAATCCCATGAAAGCGCCAAAAGCCAATTACCCATTTGTTTATCAAATTTATTTTTTTTTCTATGAACCAATTCATGTCCAGGTACAGTACCCATAATCCCAATCAATAGACTTGAAAGAGCAATTAAAAAAATGCCGTCTATAAAATGCAATGAATTTTTTATTGATAAAATATCAATATTGAAAAATTGATTAAATGATATTATTAATCCATTTGAAGGGGTATCGCCTAAAAAGAAAACTGTCATCATGACTAAAAATAAAAGGAGCGGAAAATTTACATACATAGGAAGATCAAGAAAAAACTCATTGCTAAAATCTTGTTTCTTAGTATCCTCACGGAAGAACATGTCACCAAATATAATAAAGGATGAAAATAAAATGAAGAATGCTGTAGGAAAAAATGCGCCCAGTGAGCAAGTATAAATAGCTAAGAGCAAAGTTAGCGTTGATATATAATATTTTAAATATTTCATAAGTTATAAATTTAATGAAAAGTTATTATTTCAACAAATAAATCTCACACATAATTAAAACCAAACAATTGAGTAAAACTGCATCTACGCAAGCTTAAATTATATATTTTACGTATTATTCCTCAATTATACTCAAATCAAAAAATCCGATTATCCGATTATTTTTTTTAAGCTATCATAATATATTATACGTAAAATAATCGTGTAAGAATTTAAGCGAATTGGAAGTGACACTATGAAACAAAATGTAATATATATAATACTTTTTTTTATGACCTCATCAGGTTTATCCCAAAATCTAAATACAGATTGGCCAAACCTTAGCAAATATATGAATAGCAATAAAAAGATTTTATTAAATCCCAAAACCGATGAAAGAATAGTTCTCATGGGTAATTCAATCACTGAAGGATGGAGTAATTTTTATCCTGAATACTTTAAAGATAAGGATCTTATTAATAGAGGTATCAGTGGACAGACAACCCCTCAAATGCTAATTAGATTTAAGCCAGACGTTATTGACTTGAATCCTGACATTGTTGTAATACTAGCTGGAATAAATGACATTGCCGAAAATACAGGACCATCAAGCATAAAAATGATCACAGATAATATAACAAGTATGGCTAAACTTGCAGAATCGCATAATATAAAGGTTATCCTTTCATCGGTGCTTCCTGCTTATGACTTTCCATGGAGACCTGAAATAATACCACATTATAAAATTTTAAAGATTAATGAGTTCTTACAAGAATATGCAATTAGAAATGACCATTTATACTTGGATTACTTCTCAACCTTACATGATGGTAATAATGGGCTTATCAAAAAATATGGTATTGATCCTGTACATCCAAATAGGGATGGATATATAGTCATGTCAAAATTACTAGATCAAGCAATAGAGAAATCTTTATTAAATAAAACCTCGGCTTATGTAATAAACAGATTTGAGCAAAAGGTTTTTAAAAAAAGAAATAGTGAAATATTGAATTATAGGTTAGCTGAACCAATTGATTTAGAGCAAAAGAAAAAATATCCTTTGTTAGTTTTTTTGCATGGAGCTGATGGAAGAGGAAATGATAACATACAGCAATTATATGACGCAAATGCAATTGGTGCTTTTTCAAAACAAAATATTTTAAACGAATATCAATCATTCATTTTTGTCCCACAAGTTCCTAATGATAAACGATGGGTGAATACAAATTGGAATACATCAAATTATAAAAGAGATAAAATTTCAAATTCAATGCAATTGACATTTGAAGCGCTTGATTCAATCATTAAGAAAAACAGATCGATAGATAAAAAAAGAGTTTACATCATGGGCCTATCAATGGGGGGCTGGGGAACTTGGGATGCAATTCAAAGAAGGCCTAATTTTTTTGCAGCTGCTATACCAATATGTGGAGGTGGTGATATTAGCTATGCTAAAGATATTTCTAAGATGCCGATATGGGCCTGGCATGGAGAAGATGATTCTGTAATCAATATTGAAAGATCTCGTGAAATGGTTTTAGCGTTAAACGAAATGACAAATCAAACAAAATTTACAGAAGTTGAAAACAGAGGGCACGATAGTTGGATAGATGTATGGAATAATAAAGAAGTTTGGAAATGGCTTTATGATCAAAAAAGAAATTAAATTCTTATTAGCTTAGCAGAAATGCTAAGCTAATAAGAATTACGTTTATAATATCAAGAAGGCATTAATCCTAATTGCTCCATCATGACCATGGGATTATAATACTGAGAACCTTTGTACATTTTACCATCTTTAAATTCCACAACCTGAATACCCTGAAAATCAATCTTCTTTCCTGTTGCTGGTAATTTAGAACCATCAGGCATTTCCATTTCACCAGTATTGGTTCCTTGCATACTCATTTCTGTAACAACTATATTGCCAGATTCAATGTGTCTTACCGCGGATAAATGCATATCAGAAAATGTATTTTTCCAATTTCTAACATCTTTCATATTTGCCTCTACGCCATCAGAGGTCATTCCATTTCCATGATCGGTCATTGATACATCATCGTGAAACATTGACTCTATAGAATTTAGATCTCCACTTACCATTGCTGCAAAAAAATCATCTACTAATTTAGCACTCATANTCTCTCCNCTTTTATTTGTTGTTTAATGTTTTTTTAATATAATNAACNTATATATTTATNCATATAAANTGTTGAATTNANTTTTATAAANGTTNNCTTAACNAATANACATGNTAGCAAAATTATTTATATCAATTGTAAAGATTTCGCCATTTTTTCAAAAGAGTTTGTGGAAATGGTGGTATCAACAATTAGGAAAAAGAGGGCATGATAGTGGGTGGACATTTATGAATTATGGCTATCTTTCAACTGATTCTAAGAATAGGAAGCTCTCTTCTGATGATGAAAAGGATAGAATGTTCATCAATCTTTATGATTTTGTTGCTTCACAAATACCTATTAGCGAACTCAGCGTTTTAGAGATAGGATCTGGAAGAGGAGGTGGCGCCTCTTTTCTTGCAAGATATCATAATCCAAAATCAATAGTAGGATTAGATTTCTCAACTACTGCAACATCACTATCTACTAAGCTTCATAAAAATGTAAAAAATTTAAGTTTCAAAAATGGAGATGCTGAAAAATTACCGTTTCCAGATAATAGCTTTAATGTGATCCTTAACGTTGAATCATCACNCTGCTATGGCGACATGAAAAAGTTTATTGCTGAAGTATATCGCGTTTTAANACCAAATGGAAAATTTAGCTGGGCAGACCTAAGGGCTTCTAAGAAGGTAAAAGAAACTGAAGATATTTTTAATAAGAGCAAATTAAAAATTATTAAGAATGAAACAATTACAAATGAAGTCATTAATGCTTTGGATAAAATTCATGATAAAAAGATTGAGATGATNAGTTNCTACGTTCCAAAAATTATTAATAATGCTTTTAAAGATTTTGCAGGGGTAAAAGGCTCAGNGATCNATANCTCGTTTAAAAATNGAAATGCAGTTTATTTATCTANGGTATTACAAAAAGTATCATAATTAACCGCANTGTCCATAGTAAGGTCCTTATCCAATTTGCTTTAATCATTTTCTNNATCATTTTTAAATCTTTCCCTTCTTTAAGTATGCTATGATACTTGGTAAAAAGTACTCCAGTGATAGCCCATATCAAAAAAAGGCAAATCAAAGATAAAACAAAGAACAATGATTCTTCTCCAGAAAAAAAAATAAACAAAGCGGTGACGAGCTCTGTGAACATGACAGGAAAAACAATATAAGAGATATTGATCATATGATATTTTTGAAAAATAATAAAGTCTGATTCTTTCACATATTTAAAAGAAGGGTAATGTACGAGCTGGATAACCCAAATGATGCCTACCATTATAGAAGTAGAAGTAAGATGAGTCGTTAGGAGATCATCAGGCATCGTGATCTTATTTTTTGGTATTAAATATTTTTTCTAATTCGTCGGTTGACATGTAGTCCAGATCCCAATGTGATGATTGAGCTCCTTTTGAAAAAGTTCCGAGCCTAACTCTTTTTTCAGGTGGCCTAACAGTCTGGTTACCCTTTTTATGAGGTGGGTCATATGGGCAATTTTGACAACCCAGTCCGCAACATATTCTTCTTTCAAGTAACTCATCAGCTGTCATGCTTGTTAGTTTTTTTTTCAAAAAGCTAGCTCAACTTGACCTATTAACTTGTTTATAATTTTAGGTATACTAACTTTTAA
>NHGT02000019.1 GCA_002170005.2 bacterium TMED144 | reverse complement strand
ATAATAAGACATTAAATAATTCCAATAAGAAGGAATTAAATGAAAAGCAGGAATCATCGGTACATAATGATACTAATGATGGTAATGTCAAAGAAGTTGTTGCTCCTAAAAACAAAGAAGCCTCTGCCAAAGATCTAACTAGCAATGATTTAAGCGACACTAAGGATAAAAGCGAAACTGTTAATACAAAGAATAAATTAAATACAAGTGAAATTATACCTGCTGCTAAGACTGTTAAGCAGTCCATAAAAAGTGATAAAATTGGAAATACAGAAACCAATCGACTTGCCGCAGTTTCAGGAAATACAATAAAAAATAAATCCAAATCAAACATTTCAGTTGACAGGCAACGAGTTGTAAATAAACTAACCGATCAACTTTCAAATGATCAAGTTAAAAGCAAAACTATATACAATCTTGATACTAATTCAAACCAATCTGCTTTAAAAAATGAATCAATTAATAATCAAAATCCTAATGTACAGCAAGTTGGAAAAATCTTGAATAATAAAATCATTGGGAAAAATTCAAACAAGGTTGTAAGCAATAATATGGTTTCAGATGGAAAGCCTTCTAAATTAAAAAATCTTAACACAGCTACTAAGAAGGTTGAAGCGAAAAGAAGTCCTCAAAATAATTTTAATCTAAACAAAGAAAATTCTCAAATAGATGGTTCATTGGATAAAAAATCAAATCTTATAAAAGACACTGTTTCTAAAAATACTAACAGTATTTCAAAAGGAAGTCAGGAAGTTAAATCTACAGAAAATAGATCTAATCAATTTCAAAATGATTCAGCTGTTAAAAACTTTGAAAGTATCAATATTAAGGCTACAGAATCTTTAAAGATGCAGGCTGTAAAATTGGTTCCAAGAATTACAAATGTTGTAGTTCAATATAGTGAAACTAATGGCATGCAGAGACTTGAAACAAAACTTGATGGGGGCGAATTAGGTGAAATCAATGTCAAACTATTTCAAGAAAAAGCAGACTCAAAAGCACTTATTGTAGTNGAGAGTGAAACTGCAAAGTCAATACTTAAAAATATTGTCTCTACTATTAAGGAAAATTTATCTCAAAAAGGTCTGTCTTTTGAATCTTTTGAAGTCGAGGTTGATCAAGGTAAAAATAAAGAGANNANCNNTAGAAANAATANNTCTGAAAAAATNGACATCGTAACTGATGTTCATATTGAAGATTCAGAATCTGTTCAATCTANTAATAAAAGAAATTTTGGTTACAATTCAATTGAAGTTGTAGCATAAAGATAAGGAAAGAATTATGGAAACAACACCAAATGTAACATCAGCATCCAACGGAGGAATGATAGGAGGATTGAATGCTGCCAAAATGGGTAGAGATGAATTTCTCAAGCTCTTGGTTACTCAATTACAACATCAAGACCCTCTTTCCCCAATGGAAAGTCAAGATTTTGCTGCTCAACTTGCGCAATTTAGTCAACTCGAACAATTAACAGGAATGTCTGAAATGATGGAAGAAAGTATGAATGTTGATCTAATGCTTACGCAGGCCATTAACAATACAATGGCTACTGCATTTATGGGTAAGACTGTAACAGCCGTGGGAGACAAAGTCACATTCAATGGTTCAGATCCTGTTGAATTAAATTTCAAATTAATGGGGCAAGCCGAGGATGTTACAGTTAAAGTGGTAGATAGTTCTGGTAACAGTATCAAAGAATTTAAAATGGGAGCTTTAACTGGCGGTACTCATCGTGTTGATTGGGATGGGTTTAATAAGCACGGTGAAAAGCTTAATAGCGGAAATTATAAATTTGAGGTAGTAGCAAAAGATGCTAAGAATGCTCCAGTAAGTGGAGTTGCCTTAATCAAAGGAGTTATTAATGGAGTAAGATATGAAAACGGTAATGCTGTTTTCTTAGTTAATGACTCAGAAATTCTGTTCAATAAAGTAATGGATATAATGACAACAGAGGAGGTTAGTGATTCATGAAAGTAAGTGAATTGCAAATTCAAAATCAATTATCTCAGTTTGATATTGGTAGAGTTCGTTCTAATGACTCTACTGTTCAAAAACCGAATCAACCTGTAGATAAGAATCAGAATTTTTCTGATATTCTTGAGAAAAAGATATCTGAAGATAATTCTGTTCGTTTTTCTTCACATGCTAGCAAACGCTTAGTAGAGCGAAATATGCAAGTGGGAGAAGATCATCTTCAAAGACTTGAAAATGGAATGTCGCGTGTTAAAGAAAAAGGCGCTAAATCAAGTCTATTTCTAATGGATGAGATGGCCTTTGTGGTAAGTGTTAAAAACCAAACAGTGGTTACTGCACTTGACCGTGAGGCCGCAAGAAGCAACGTTTTTACTAACATAGATTCAGTTGCAATAGTTTAAACATAAAAAACAACGGACCGGTCCTTATTTGGGGGTCCAACCTGTGGAACGATCGAAGCAGGTACAACTAAAGAAAGGATAGCTAAAATGGCTAATTCAATTGTAAGTGCTTTTACCAATGCACTATCTGGTATGAATGCACAACAAGCAAAAATGGAAAATGTTGGAAACAACATATCTAATATGAACACTGTAGGTTTTAAGGCAAGCAGAATAACATTCGCTGAAAACCTAGAAGGAACAATGGGAGTCAAGTATACTCCATTTACACAAGGTACTTTTCAAAGTACTGGCGTAGTTACTGATCTCGCTATTTCTGGAGATAGTTTTTTCGTATTGCAAGGCGATAATGAAAGAAATATATATACTAGAGCAGGAAACTTTAGATTCGATGGAATTGGTAGATTGGTGAATCCAGACGGATTTCCAGTATTGGGATACATGCTTGCAGGTGCAGGTGTAGCATCAGGAGGTGCGCAAACGATTGGTGAAATAAAAATTGATAGTGATGTCGTATCTGCTGCTAAAGCTACTAAGAATGTTTTCTTGTCTGGAAACATTAATGCTGGTGTTGATATAGTACAAAATGTACTTGAAATGCAGGGTCAATTGACTGATGACACTTCAGAATCAGGAAAAGCTCTAGCCAGTTCAACTTTAAATGGTTTAGGTCAAAATACCACTGATTATGTACCTGGTGATACAATTACTATTACAGGTACAGGACCAGATGGAACGGCAGTTAACGCTACTTATACCTTTCAAGCTGGTGATACTGTTCAAACCTTAATGAATGCAATCCAAACTGCATATGGTTCTTATACTGAAGGAAGATATACAGGTCAAAATAAAATTGAGGTTTCTATCGATACAAAAGGTAAGATACAGTTAACAGATACCATTCATGGAGACAGTGAGACAAACTTAACATTAGCTGATGGAGTTGGTAATACAGGTGCAACATCGTTTGCTCAGTTTTCTACCAGTACTGCTGGTTTTTCACCTACATCCTCTACTTCATTTGTTGTATTTGATGCCCAGGGTGGATCTCATGAAATGAACATGACATTTACTAAGCAATACACACTTGATGACGAAGAACCATTATGGTCAGTTACTGTAGATTCTAGCAATGGCGCAGACCTTGTAAATACAGCAGTTGCTGAGGATAATTCTGAAAGACTTACTAAAAGTTTAAGAATAGGTGAAGTAAGGTTTAATAGCTCTGGTCAATTTGATGACTTTATTTTTGATATTGGTCTGACTAATATTACCGTAAACCCTAATAACGGCGCCCCATCTTTAAATATTAATCCTAACTTTGAAGGTAGAGAAGGCATCTTTGCTGGCATTACCCAGTTTAACTCTGCAACTTCATTGAATGTAAGGGAGCAGGATGGTAGAGAAACTGGTCAATTGGCTAATTTTATTATTGACCCAGATGGAACTATCAATGGTGAATTTACCAATGGTCAAGTAGATAAATTGGCTAAGGTAGCTGTTGCTTCATGGTATGACCCAAGTGGATTAAGCTTGGTGGCACCAAGTGTATATGAAACTACTGCAGCCACTGGTGAGCCAACCATTGGTAAACCTGAAGATCTTAATACTGANATTGAATCNGGTTCACTTGAAGTTTCAAATGTTGACTTAGCAGATCAATTTACTAAATTGATNGAAGCCCAANGAGCATTCCAAGCAGCTTCAAAAATGATATCTACATTAGATGAAGTCTTACAAGAAACCTCAAGATTGAAGAGATAATCAAATAAATCAATCTAGAAAGACAAATAAAATTAAGGAGTAATGTCAAAATCGGCATTGCTCCTTAATTTATTAAGTTGCTATTTTAATTTCCATTAATTTTGATATATTTTTTAATTAAGAAGAATAAAAAATGAAAAAAGAGTATGGTGGTCCAATAGGATTTGGACTTGCATGTTTATTAATATTGTTCTCTATAATGGGTATTTTTGCAGGACCCAGCGCTTCTATTAAAGCTGCGATTGGAGGCGAAGGTGGTCAGTTTGTAGATTTAGATTCATTTATTATTGTTCTTGGTGGAACCTTTGGTGCTCTGATAATAAATTTTAAATATCAAGATATAATTAAAGCTGGAAAATTAGTTGGACAAGCTTTTACTGCACCTTCTGAAGGAGAAGAANCAGAAACTATATCGCAAATAGTTGAACTTTCGCAAGAAGCACGAGTTAACGGACTCCTTGCATTAGAGCCAAAAATAAAAAATATAGAAAGTAATTTTTTAAGAAATGGACTTGAAATGGTTGTTGATGGTACTGACCCTGATATCATTAGAGAGAGTCTTGAAAATGAATTAGCCTATATACAAAGGAGGCATGCTAAAGGTCAGCAGTTTTTTTTACAGGCTGGGATGTTTCTTCCAAGTTTTGGCATGATTGGAACTCTAATTGGTTTAGTAAAAATGATGAAAAATATAGATGGGGGTATGACCGCAATAGGTCAAGGGATGGCCGTTGCACTTTTAACAACTTTTTGGGGCTCTTTTTTTGCAAACACTTTTGCTTTACCTGTTGCTGGAAAACTTCAAATTATGTCAAACCAAGAAGTAATTTTGAAAGAATTAATGATTGAAGGCATCTTGTCTATTCCAAAAGGTGAAAATCCCAAAGTACTGAAAAAATATCTTGATACATTTGTTTCTCCTAAGAGAAGAGTTGAAAATAATGGGTAAAAAATATGACAAGAATGGTAATCCAATAAAAGAACCTCCACCTGTTCCAGACCCTCCATCTGCACCATTCTATATGGGTACTTATGGAGATATGATAACTCTTTTAATGTGTTTTTTTGTTTTGCTTTTTGCTATTTCTTATCCAGACCCAGTTTTATTAGAAAATGCAACGAAATCAATAAAAGGAGCTTTTGGAATCCTTGAAGCGCAAGAATCCCCTGTTAAAAGTAAATCTATACAAATGACAGATATGGAAATATCAAGAAGATTAAATATGTATGAAAGCATGATTGATATGGAGTCCATGATTGAAGAACTTGACATGGTAGAAAAAATAACCATTGAAAATACTGAGACAGGAGTAGTGATTCGATTCTCAGACGAAGTATTATTTGCAAAAGGAAGTGCGAGGTTGCGGCCTGAATCCTTTGATGTTTTAACATCAGTTGGAATAAAAATACTTGAAAAAAAACCAAAGTCTATCCAAGTTGAAGGACATACTGATAGTACACCAATACGATCAAGGATGTTTCCTTCTAATTGGGAGTTATCGTCAGCTAGAGCAACTTCTGTAGTAAAATTTTTTATTTCTAGAATAAAAATGGATCCAGGATTATTGCAAGCTACGGGTCATGGCGAGTTCAAACCCATAGCTCCAAATAATTCACCCGCAAATATGTCAAAAAATAGACGCGTAGAGGTTATTGTAACAGATAGATCATCTGCAACGACTATATTAAAATAATTTTATAGAATAAATTTCCTACTTAAAGAAAAAATTTCTCTTTTGTGATGTGTGTCACAACTTTTTTTCCATATATGATTGTTTTTTTTCATAATGGCATAATAATTGACATATAAAATATATATGATCAATAAATTATGACATGGCTGATAAAGATAAAAAAGACAACAAAAAAAAATCAGATAAAAAATCCCTCATAAATTTCAAATTTGTCGGATTTATAATAGGGGGGGGGTTTGGCGCAGCTCTTATAATAGTGGTTGTTTTATTTTTAGTGGGTAGCTATTTAAACTTAGGTCCTTTTGCCCCTGAATTATCTCTGCAAGAACAAATTGAAGATGTAGAAAATTTTGTTGCTGAAGATGACGAAAATGATTTTATTGATGAAGCATTACCAAAAATTCCTTCTCGAGACAAAAATTTGTCAGAGCGTACTTTATCAATTGAAGATGTCAGTGTAAACATAAAAGGTACTAATGGTAGAAGATTTGTTGTTGCTTCATTAGCTATTGAATCTAAAGACAAAAATACAGTAAATGAGTTGAAAGAAATTGAGCATTGGATTCAGCAAATGGTTATTTCAGATTTAAGAGATAAGACTCTAGACGAGGTTTTAGATATGAATTTTCAATCTAACAGAGAATATTTCTACAAAAATTTTATCCAAGATAATTTTTTAAATGATGTGATTGATGGCAATGAGGAAGATGACGAGGTGCTCGGTATCATTGACAGTATAAGATTTACAAAATTAATGATTCAGTAATGTCAAAAGTTGTTTCCAAGGAAGAAATGAGTGCTTTGATGAATGCAACGGCTCCAAAAGACAAGGAAGACACAAAAAGAGTATCTGGATATGATTTCAAACACCCTTTTTTGATATCAAGGGAACAGCTTAAATTTATATCATCAGTTCATGAAGCTTTAACAAGAAGTTTTACAGAATTTTTATCAGAAAAAACTGACTCTTCCGTAAATGTCTCAATCGGTTCATCAGAGCAAATTCAATTTTGGGAATTTATTAAATCACTTAACTCTCCAGCCACAATATTTCATGGAACAATAAAACTTCCTGAAGCCAAAATTATGATTGATTTTAATACAAAGTTAGCTTTGACGATTGTAGATAAGATTCTCGGAGGAACAGGTGAAGTCAGTGAAGACAAAACCTCCTTGACTGATATTGAGACAAATATTTTAACAAAAGTTTCTAAACAATTTTCATTTGAACTATCCAAAGCATGGATGCCCTTAAGGGAAGTTAGGTCAGAATTAACAAATTTTGAATCTGATCCTGAAGCTGTTCGTATTGCTCAACAATTAGATCCTGTGGTGGTGGTTAACATTAAAATAAAAATTGAAGATGAGGAGGGTAAGATATCCTTGTGTTATCCTTATAATTGGATTCAAAATATTTTAGCCTCACCAGCTGCAAAAAATAAAGTTATTTCAACTGAGAAGTCATCTAGTAATGATGAAAAAGCTACCATGTCAGAAAATTTACAATTAGTCAAGGTGCCTATAAAGGCCAAGTTGGGAGTTGCAAAGTTAACATTTAAAAATATCATAGAATTAGAAGAGGGAGACCTTGTAATCCTAGATAATAAAACACACGAAGAAATTGATATAGAAATGATAGATAAGCTTTTATACACAGCATCGATTGGAGTATCCAATGGAAAATATGCTTGTAAGATAAANAATGTAGTCATTGGAGGTAAATAATGAGTAATTACGAAGATATTAAAACACAATTCGACACTGGAATTGAGAATNNTAAAANNGCNNTNATNGATAGNATAAAATCTGTTCTTTCAAAAGAAAATGTCACAATCGACGTATCTTTGAAAGATGAAGAGGCTAGCAAGGCCAGTCCCTCAGAGTTAAAATTTCCCATGTATAGTATCGAGCTTTCAGAGCAAAATCATCATCAATTGCTTTTGGATACTGATTCAATTAAAGCGCTTTCTGTATTTGTAGACGGAGTAGAAGACGACGCTGAACTTAATGATGAAAGTGTTCAGAAAATCCAGGCTTCGCTAAATGAAATACTTACAGATGCAAAACTTTCTACTAATGATTTATCACTGTCAGTCATCCAGGAATTGCCTCAATCTTTGAGTGAATTTAATGGTTTAAGCTCTGGTATTATCCTTGACATAGAAGGTTCTAAAATTAATGTAGTATATTTTACATCTGCCTTAGATGCAGATGATAAAGTCGATGTAGCAAACCCAGAGTTTTCCAATTTGTCCGGAGATGGTCCCTCTGGTCCGACCCATAATATGCAAATGCTTATGGATGTTGAATTAGAGGTTCAAGTTGAATTAGGTCGCAAGAAGATAAAGATTCAAGATGTAATGTCACTTGGCAAAGGATCTGTCTTAGAGCTTGATAAAAATGCAGGCGAACCATTGGAATTGTATATAAATGACACAAAACTAGCGGAAGGGGAAGTTGTGGTCGTTGAGGATCATTTTGGCATAAAAATAACACAACTTATTTCTCCAAATGAACGTATGAAGTCTTTGAGCTAAAATATTGAATTTGAAAGATTTAAACTTAAAGAAGGTTAAGTCATTTAACCGAAATATCTTAATTGGAGCAATTGTTCTTCTAATATTATCCGTTGTTTTTTCAGGTTCTATTACCAGCACTGAAGCATTGGATAGCAATGTATCATCTGAACAAGAAGCTAATAAAAATTCTCGTCCTAATTATCCGACGTTAATTGTAAGAGTTACTCTTTTAACTGCAATTGCAGGTTTATGCACTTATGTATTTGTAAGATATTATAAAAACAAAATTCAGCCACTAAATGCTACAGCAAATATTGAAGTTTTAGGAAAGCATTATATCAACACCAAACAGCATTTATTGATAGTAAGAATTGATAAAAGAAAAATGGTTTTAGGCGTTTCTGATAGTTCAATAAATTTCTTAACTGAATTAGAACCCTCTGATGAACCAGAAGAGGCAAAGTCAAAGCCCAGGCAATTCAAAGATGTTTTAAATAAACTAGATCCAAATTAGAATGAAAAAAATATTCCTCATAGCATCTGTTATAATATTATGCTCATTTGCAGATAGTATGCTTTTTGCGCAAACACCTCTACCTAAAATTACCATTGGTGTTGATGAAGCTCAAAATCCACAAGATTTTGGTCTAACGATTCAGATATTATTCTTAATCACTATTTTATCTTTAGCGCCATCAATTCTGATTATGATGACATCTTTTACACGATTGCTTATTGTTTTTAATTTTATACGCTCAGCTTTGGCAACACAGGCTGTTCCATCAAATCAAATCTTAATTGGTTTGTCCTTATTCATATCCGTTTTCATTATGAAGCCAGTATTTTTAGAAATCAATGATACAGCATTACAGCCATATTTAAATGAACAGATTACGCAAGAACAAGCCTTAGAAAATGCATCAGTTCCTATCAAATCTTTTATGCTTGATCATACAAGAGAAAAAGATCTGGAATTATTTATTGACCTTCAGGCAGATTCTGAACCATCCACCTTAAGTGAACTATCCATCTTTACNATAATTCCAGCCTTTATGATTAGTGAATTAAAAACAGCTTTTCAAATAGGNTATTTATTNTATTTACCAATGCTTGCGATAGATATGATAGTGGCCAGTATNCTTCTTTCAATGGGAATGATGATGCTTCCACCTGTAATGATATCTTTGCCTTTTAAATTATTAATTTTTGTANTAGTCGATGGGTGGTANCTGATTGTAGAATCGATGGTTAAGAGNTTTTCCTAATGACNACCGATCTNGTAAGTTTTGTNAGTAGAGAAACNCTCTTTGTNGTNGCATATGTTTGCGCTCCAGTTCTAGGTATCGCNNTGGTTGTTGGNTTAGCTGTAGGNATTTTTCANGCTATTACCTCNATTCAAGAGATGACCCTTACATTTATCCCAAAGATCTTAGCTGTCGGAATTGTTTTATTACTTTTAACCAATTGGTTTNTAGANTTATTAGTCAATTATACAGAACTGATTTTTAGCGAAATAAGCAAAATGTAATTAAATGTTTGATCTCATTGATAATATTGAAACGATTCTTCCAATTTATCTATTGGTTTTTGTTCGATTGACAACAATGATGATTATAATGCCGATTTTCAGTCACGCTTTAATNAACAATAGATTNCGAAGTTTGATAGCTTTNTCTTTTGCGCTNATTATAGGCTCNTCTNTATCAAATTCAACTGATTTAAATATTAATTCAATTTGGGAATTTGCACTCCTTGTTATTACAGAGTCCTTGCTAGGCTTTATACTGGGTTTTGGCACTAAGATTGTTTTCGAAGCATTTTCTGTTGCTGGATCAATGATNGGATTNCAAATGGGNATTGCGTATGCAAACATCATAGATCCAACCACAAGACAGCAAGTACCNATNGTAAGTCAATTTTTAATGTTATTGGCTATATTATTTTTGTTTTCAACTGATGGACATTTATTTTTAATAGAGACNATGGTTAGGCATTTTGAAATAATTCCATTAGGATTAAATCAATTATCAGATCAAACTGGACAAGCAATTATTAGGGGTGGCTCTATGATGTTTTTGAAGGGGTTACAATTCGCAGCACCCGCAATGATAATGCTTTTATTGATTGATACAGGAATTGGTTTTATGGCNAGAGTAATGCCTCAAATGAATATTTTTTTTGTTGCTTTGCCTATTAAAATAGGTGTTGGAATTATAATGCTAATTTTTTCTGTTAACATTTTTCAATCCATGTTTGATGTGATATTCAACGACTTAACCATGATAACAAATGAACTTATATCAAGTTTTAGGATCTAGTTAAAATGGCTGAAGAACAAGATAAAGGACAAAAAACAGAGAAGGCNACCCCGCGGAAAATACAAGAAGCAAGAAAGGAAGGCAATTATGCTAAAAGTACGGATGTTAACTCTGCAGCTGTTCTAATTTTTGGTATATTGTCACTAACTTTTTTTGGCTCTGGTTTATTGTCAGCAATCGCAAGTTTATTTAATTCTACTTATATGAATCTTCATTTGATAAATGTATCTGCAGATAATTATTCCTCTCAGGTAACATCTGGATTTATTAACTTTTTTTTCATGTTATTTCCTNTTCTTCTAGTTGTAATGTTAGGAGGTCTCATAGCAAATTTTGGACAAGCCGGTTTTTTAATTAGCTCCAAAGCGTTGCAACCAAAACTCTCTAAAATAAGCCCTCTCAAGGGACTGAAGCGCATTTTTTCTATGCGATCAATTATTGAACTCATCAAAGGAATTCTAAAGATTTTAATTGTTGGAGGAATTGCTTATACAGTCATCCTTTCAACGGTAAATAGCCTTGACAATTTAATATTGTTATTACCTCAATCCATCGTCAGTTTTTTTGGCGAGGTAATGCTTAAAATCACCCTTAGAATCGTTGTTTTTCTAAGTTTTGTAGCAATAGCCGATTATGCGTGGCAAAGATATGATCATCAGAAGAAGCTAATGATGACCAAACAAGAAATCAAAGATGAACAAAAGAGGTATGAGGGTAATCCTGAAATTAAATCACGTATTAAATCAGTCCAGCAAAGNCTTAGCAGAAATCGTATGATCCAAGAAGTTCCTGATGCTACTGTAGTAGTCACCAACCCTACCCATATTGCTGTTGCATTAAAATATGAACAAGGAAGCAAAGATTCTGCTCCAAAAATTGTAGCGATGGGNCAAAGAAAGATTGCNGAAAGAATAAGAGAGGTTGCTAAAGAAGCAGGTGTCCCGATAATCCAAAATAAACCTTTGGCACGAAATTTGTTTAAATCTTTGAAGGTAGGCATGGAAATACCAGCGATTTTCTATCAAGCAGTTGCAGAAATNTTAGCGAAAGTTTTNACAATGAAAAANAAAAGATAANAATATTAAATGGCACAGAACGAAAAACCTTTATTAAATAACCCNCTTAACAATNCAAGCAATATCATTGTTGCTGCTATTGTAATGATGATNATTGGCATTATGATTCTTCCTATGCCAACATTTTTAATGGACGTTTTTTTGGTNATGAATATAACGGGAGCTTTAGTTATTCTTTTTGTCTCTATGTACGTNAATAAACCTCTTCAATTCTCGGTTTTTCCAAGNGTTCTTCTCATTATAACTCTTTTTAGGTTATCATTGAATGTTGGAACCACTAGACTAATTTTAGGAAAAGGTTATGCTGGCGAAATAATTGAGTCATTCGGTAGTTTTGTAGCAGGTGGTAATTATGTGGTTGGTATTGTAATATTTTTAGTTTTAGTATTAATTAACTTCGTCGTTATCACTAAAGGTGCAGGAAGAATTGCTGAAGTCTCAGCAAGATTTACCTTAGATGCAATGCCTGGAAAGCAGATGGCTATTGATGCTGATCTGAATGCAGGACTTATTGATGATGTAGAGGCTAAAGAAAGAAGGGAAATTATTTCCCAAGAAGCCAGCTTCCACGGTGCAATGGATGGAGCAAGTAAATTTGTNAGAGGGGATGCNGTAGCAGGCTTGATCATGACAGGNATTAACATTGTTGGTGGNCTNCTGATTGGTGTAGCACAAATGGGGATGACCTTTTCAGCCTCAGCACAAAAATTTACTCTCTTAACCATTGGTGATGGTTTNGTTGCTCAATTACCAGCGCTTATTATATCAACTGCTGCAGGTATTATTGTCACTAGAGCAACTGGTGATTCAGACTTTGGTGAAGACATTCGTTCACAAATTTCAAATCAACCAAGAGCTGTTATAGTTTCATCGGGCGTGTTAGGAATATTAGGCTTAGTACCGGGTTTACCTTTTTTGCCATTTGCAATTATGGCTACAATTGTTGCTGTTGGAGGATTCTTATCTCAAAATGCTATAATAAAGAAATTAGAACTTGATAGCGAAGAAGATGCGGAAGAGGTAGAAGTTGAGGATGAAAAAATTGAAAGCTTTTTACATCCAGACCCCTTTGAAATTGAAATCGGTTATGGATTGATACCTTTAGTGGATGCAAGTCAAGGCGGCAATTTACTAGATCGTATTTCAACCATCAGAAAAAGTCTTGCTATTGAACTTGGAATGTTAATTCCTCCAATTAGAATCAGAGATAACATACAACTTGATTCAAAAAAATATATATTTAAAATACACGGGATTGAAATAGTAAGTGGTGATGTAATGCTTGACTATTATATGGTTCTAAATCCTGACCCGGATTCAAATATTACTGGTGTTGATACAATTGAACCAACATTCGGCTTGCCTGCAAAATGGTGCACTGAAGAGCAAAAGGAAATCGCAGAAGCTTCTGGATATACAACAGTTGAGCCCCCTGCAGTAATTGCAACACATCTTATGGAAGTTCTTAGAACGCATGCTTATAAACTGCTCGACAGGCAAGAAACTCAAAAAATTCTTGACCATTTAAAAGAAACCCATGCTGCGGTAGTAGATGGCCTCATTCCTGATATTCTACCATTGGGTACGGTTAATCAAGTTTTAAAAAATCTTTTAAAAGAAGGTATACCTATTAGAAATATTGTAATGATTTTAGAGACGCTTGCTGATAATTCAGCAATAACTAAAGATCCTGAGATTCTTACGGAGTACGTAAGAATGGCATTATCAGCCACTATCACTGAATCATTTAAAAATGATAACGATGAGGTGTTTGTATCTACATTGGACCCATCATTGGAAGATCATATTTCCAATTTGATGAAAGAGGGTGGGCTAAGTCAGCAAAATTTAGGATTTGCTCCTAATCAGGTTGAGAAATTATTTAAATCTATAAATGAAAATGTAGGCGATATGGTTGGAAATGGTGCAAAGCCAACATTATTGGTATCTCCTCAGATTCGAAAACAATTGAAAAAGTTTGTTGAACCGATAATGCCTGAACTTTCTGTATTGTCTTATTCTGAATTAAATCCAGATACCAACTTAAGATCAGTTGGCTCAGTGCAGTTTCCTAATTAAAGATGCAGAAAAAAGTGATTAGAGCAAAGAGAAAAGAAGATGCAATAAAGCTTGCCCAAAACACACTAGGTAAAGATATCATCATTTTAGATTCAAAATTGGTTCAGAATGAAAAAAACCCTAATGAAAAACTGTATGAAGTAACAGTTGGTCAAAATACGAATTCGAATGCAATCGAAAATCTCCAAAGAACAATTCAAACCTACAATAAAAGCGGTAAACCAAAATCATTCGACAGCATATTAAGTAGCGCAAAGAAAAATATTCCCGATAATCAAGATATGGCATTGACCAATAGATTGACCGATGATATTAAGTTTTTGCGAGATGAATTAAGTGAAATGAACAAAAGATTTAGAAGGATAGCTTTGCCTGACTTTCCTGACAATTTTTCTTTAGTCCATGAAAAATTGAGATCTTTAGGCTTCACAGTTGAGCATTCAGAGAGCTTAGTAAGGAAAAGCTATATCAAACTTGCTGATAAAAGAGACGTTTCTGAAGATGAAATACTTAACGTCATTAAAAAAGATATTGCAGCGCTATGCAAACCAGAAAAACTCAAAAAAAAGAAGCAAAGATTAATATTATTTTTAGGTGGAACAGGATGTGGCAAAACATCTATGATCTTAAAGATGGCAGCAAGTGAAAAATTCTTTGGCAAACAAAATGTAGGTATTATTTCTACAGACAGTTTTAAGTCTGGTGGCTATTATCCAATAGAATCTTTCTCAAAAATCAGCGGGATTGAATCCAGACTAGCAGAAACTGTTGGTAAGCTTCCACTGATTATGGAAGATTTTTCAGATAAAGATGTCATATTAGTTGATACCCCAGGTAGAGGTATGAACTTTAAGAACAAGGTCTCTGAGCTCCAAAAAATAATCGATTTGCTCAAACCTGACGAAAAAATTTTGGTTTTACCAGCGAACCAAGATATTGATGACCTATTTTTTCAATCTGTGATCACTCGTTTACACGGTATCACATCATTATGTATTACTAAGTTAGATGAAACTGTCAAGCCTGGTAAAATTGCATCTGTTATGAATGAAATAAATGTTCCNGTTNNAGCATTGTCAAATGGTCAAGGTATNCCCAAGGATATTATGTTGGGTAATTCTAGCAACGTTTTAAAATCAATATTTGAGACCATTTAACAATGAATAAAAATTCGATATTTAAAAAATCTTCGATTGACAGTGGACCTGAAATTATCGCTGTTACTAGTGGAAAAGGTGGGGTTGGTAAAACCAGTTTATCAGTTAATTTATCTATTTTAGCATCCCAATTAAATAAAAAGGTTCTTTTGGTAGATGCAGATATACATCTTGGAAATGTTGATCTTCTATTAGGTATTCAACCCAAGTATACCATTGCAGACGTTTTAAGTGAAAAAGTTGAATTAAAAGATATTATCGAAAAAGGGCCTGCTAGTCTTGATATCTTACCAGCTGCAAGCGCAGTGGACAATCTTCTTGCTTCAGAAGACAAGGCCTTGAATAAAATTAGAAATTCCTTTTCTCAGATTGAAAATGATTATGATATGATCTTTGTAGATACTGCAGCAGGCATTCATAATACTGTTATGTCATTTGTATTTGGTGCAGATAAAATTATATTGGTTGTCACACCTGACCCTTCATCCATTGCAGATGGTTATGGTATGATAAAAATTATTAAAAATAATAAAATAGAAGCTCCTGTTATCATGATATCAAATAGTGTTGAATCAGATGAATCTGGTTGGTCGTTATTTAAGAAAATGAACTTAATGGTTCAAAGATTTCTATCTTCCGAGATTGTTTGGGGCGGTTCATTGCTTAAAGATGAAGAATATGCAAGCGCAGTGAGAAAAAGGTCTCCTTTGGCGATTGACAGTCCTCAATCATCATCTATTAGTCATATGAAAGTTATTTTGAGACATATCCTCGAACTTAAAATCGATTCATTAGTAAATANAAATTCTAATCTATTTGACAGATTTATGCAAAACAGACACTTTGAGATAGGAGCTTAAATGGGAAAGATNCCTTATTTATCCGCGGGTTTTTTGGCATCANTTACACTTTTGGTTAATTTAGTTATGCAAAATAATTCTCTAAGTTTTTCACTGTTTAGAGCTGCTTTTGTTATGTTGGGTGTTTTATTTATTTTTTTTAGTGCAGGATTATTTATGAGATGGGGAGCATATCTTATGTTTCCAAGAAAGAAAGACTAAATAAAAAGTGTCAGTCAATAATAATAAGAAAGAAGATGGGCAAAAAATGGTCATCGATTATTTTAAT
Organism: bacterium TMED144; assembly: GCA_002170005.2. Taxonomy (GTDB): domain Bacteria; phylum Fidelibacterota; class Marinisomatia; order Marinisomatales; family TCS55; genus TMED144. The sequence goes on along the minus strand of NHGT02000019.1, from coordinate 14,208 downwards.
AATCCTACTAATGATANTAAGGAAAAGGTTGTGCTTGCTTTTTTGCCTTTAGTGAATCATGTTATAAATAAAATACCTATTGATTCTTACCAAAATATTTTATCGAAAGAGGATTTATTTCAAAATGGCGTTATGGGTTTATTGTCCTCACTTGATAAGTATGACCCAGAATTAAAAACAACATTTAAATCTTATTGTTATACTAGGGTACATGGAAGCATTATTGATGCAATTAGAAAGAATAATACTATTTCTAGAGATCAGATAAAAAAATACAAAACTATAGATAAATCAAGAGATGCTCTATCCAAGAAGCTGTACCGCGAACCATCGGTGAACGAAATTGCTAATGACATAGGAACCTCAGTTAATGATGTAAATCAAGCGATTAATAATTATGAGCTTAATTCTAATATTTCTCTTGACTCCCCTATGGTTTCAAATAGCGACGAAGATAGTCTTTCTTATCATGAGATGCTACCATCCCAGGATGACTCTCCGGAAAGAGAACTAGATAAGAAAGAACAAAAGACAATTTTAAAAAATTCTATTGAAGACCTTCCTGAGAAACAAAGATTAGTATTGGCTCTTTATTATTATGAAGAATTAAAAATATCTGAAATTGGATCTATACTTAATGTATCTGATGGAAGGGTCTCTCAAATTCTTAAAAGTACATTAGAATTATTAAAATCAAAACTAAGTTCATTGAAAACGAACAAAAGTAATTTTTCTATTGTATAGATTTATAATAAATCTTTTATTTTTTTCATTCTTGATTTCTCAAGAGAATTCCTCATTATATCAGTTTTCTACTATAAAAGAAGCAAATTTAAAATTAAAAGAAGTAGGTNTAGGCACACCAAAAGGAAGGAAGATTAAGTCTACTATAGANGAAGCATATAGGATCAGCGGCACAAAGACAGCGCGAGGCTGGCTAATTGATTCANTTTCTTTTNAAAAAAGGGATGAAGCAATTCGNCTTTTAACTTTTAAAGAAANTATAANAANTTCATCATCAAANATAGAATCTAGTGAAAAACTTAAAGCAGCCAATGCAGCACTCTTAAGTAATTGGGAAAAATCTATACAATTTAAAACCTATAGAATTGTTAGTATTGTTTTTATGTCTTTAGTGATATTATCAGCAGTAATATTTTTTCTTTATGGATCAGTAATATTGGTTAGAAAATATTTTTCAACAAGCTTTAACCAAAATTTGTATTCCTTAATTGAATCAAAAATCAAATCCTTTATTTCAAAATTTTTATTTAAAGATAAGTCGAAATCAGAAATTATATCAGATGATAAAGAATTAAATGATAAAAAAATCTTATCATTTGAAAAAGAACTTGAAGTTTTTTCAACAATGTCCAATGATGAAAAATTAGATTTTGTAATGAAAGATCAAGATCTTTCCTACGATCAAGCAGTTATGTACCTAGATTATAAGATGTATAAAGATGAATGATAAAAAATCAAATATCGCATTTAATGATTATGCAGTTACTGTATCTATTTTAGAATCATTAAATGATGCTATATTAATCTGCAATAAAAAAGGTAAAATTCAATATGCTAATCGATCTGCGCTAAAATTATTTCGGGCTGATTTTAATTCATTACATAAACAAAATTTATTGAAGTTGATTGCTCAGAACAGTTATAATGGCAAAGAATTCAATCAACTAAATCAGGATGATTTCAAAACAAGAATTAAACCATTCTTGTCTGACTTTACTTTTAAAATTAAGAATGATTCTGTTAATGCTAGAATTGGATTTAATCCAATATTAAATAAATCNAATGTTATCGAATTTGTTATTATAACCATAACAAATACAACCTTTGAAAATCTAATAACTAGAGAAAATGAACAGTCTCGCTATGTATCTATAACAAAAGAAAATTTAAATAGCTTTAGTGATAGTCTCGTTAGTCTTGTCCACGAAATCTCTCAACCATTGCTAGCATTAAATCTTAAAATTGATCTCATAAGAAAAAAATACGTTAACTCAGATANCCAATTATCTAANGACATCGATGAATTAAAAAATTATTCTCAAAGNATAATAGATGTGGTTGATCTAACTAGAAGCTATTCGCAAAGCGCAGAAACCAATGAGTACAAACAACTNGCCTTAAATGATATATTAGAAACAATTTCAAAAAACCTAAATTANGAGTTTCAAAAAAATAATGTAAAAATGCACCTATCTATTCCAAATGAGGATATTTATTGTCTAGCTAAATCTGACCTATTAATAGATTCATTTACAAAAGTATTAAATAGCATTCTATCTTACAAAGAAGTTGATTATCAGAAAGATTTGAAAATAAAACTGATGAAAGAAAATAGAAATATAGCCTCCATTATATTTGATAATAATTTTATGAATGAAAATTCCAATTTTTATAGCAATTGCTTTAATTTTACAAATATAGATAAGGGCTCAAGCAGTATAAACCTTCCATTAGCTAAAGAGGTTATTGAAGGTTTTGGCGGTACTATCACGGCTAGAAAAAAAAGACAAGGCTCAGTTTTTTCTATTAACCTTCCACAATATGTTTCCAATGAAAGAGAACAGTTATTGAACCTGATGGATATTCATAACAGNAGTGTCTGAATTAAATAAAAAAGAAATAACGGATTTATTCAATGTATTGAATGTTAAAGATTCAAACGAAATTATCGATTGGAAAACTTTTTCAGTAACCTTTAATCGCTTTGTTGATTTTGAAGGTATTTCTATTTATCAATACATTAATAATAATAAAACACATGTTTATTCAAGTNCCAAGGATGAAGTACAACTTCTACAGGATTTAACCATCTCTGGTAGTGGTGTGAATCTTGATTCGAAACATTTGTTAATTTTAAATGATATGAAAAAGCCAATAGTTGTAGATGGGCTCATTTATAATTCTTTTATGTCAATACCTTTTACATTTAATTCTTTTAACATATGTACGATTAATATTTGCACAAATAAAAAAGGATATTCATCGCAAGAATTACAAAATGATATAAATTTATTTCGCGATCTTTTTTCGCCACTACTTTATTTAAAAACGCAGCAAAAGACTAAACAAGGTTATAAAGAAGATTTATCTATCAATAAAATTTCAGATGAAGTAAATGAATTAAAAGATAATTTCAAAAAAATAAACGATCTAATTGATTTTTTATCACTAGCATCTAATACCATAGATAGAAATAAAATATCCATGACCCTTAAAAAAATCTTGAACAAAAGCAAAGACTTGATGGGTAATATAAATAATATTGAAAACAAGCTTTAGTTCTTGATCGGGAAAAATATTCCTAAAAAATAATAAATCTTTTCCTTCCTTTTATTCTTTAGAAAAATAGTTTAAGATAGTATTTATTTTCTATAAATGAAGTAATATAAGACTTTAAAGGAATTAAGAAAGCTTCATTCAAATTTGGCATACTAATTGTTTGTTTAATCAGTATGGAAATTAACCTAGACACTTTAAAACAAAACATGACAGCTCTTTTAAAGAAAACTGATGTCACTGCAAATAACTTAGCTAACATCAGTACAAATGGTTTTAAGAAAGATCATTTCTTTGTTCAATATTTAGAAGAGAATGATAAATCTACCTTTCCAGAAACTGTCAAAACAGATTTCAGACCAGGAACCATGAAAGANACCGGTAACCCATTAGATCTAGCGATCGGTGGAAAGGGTTTTTTTTCACTTATGGATTTAGAAGGTAATAGTTCTTTTACAAGAGATGGGCATTTTAAAATTGATGAGGAAGGTTTTTTGATAACCCTTAATGGTGATAGAGTCATGGGTAAAAAGGGTACCATAAATCTAAAGCCTAGCGAAGAAGAGAAAATAAGTAATATCAATATCACTCAAGTTGGTGAGGTATTTTTAAATGATAAGTTCATCGATCAATTATTGATTGTAGACTTTAATGATTATGAGAAAATAAATAAATCAGGTAATAGCCAGTATGCAAACAATGACCTCGAAAATTTGATTGAGCTTGAGGATTTTAGAATTATACAAGGAGGTCTTGAGGGTTCAAATGTAGACCCAATGGTTGAGATGGTACAATTGCTTGAGACCCAAAGAAATTTTGAAAGCACACAACGTGCAGTACGAAGCATAGATGATGCTTTGAAAAAAGCCACTAATGAAGTTGGTAAATACAGATAAGAGGTAAAATATGTTAAGATCATTAAAAACAGCAGCACTGGGAATGTCAGCACAACAGTTGAATGTTGATAACATTGCTAACAATCTTGCTAACGTTAACACAACTGGATTCAAAAAGAGCAGTGTTGAATTTCAAGATTTATTATATGAAAATATTGAATCTGGAGATGCGAGCAAAAAAGATGGAATGGAAAAACCAGCGTCTATTCAAATTGGACTTGGAAATAAACCAGTATCAACATTCCGTTCTTTTTCACAAGGAAATATTGAGGAAACAGGTAATCCATTGGATTTAGCAATTGATGGTAAAGGATTTATTCAAGTCCAACAGCCTGATAAGACCTTTGCTTACACACGTGACGGATCATTAAAAATAAATAGTTCTGGTGAAATAGTCACAGGTACAGGTCTAAAACTTTTTCCTGAGATTAATCTTCCTGAAAACACTTCATCCATAAATGTAAGTTTAGATGGGGTTGTCTCAGCTGTCGTAGATGGTCAAGTACAATCTATTGAAGTCGGACAAATTGAATTAGTTAGTTTTGTAAACCCTGCCGGCTTAAAAGGCTTAGGTGGCAATCTTTATGGAGAAACTGAAGCTTCAGGTCAACCACTTTTTGGAACACCTGGAGAGGACGGTTTAGGTCAATTAAATCAAGGTTACCTTGAAAAATCAAATGTTGATGTAGTAACCGAGATGATCAATCTGGTATCTGCTCAAAGAGCATATGAGGTAAATTCAAAGACTATTAAAACTGCAGATGAACTCTTATCAATGACTAACAACCTTAAAAGATAATTTTTAATGAGTATAAGCAAGAAAAGCATCTTTTTAATCACATTGGTATCCAACTTGTTTGGATCAGATGTTGTTGTAAAAAATAAATTAAGATATTCATTGAAAGATATGTTCTCAAAGAATTTCAGTGTTGATACATCAAATGTTTTTATAGAGATTTATCATTATCCAAAAAACATGGCAAAAGGAAAATATCATTTTCTTTTGAAGAATTCATTAAAACTTGGTCATCAGACCTTAATGGCAACTACCAATGGAAATAATCGGTTGCCTGTTACTATCAATGCAGCAATTAAAAAAAGTGTTTATGTTGCATCAAAGCCAGTGAAATACAGAAGACTTCTTAATAAAAAGGATTTCGAACTAAAAACTTTATTGCTAGATAGAAACTATAATGAATTTGCTATCAAATTTCCAATCTCAAAAGATCTTGAAACTATTCGTTTTATTCCAGAAGGCACAATTTTGAAGAAAGCTATGTATGAAAAGAGACCTGATCTTCAACGCGGAGAGGTTGTACAAGTCAGACTTAAGAATGGAAATATTATTGTTGAACTTTCAGGTAAAACCCGTAATAAAGGTAATATAGGTGAAACTATAAAAGTAGCGCTTGATAATAGCCGTCAAACCTTTTCAGGAACTATTAATTCTGACAAATCAATACTCGTGGAGTTAAATAAATGAAAATTATATTTATCATTACTGTTTTTTTGAATATTTCATACAGTCAAGGCTTTCAGTCTTTCTATCAAGATGTAAGAGGTAGACAAGCAGGTGATGTCTTGACAGTTTTAGTAACTGAAACATCAAATGCATCTAGAGAATCCCGTACTAATGTTTCTTCCAATGCTGGAATGTCCTTAGATGGAAGTGTTAGTGGTACATTTTCAAAATACCTTCCNTTNTTTGGAGCTCAAAGCTCNACTTCTAGCAANATGGATGGNAATGAAGGNTCNCAGATCAAAGATAGATTAGAAGCNAAGGTNTCTGTTACAATTTTAGAAGATAAAAAAAATAGATTAAATCCTGGNACATTCAGGATTGAAGGAAAAAGAGAAGTAACAATTAATGGTGAGAAGAATTTTATAAGAATACGTGGACTGATCAGAGAAAGAGATATAACCACAAATAATACAATTTATTCATATAACATTGCTGATGCTGAAATAGAATATTTAAAAGGCAGTCCATTAAAAAACATGGTAGCACCTCCAAGGCGCTTTAGAAAGTTAGGTACAGCTATTTTGGGTCTTGCTATGGTAGGATTGGCGATGCAATACCAAAATGGTTTACCATCTGATGATCCTAATTCTTCAGATACAAATGATTCATCAGATGATAATGCAGGAGCATCTCAATGAAAAAAATAATAATATCTTTATTCACAATATCAATAGCGCTAGGACAGCCAGGACAAAGTGCATCTGAGGTATTGATAAAAAATCTTACATACGTAGAGGATACGGGTAAAAAACAATTAATTGGTTATGGACTGGTTGTAGGTTTGGATGGAACTGGCGATAGAGCCACCGGAACTCAAGGAGCAATATTTACTGTACAAACCATAAGTAACATGTTAGAAAATTTTGGTATCACTGTCCCAAACCAAAGATTNAGAACAAGAAATGTAGCAGCTGTCATGGTAACCGCAGAATTACCGTCATGGGGTATGATAGGTTCTCAATTTGATGTTAATGTTGCATCACTTGGAGATGCTACAAGTTTGCAGGGTGGTGTTCTTTTAATGGCTCCTTTAAAGGCAGGAGACAATCCCAGTAAAATATGGGGAATGGCACAGGGCCCAATTTCAATAGGTGGATATAATGCGGACTCTGGAGGTGGAGATCAAATCAAGAAGAATCATGCATTAACTGGAAGGGTACCCAATGGTGCTTCATTGGTAACAAAACCAGAAATTATGGATTTTTCATCTGAGAAAAAATTACGTTTTATTCTTCACAATCCTGACTATAACACTGCTGTTGATATAAAAGGGAGCATGATCNGCTTTACCCCAGAGGGTGGATCTTCACCAGTTGATGCTAAAGTTCTTAGTTCAGGTGTAGTTGAGGTCAATTTAGATGAACAATTATTAGAAAATAATCCAAATTATGTTCCTGAACTAATAAGTGAACTGCAAAAGCGAANTGCATTTGCATATACTGAAGCCAGGGTTATTATAAACGAGAGGACTGGTACAGTAGTCGCTGGAGGTGATGTNATTTTAGAACCAGTTATGGTATCTCATGGTAGTTTGGTCATCCAGATCAAAGAAGAAGAAGAAAATGCCATGCAGATCAACCAGACGGGCCCTGGAACAGCTACAATTGCTGCAGGTACACCTGCTACAACTACAAATACTACCGCAGAGGCTGCAGAGACAGTTCAGCCAGTTGAATATTTTAGAAGGTCAACATCCGTTCAGGATCTAGCGAATACTTTAAATGGCGGAATGGTATTAAGTCCAAGAGACATCATTGCCATTTTTCAAGCGATCGATCAGGCGGGCGCTTTAAGAGCAAAGCTTATAATAATATGAACGATATTAAGATACATAACCAACTATTGAATACTCCTATCGATCAAACTAATCGATCNAAGGATATCAAGCTNAAAGANAGTACNGAGAANATGGAAGCAGCTTTCTTAAACTTTGTTTTTAAGGAAATGGAAAAAACCATCCAAAAGGTAAAGATCGATGAAAGCTCTGATAACAACCTGTCCTCTATGATGTTCAGTACAGTCATGGCTGATTCTATTGCAGAGCAAGGGGGTTTTGGATTATCTGAGACTATCTATACAAGCCTTGCTGAAAAAACTTTCGGACCCGATCTTGAATCGTTGAAAAACAATGCAGATAATTTTATAAATATAATTGAACTAATGAAATTAAAAGAAATGAATTCAAAATGAATAACATTGACCTACAATACAAAAATATAACAGCTGTTCTCACCAAAGAATTAGCTGTTTACGAGACCATAATTGATCTTTTCAGACAAAAACAGGATTGTATTCTCAAAGGAAACATAGACAATTTGAAATCTATTGTTGAAGAAATTCAATCCTCTTCAGCTTTAGCTAAGAAATATCAAACTGAAAGAGATGCTATAACAAAGCTGATATTGAATGAAATGAACGATAATAGCACTCATACCATGAAATCACTCATTAAGGTTTTCGATTCTAAAAGATCTAATGAGCTAGAGATGCTTTATTACAAACTTAAATCTTCTGCAATGAGAGTAACCGAACTTGGAAGAGAAAACGATTATCTTCTATCAGCCTCTGTTGAGCACATTAAAAATTTAGTTTCTTTGTTTATTGATAGAAAGGATAGTACCTCTATTAATTATAATAACGATGGTTTGCTTAGTGAGTCAAAACTAGAACATAAGGTTTTGGACATACAGGTTTAAGATGTCTATAACAAGTATATACGAAGCATCAAGAAGATCATTAAGCAACCAGCAGGCAGCAATAAATGTCACTGCTCAGAACATCACCAATGCTAACAATGAAAATTTCTCTAGAAGAAAGATTGATTTTAATTTTAAATCAACTGGAATTTCTAGTCAAAACGTAGAGAGAGTTCATGATAAATTTCTAGAAAATCAAATAAGACTTGAAAATCAAGAGCATGGCAGAGCAAATGTTCAAAGCTCTTTATTTAAAAATGTTGAAATTATATTCGGTGAGCCTGGTGAAGGCAGTCTTTCAAATGTTATGGAAAAATTCTGGAATTCTTGGGATGAATTATCCAATGATCCAGAGAGCGAAGTAAAAAGAATATTGGTAGGTAATAGTGGTGAGCAACTAGCCAACAGTTTTAATAATATTAATGATAGAATGGAAAATCTATCTCGAGAATCTGCATCAATGGCGGAAGATAAAGTTGTTAAAATCAATGCTTTGATTGACCAATTGGGAGTAGTAAATAGAACTGCAAATAGATCCGCTGAGTTATTAGACAAAGAAGATATAATCATTAACGATCTTTCAAAACTAATCAATATCCAGATAAAAGAAGATGAAACAGGNAGAAAATCCGTCAGAAGTGGTGGTTATAGTCTTATAAATGGATCTGAAGTAACGAAATTTAGTGTCAACTCTGCTGATTCAGGATCCTTACAAAAGATAGAGATAACTACTGGAAGAGGAGATAAGGTCAATATTAATTCAGGTGAATTAGGGGGTGTGCTAGAATTTAACAATGAATATTTAAAATCATACAAGAATGAAATAGATGACATTGCAAAATCAATCATTGATAAAGTAAATGAAAAACATTCTACCGGCTATGGATTGAATAATTCTACTGGAAATAACTTCTTTGGAGGTACCAAAGCTAAGAACATCCAACTAAATAATGATTTAAAAGATGATTTTTCCTTAATAGCAACATCNTCTGCTCAAAATACGATTGGTGANGGATCAATTGCTCAAGAAATTGCAAATATTAGATCAACAATAGATGATGAAACTGGAAGGTCGATTGATGATAATTATCAGATTTTAGTTACAAATGTTTCAGTTGATGGCAATAAAGAGAATTTTATAAGCCAAAATCAAGATAAGATTATTACCCAACTTAGAGCACAAAAAGCTTCATACTCAGGTGTTTCGCTTGATGAGGAAATGACAAACCTGTTGAAGTATGAAAGAGCATATCAAGCGGCTGCNAAAGTAGCTCAAGCTGTTGATGAGATAATGAAAACTATCTTACAACTTGTTTAATAGGATATTATTATGCGAATAACTCAATCCATGATTTCTAAGAACCTTATNGANGGNTTAAAGAATAATAGNGAACAATTAAATGAATCTCAGCGAAGAATTTCGACTGGGAAAAAACATGCAAAGATTTCAGATGACCCGGAATCCTTTTCAAAGGCTAAAAGATTATCAAAACAAATAAATCAAAATAATCAATATTTAAAAAACGCATCCAGTGCCAATGCTTGGGTTATGACAACAAGAAATGCTATTGANAATTTATCAACTAATGNATCNANGTTAAGAGANATTTCTCTTCAAGGNGCTNGTGATGATTTAACNACAAGTGGNAGGCAAGCGNTATCAGATCAAATTCAATATATCATNGATGATACAATNGATATTCTGAATCAGTCCTATCTTGGCAAAAAACTATTTGCTGGAACAAAGACCAAAGTTGAAAATGCTTTTAGCGTGGCTAATGATGGATCGATTTCATACAATGGCAACGCATCCAATATAAATAATAAGCTATCAGAAAATTTGTCGCTCGCTATNAATGTATCTGGGCAAGAAGTGATGGATACCAATATTTTTACAATTGCTAAGAATTTAAAAGCAGCTATGACAGATGGATCTTCTCAGGTGAAAGATGATCTTGATGATGTAAATTCACTNTTAGAAGACATAAATCAGATTTCAACGTCCTTNGGCTATAAAGAGAATCAAATCTATCTTTCTCAAAATAGATTGGATACTGCAAATATGAATCTGTCATCATTACTATCAGAGNCTGAAGACGTTGATCTTGCGGAGGCAATTACGGTTTACAATTCACAAGAAATAGCCTACAGAGCTGCAATGCAAACTGCTGCAGATGTATTGAAACTAAATATAATGGATTATTTACGTTAATGGACAAAATTAAAGTTTACCAAGATGTATTGAATGAGGGACACTATAAATTACTTAGTGATAATTTAGAAACTATTAAAGAGGATGATTTATTATCATTTGAAGAAGGTATTCCAGGATTTGAAGATTTATCAGACTTTATCATAGCTCCAATTAAAAGTTATGANCCATTTATGGNTNTACAATCATTGCAGAANCCNGANATNGGAATGATTATNTTGCCNGTTAAAAATAATNANNTAANNCCCGCTGAANTGTCTANANATGANCTGTTAAATATTTATAAAAATTATATTTCTAAAGAGGATACCATATATTTTATTTGTCGATTTAGCAATAAGCAGGTAACTATAAACACCAAAGCACCTTTAGTCGTAAATCACTCATCAAAAACAGGTTATCAACCAATTATTGATCATGATGATTTAAAAACAAACGATGACGCAAACTTGAAGAATACTGAAGAAGAGGTAGCGTCTTAAATGCTAGTATTGAGTAGGAAAAAAGGTGAAAAGATATTAATTGGTAAGGATATTAAAATCAGCATNCTNGATCTAGATAAAAATGTACTGAAAATAGGTATCGATGCGCCAAGATCCACAAAAATATATCGATCAGAATTGTATGATGCAGTTCAAAGTTCTAATGCTAATTCCATCTTTTCTGACAAAGATCAATTACCTGATTTTTTAAAAAAATAAATTATTCGCTTAACCTAGTACTATAATCTTACCAAACTTGAATCAACTACTTTTTTATATGTAGTTTTATTAAAAAATTGGGTTTTTTTGGGTTCGATTATAACTATTTGTTTGATTTTATTTTCAAAGCCAACGCTATTTCTTNTTTTNAGTTTGANNTCTTTATAAAATAGATCTAANCCCANCTTNANNACGGGTTTNGTTAAAAAAGTTTTTGATTCGATTGATAGTTCNTTATGNTTNAATGATTGGATGCTTTCATTNAGTTCNAATTGATGNTATAANCCAANCTGGTGNTTNATTGATAATAATAAAAACTGTTCNTCTTGCTCNATATTAATAAAATTATGCTCTTTNATCTTTATCTTATTNATCTTACTTCTATAAAAACTATANCCTTCNCCATAATANTCATCATCTAGTGCTGTTANAATTANATNCGTATCTTTATNAAATTTGGCACCNCTTANATTAAAATGAGGTTNAAGTTTNGTNACATCAAACNGAAGATCNCCTCCATTNATGATATCGGCTAGCCCAANAGAGCGCTNTTTTTTAATNTGCTGTAATTCAGTAAAGACATCAGAGTTGATCGGANATGCTTTTATGTCGAATACAATTCCCCTTAATTCACATATTATCATGTTCTAAAATTAATACTCAATATTCATTTTTTACATATAAATACTTAAATTTTGATACTTTNATGTAAAAANAAATACACTTGAAAATTTTAATGAAAAAAAATNTTACCAAGCNTATNGTTTCGCTATTTGTATTTTCATTTATAATTTCGACATCNTATTTATCTTTTAACCATAAATATNATGNATTCTTATTTTTTGCTTTAGTGGCTTTTGCACTNTATTTATTTTTTTCCAGAAANAANAGGGAGNANAAAGNCAAAGGTTTGCAAATAGAACCTAAAATTGCAGAAGAAATGGCAAAAAAAATAATATCTGATGCGAAAAAACATAGGCATGACAAAGAGNTTTAAATGAAAAGTTAAAAGATTCAATAAATTATATTTTTTGTTATTAATTTTTAGAATCACTAATTATAAAATTATCAAANTTAANTAATATTATTTATCCAATCATTTTTCAAAAATATTCTTTTGGAGTCTTTATGNCTTNTAAAACATTTCTAAANATCTTCATTTGTTCCTTGATTTTTATTGCATGTAGCGATAAAAGAGAAGGTTGGGAAAAGCATGTTAGTGATAAAGATGCTTTGAGTGCGCACCTTTCAATAACATCTTNAAGNCTTGAAACGCANATCACAACATTATCTTCCGATGAATTTCAAGGGCGTTTTCCTGGCACTGATGGTGAAGAAAAAACCATTNAATATCTTATTNACAATTTTTCAGAGATGGGATTACAGCCTGGAAATCCTAATGGAGAATGGATACAAAAAGCTACAATGACAGGTGTTACATCAGAACTTAGAGCTCAATTTATTTCAGATAAGGAAAGATCGGTTTTGATGACTGGTAAGGATATTATTGGAAATTCATTTGTCAAAAAGAACAAAGTGAATCTCNTAAATAAAGAAATAATTTTTTGNGGTTACGGAGTATTTGCTCCTGAGTACGANTGGAATGATTTCAAAAATGTTGATGTNAAAGGCAAGNTAATANTCGTATTNGTCAATGATCCGCCAGTGATGGAAAATGGTGANCTTGATGATGAATATTTTGGTGGTAAAGCAATGACATATTATGGTAGATGGTCTTACAAGTTTGAAGAAGGTTTGAGGCGTGGAGCTGCAGGTGTCATTGTTNTTCATGAGACGGAAGCTGCTGGATATCCATTTAGCGTTCTCCAAAATAGTTATAAGGGTGAACAGCTGACGATAATGGATCCATCAAAAACNCCATTATCATTTCAAGGTTGGATNNCNAAATCAACTGCAAATAAACTTTTTTCTATGAGTGGGTACAATTTTGATGANCAAAAAACATTATCATCAAAAAAAGATTTTAAACCCGTAGNGCTTAATACAAAGTTTACTAGTAGAATAGATAATAGATCTCGAACATTTAGTTCTAATAATTTCGTAGGTAAATATGAAGGCAATGATCCTATTTTGAAAAATGAGTATATCATTTACACCGCGCATTGGGATCATATAGGAATAGACAAATCACTTGATGGAGATCAAATATATAATGGTGCGAATGATAATGCCCTTGGCACAGGTATTGTCATTGATGCAGCTAAAGCCTTTTCTAAATTGAAAAATGGAACTAAACGCTCCATACTCTTCCTTGCTGTAACAGCAGAGGAGCAAGGATTACTTGGTTCAAGTTATTACAATATTAATCCACTATATCCATTAGAAAAAACCGTTGCGGTAATAAATATTGATGCAATGGGAAATACTTATGGAAAAACAAAAGATTTAATAGTTGTTGGAAAAGGGAATTCTAACCTAGATCAAGTTTTAGAATTCGCTGCCAAACAAGACAGAAAATATCTAATACCAAATCCCTCTCCTGAAAAAGGCTTTTACTATAGATCCGACCATTTTCCTTTTGCTAAAAATGGTATACCATCATTGTATGTTGGTGGAGGGATTGATGTTGTTGGTAAGGGTAAAGATTTTGGATTGAAAATGCAAAAACGATATAATTCCGATTTTTATCATCAAGTTGGTGATGAAATTTTAGATGATTGGGATTTTGCAGGAACTGAACAAGATGCCCGAATTTTATTCAGAGTTGGGTATGCGATTAGTCAGCATTCTGAATGGCCACAATGGTCAGAGGGTAATGAGTTTAGAGCAATAAGAGAAAAGACGTTAGGTAAGTTGGATTAATTTTTATTCTTTTAAACCTATTTCTTTCAATCTGTCATTTAGAAATTGATCAGCCCTA